>JBDLIB010000057.1:0-17158 GCA_039715085.1 Bacteroidota bacterium | reverse complement strand
TCGTCTAAAAGATTATATGGAATGTATCCAAACTTTTTATAATACTTTAATCCCCTGTCATCACCCATCATAGTATTTTTCATAGCTTCATAAGCCTCTCCAATATCAAAGCCTCTAATTCCTTTTAAATAGGCTTCAGCAATTACAGGAATTGAATGATACCCAGTCATAGTATTTGTTTCATTTGCATACAGAGTCCATACTGGTAATACCTTTCTATCCTCGTAATATAACAACATAGAGTTTATAATATCTGATACTTTTTCTGGTTGTAGTATTGTTAGCAGAGGGTGTTCTGCCCTGAAAGTATCCCAAAGTGATAATGTAGAATAAGTTGTAAAGCCTTTTGCTCTATAAATAGTATCATTTTCTTTTCTAAATTCACCATTAATATCACTAAATGTAACTGGTGCAATTTGTGTATGATACAAGGCAGTGTAAAATATTGTTTTTAATGAATCAATTGGAGTTTCTATTTTAATTTTTGACAATATACTATTCCAATTTTCCTTAGCTTTAACTTTTACTGCATTAAAATCAAACTTTCCATCATATTCTTCTATATTTTGCCTTGCATTTTCAATACTAACAGAAGAAACTCCAACTTTAATTTGAATTTCATGATTACTTAAATCATTAAAAAACAGTTGAGCTGATGTTTTAACACCCGTTGTTGTACTACTCCCTTTTATATACTCATGGTCGTTAACAAGATCAAAATCTTTTATTGAATTAGAAAACCTGGCTACAAAGAATACTTTCTGATTTTTCGCCCAACCTGTTGTATGCCTGTAACCGGAGATGGTAAATTTATCTTCAATATTAATTTGCGTCTCTACAGGTTTATCCCAATTAAAAGCGTTTCCTAAATCAATAACTACAGATTGGATATCGTCCTTTTTGTAGGTATATTTATGAAACGCAACTCTCTTATCTGAAGTTAATTCAACATTTATATTATGATCTCTCAAAAAAACACTGTAATAACCTGCCTTTGCACTCTCTTGGCTGTGATTATAAACTGATTTATATGGAATATCATCTCGAGTAATTACTTTTTTTTCTAGATTAACTTTTTTATTAACCGGCATAAAACGAATATCATTTAGATCTCCTATACCAGTGCCGCTCAAATGCAAATGACTAAATCCAATTGTTATAGAATCTGAATAGTGATACCCCGAACACCAATCCCATTTTGAAATCCCGTTATCCGGACTTACCTGCAGCATTCCAAATGGTACGGTAGCTCCCGGATATGTATGTCCATGACTGCCAGTTCCAATAAATGGATTTACATACTTTGAATAATCAGTTATAACAACTAATTTTTCTTCTTTTTTGCATGATATTAAGCTTAAAATTATCAGCAAAAGATAAATGATATATATATTAGACTTCTTAAGATCTATCATTTTTTTAGCTTTTAACTGAGTAAATATTCAAAAAAAACTTAGATTTAAAGAATATTATTAGACGAATAACAAAGAAAACATGCTAAACGTCGATTTGTAAAAAAATGAAAACAAAAAAAATATATGAAATTACACTGTGGCATCATGTTATATTTTGGCTAATCTACTTCTTATTCAATACTTTTCGTTGGGGGCATTATTTTAGTGGAGATTATTTATATTCTTTTAAAACCAATTTACTGGGTTTTCCAATACATATGGCTTTATGCTATTTGAATATATATTTTTTAATGCCAAAGTTAGTATACAAAAAGAAGTACATTTTTTACATTATTTCCCTTTCTGTGTCTATTTTTTTAATGGTTCTGGTAAAATTTAATTTAACTTTTTACCTAGTTAGTCAAAATGTTTGGCCGGAGGGGCCTAGGGTAACCAACGAATTTACTACTGATTATGCCATAGATATGATGATTGGTGAACTATATGTTGTAACATTCGTAACTGCCATAAAAGTTACCATGGATTGGATTAAAGAACATAAACGATTGACAGATTTAGAAAAAGTTCAATTAGAAACAGAGCTTTTATTTTTGAGAAGTCAGATTTCACCTCATTTCTTTTTTAATACCCTAAACAATATTTATTCATTGGCTATAGAAGGGTCAAAAAAAACACCCAAAATTATACTAAAACTCTCAAATTTGATGAGATATCTTCTGTATGAAACCAAAGAAAAATATCAAAGTATTGAAAATGAAATTATCTGTATCCAAAATTATTTAGAACTCGAGCGTATAAGACATGGTGAGTTATTAGAAATTAACATGAATGTCTCCGGAAACATTCAAGATAAAAAAATTGCCCCAATACTGTTACTTTCTTTTATTGAAAACGCTTTTAAACACGGTGTCAATAAAAATATTAACAAAATTAAAATTGACATAGATTTTAAAATTCAAGATAATTTTCTTTATTTTAGAATCTCTAATCCTCTACCGGCAACTAGTAAATATAAAAAAAGTATTACAAAATCTAAATATGGAGGTATTGGATTAGAAAATGTAAAAAAAAGACTGGAGTTGGGTTACAATAAAGACGAGTATAATTTATCTGTCAACACTATGGATGAATTGTTTGTAGTTGAACTTAAAATAAAAGTATAAAATGAGTATTAAATGTTTAATAATTGACGATGAGCCTTTAGCTGTTAATGTAGTTAAAAATCATCTTGAGAAAATACATAATATTGATATTGTTAATACTTTTAATAATGCAATAGAAGCCTTAAACTTTTTAAAAACAAATAAAATTGATCTAATTTTTTTAGATATTGATATGCCTTTACTGGATGGTATTAATTTTATTAAAATTCTAGAGTATAAGCCAATGATCATAATTACATCAGCTTACGGAGATTTTGCTGTACAAACATATGAATTGGATGTTCTGGATTATCTGGTTAAACCAATCTCTTTCCCTAGATTTATGCAGGCTATTAATAGAGTAAATAAATCACACGAAATCAACAAAACAACTAAAAGTATAAACAGAAGGCCTTATATTTTCGTTAAAATTGAAAAGAAAAAGAATAAAAAAATCTATCTGGACGAAATTATGGTTATCGAAAGTCTTAAAGATTACCTTAAAATTAGTACAACTACAGGTAGATACATAATTCATCAAACTTTATGCAGTTTTACAGATCAATTACCATCAGATAATTTTATACGAATACACAGATCGTTCACCGTTGCAATTGATAAAATAGACACCTTAGAAGGTAATAGTGTGGGAATTGATGGTGTTATATACGTTATCGGTAGAACATATGTGGATCAGGTCAAAGAAAGAATTTTGGGTCCTTCTTGGTAGTATTCAATTCTAAAATAAATATCAATAAAATAAATTATATTTTTTTAGACCTGCAATATGAGTTTTAAAGTGATGCAGAAAAAAATAAAAATAATATAGAAATTACTATTACAAATTACGGGGGTAAAGTAGTAACTCTTCATGTTCCGGATAAGGAAGGAAGTTTATACTACTGAGCCTGGATTACAATTTTATTCAGGTAATTTTCTTAACGGAAGTGATGTTTTGGCAAGGAAGAAAAGAAAAACGAATATCGAACAGCTTTTGTCTTGAAACCCAACATTACCCGGATTCACCTAATCAAAAGAATTTTCCAAATACAATTCTTAAACCTGTCCGTCCGGTATGCGAGTTTTTAATTAACTTATTAACAGATAATTACAAAATTTTAAACAAGTGAAACAACTTTATACTTATAAAAAAATAATTTTGATTCTATTGATTGGAATCAATTATATACAAGCCCAAACATTAGATCCTGTAATTGAAAATCCGGATATTATCGGTATTGATAAATTACCTGCAAGAGCATCATTTTTCCCGTATAACTCAATAGATTTGGCTAAAAAAAAGGATCTATCTAAAGCTGAAAACTATCTTCTTTTAAACGGAACCTGGAAATTCAACTGGGTAAGAGAAACCGGATCAAGGCCTAAAGATTTTTATAAAGAAGATTTTTCTACAGAAAAATGGAACAACATTAAAGTACCATCCAACTGGGAAGTGGAAGGTTATGGTATTCCAATCTACACCAATGCTGAATATCCATTTAACACAAAGAATCCTAACCCGCCTGATATTCCGGACGGATATAACCCTGTAGGATCCTACAAAAGAAATTTTGAAATTTCTTCAAATTGGGATGGAAAAGAGATTTTCATCCATTTAGGAGCTGTTAAATCGGCTTTTTATATCTGGATAAACGGTAAAAAAGTTGGCTATAGCCAGGGGTCAAAATTACCTGCAGAATTTAATCTGACCGATTTTGTAAAACCGGGAATAAATTCTATTGCTTTAGAAGTATATCGCTGGAGCGATGGCAGTTATTTGGAATGTCAGGATTTTTGGAGAATATCAGGTATTGAAAGAGATGTATATTTATATGCAAGGCCTAAAGTTTATTTTGATGATTATTTTGTAAAAGCCGGATTAACAAATAATTATGCAGATGGAACTTTTAACCTGGAAGTATCATTAAAAAATGCGAGTACATTACATCAAAAAGGAGTAATTTCCATCGAAATAATTAAAGAACGAAAATCCATTTTTACTTCTCAACAAGATTTTGAAATTGAACCAAATAATGTCCAAACCAGCAACTTCAATACTGCTATTGAAAACGTTTTAAGCTGGTCTGCAGAAACTCCTGAATTATACCAGTTAAATATTATTCTTGAAAAGAAAAATGGAAAAGTAAGTGAAGTTATATCAAGAAAAATTGGTTTCCGTACATCTGAAGTTAAAAACGGTCAGCTATTAGTTAACGGAAAACCAATATTAATTAAAGGTGTTAACAGGCATGAACATAATCCTGAAACCGGTCATGTTGTATCGAAGGAAGAAATGCTTCGAGATATACAACTCTTTAAAGAATACAATATTAATGCAGTAAGAACATGTCATTATCCTAATGATCCCTATTGGTATGAATTGTGCGACCAATACGGTATATACGTTGTTGATGAAGCAAATATCGAATCGCATGGTATGGGATATAAACTAAACAAGACATTAGGAAACAATCCTAAATGGTTGAAAGCCCATTTAGATCGTACAGAACGAATGATTGCCAGAGATAAAAACCATTCTTCTATTATTATTTGGTCTCTGGGAAATGAAGCCGGGAATGGCAAAAATTTCTATAAAAGTTATTCGTTAGTTAAAGAGTTGGACAACACAAGGCCTGTACAATACGAACGAGCTTTATTGGAATGGAATACCGATATTTATGTGCCAATGTACCGTACTCCAAAAAATATTGAGGAGTATGCAAAAAGTAATGCCAAAAAGCCACTAATTCAATGTGAATATGCTCATGCTATGGGAAACAGCATGGGTGGTTTTAAAGAGTATTGGGATCTGTACGAGAAATACGATAAACTACAGGGAGGATTTATTTGGGATTTTGTAGATCAGGGGTTAAAAACAGTTAAAAACGGTAAAGAAATTTTCGCTTATGGAGGAGATTTTGGTCCTGAAGATATTCCAAGTTCCAACAATTTTTTAAATAACGGATTGGTACAACCCGACAGAAAACCAAACCCCCATATTTATGAAGTGAAACATATCCATCAGAACATCAAATTTTATCAATCTGATCTTTCCAAGGGTGAAATAAAAATTAAAAACTGGTACTTTTTTAGAGATTTATCCAACTATAAATTAGAATGGGAAATAATTGCTAATGGTATTCCTGTTGAAAATGGAACTATTAACGGTATAAATGTAGCTCCCCAGGGAAATAAGAATATAACGATACCATTTAAAACAGTATTAAAAAACAATGTTGAATACTTTTTGAATTTAAGAGTAGTATTAAAAGAGGATGAACCATTGCTAAATGCCGGTTTTGAAATCGCTTATGAGCAGTTTCAATTGAAATCAAATCCAATTGAGGCCATCCCGCCAAATAAATCTACAAAAGATATCTCTTACACAGAGAAAGAAAATATTATTGAAGTTATTGGAGAAAATTTCATTCTAAACTTTGATAAATCCATGGGTTTATTAACCAATTACTCATTCAAAGAACAAGTATTAATAGAAAAAGGTCCACAAATTAATTTTTGGAGGGCTCCAAATGACAACGATTATGGAGCCAAAATGCAAAAAGAATATATTGAGTGGAAAAATATCGGTAAAAAAGAAGAAGTAAAGGCTGGAATAAAACGAATATCTAAAAACGAAATTGTTATTACTTTTTCAAAAGATATCTTTAAAGGAGATGCTGTTTATACACAGAGTTTTAATATTTACGGAAACGGCTCAGTTAAAGTTACCAACGACTTTAAAGCTTTGAAGGGCAAACATAGTAATTTGTTTAAATTTGGCAATGAATTGATCTTACCGGAATCTTACAAAACCATAAAATGGTATGGAAAAGGGCCATTTGAATCATATGTTGACCGTCAGCATGCTGCAAAAACTGGTATTTATCAGGGAAACATAAAGGACCAATATTTCCCATATATTCGTCCACAGGAAACCGGCAATAAAATAGATGTACGTTGGGCAGAAATTACTACCGATGAAGGAATCGGACTGAAAATATCTGGTGAGGAACTTCTAAACCTATCTGCTCTAAACTTTAGCAGAAAAGATTTGGACTCCGGAAATGAAAAAACACAAAAACATGCTGGAGAACTTACTTCCAGAAAAAAAGTCTTTGTTAATATTGATGGGTTTCAACAAGGCTTAGGAAGTATTAATAGTTGGGGGGCCAAACCATTAAACACTTATATGCTTCCATATAAATCCTATTACTATTCCTATTGGATAGTTCCCATAAAGAAAGACCTTAACAAATAATCGATTTGATTTCTTTTATTTGTCATATATTTACAAACCAATTGGTCGGTTACTTAACTAATAAATTTAAGGAGATAAAAAATAAATGGAGGTAAAAAAAGATTTAAAAAGTAAAGATTATATTGTAAAAACAGCATTTATACTATTCCTCCAAAAAGGATATAAAGAAGTGACCATTAAAAATATTATGGAAGCTACTAATTTATCTAAAGGTGCTATTTACCATCATTTTAAAAGTAAAGAAGAAATTTACTTTTCTACTTTAGATATTTATTATTTAAATTTATTACAAACAGATTATAAATATTTTCAATCAGGTAATTTTGTTGAAGATATTAGATTGTTATATAATTATGTTTCCGATATGTTTGCTAATATTGAAAATCTTACAAAAGAAGGATTGGAATATCCAATTCGCAATTTTTATAATTTTCAATTAGAAAGTGAAAAAAACGAAATAATACGAAGTAAGATATCTCCTGCTATAGAACAATCCCGTGAAATAATCAGGAAAATAGTTTTAACCGCGTCAGAATCCGGGCAAATAAAAAAAGATTTAGATATCGAATCTGTCACTTTTCAAATAATTGCCCTTATCGAAGGCATCGCAATTCACCATTCCATGATTAGAAATAATGTGAAAAAAGAATTGATGAATAAGTATCATCTAATTTTCGACTCCTACTTAAAACTAATCTGTGCAGATGAGTAAAGCTAAGATCTAACTCAGATTATCACTTTTAAAATTTAAATTCAGCCATGACAGGATAGTGGTCTGAAAGTAATCCTGTGTCCTCATCATTAAAAATATTTACATTTGTACAAGATTTTGAGATAATCGGACTCGTAAGGATATAATCTATTCGCTCTTTGTTCTGCCTTATTTCTTCAGCAGTTTGATATACCCCAATTAATGCCGGTGTTGGGAAAGTATATCTGTCGGGAATATCCATGAATATTTGACATATGTCTATCGTTGGAATTGATAAAAATCTTGAAATCACTGAATAATCAATTTCTCCAAGTCTTAGATTTGAATATTTTTTGTTAGGTTTTTTATTTGTATATTTTTTCCGCAAGGATTTGTTGTGTTTCAATAATTCTCCGTCAAATGGTGAGTGAGCATTGAAGTCTCCAATGATAATATATTTATCACTTTTACTTTCTTTAACCTTTTCTGTAATAATATTTGCCTCATTGAACCTGTAGTCACAATCAGCAGGTGATAAATGCACAACAAAAAAATCTATTCCATAGGTCTCACAATGCAGCATCCCATGCCAAAGTTTTTTTAAAGAGCGTTCTTTAAGCGTAATTGGTTTTTTTGAAGTAAGACCCACAGGATAACCGGTTGATTTCAAGATTTTTACATAAGGATGCCCCCATTTTACTGCATCAGCTTTAAGCTTTTTCTCATTATACCCACATAATTCCTGTAGTGCAAGAACATCAGGATCTTTGCCTTTGATCCATTCTATCCAACTTTCCTTTCTAACAGTGTCGTTACCATTATCAAAACCATTCCAGATATTATAGGTCATAACCTTTAAGTTTGTTTGTGGTTCTTGCGAAAAGATATTAGAAGAACTTAAAAACATTATGAAAATCAGGATAAATATGTTCGATCTACTAATTTTATTCATAGAATATTAATTTAATTGATAAATATTTATTCTTATTATTTGGTGATAATTATTCACTCTTATTCAAATAAGTGAAAACTTCACCTTTTTTTATTTCAACCGGAATCACCTTATCCTTATAAACAAAATTAAAATTTCTATCAAACTTAGATCTGATAATTACCTTATCCAACATATTCTTATTCCATAAAATATCCACCGTTAAGCCTCCTCTGCCTTGTATTCCTTTAACGTATCCTTTTTCCCAATTGGAAGGTAAAGCAGGAAGTATTCTTAATAAGTTTTCCTCATGTGATTGTAATAACATTTCAGCTATTCCGGCTGTATAACCAAAATTACCGTCAATTTGAAAAGGAGGATGTACATCTAATAAGTTTGAATAAACCGATTTTTCAAGAAATTTTTGAACATGATCATGAGCCATATCACCATCCAAAAGCCTTGCACTGGAATTTATCAGCCATGCTCTGCTCCATCCCGGACCGGCTCCCCCGTTTTCTAAGCGGTGATTCAGTGTTTTCTTAACAGCATCGAATAATTTGGGCGATTTATCTTTTGTTATACTAATCCCGGGGTAAAATCCATACAAGTGCGATATGTGTCTGTGACCGGGTTCATATTCTTCATATTCCCTGTCCCACTCCAGAATTCTTCCATCACTACCAATAACAAAACCGGAACGTAAAAGAGGACGTTGCTGTTTAATTTTTTTCAAAAGTTCATCATCGTGCCCAATAATAGCACTCGCTTCAATATAGTTATCAAAAACTTCAGCTATTACTTGCTGATCCATTGCACTCCCTAAGCATGTGGCTACAGGTTCCCCGGCTGAATTAATAAATCGATTTTCAGGTGAAGTTGATGGCACTGAAATTAATGACTTATCGCGAGGGTCTTCTATGATCCAGTCACTATAGAACTTAGCTACTTCTGTTATAGCAGGAAAGGCACGTTTCTTGAGAAAAGATTTGTCTCTTGTATATACAAAGTATTGCCAATAATGCTGAACTAACCAGCCACCTCCACCCATAGAACAACCCCAATATGCAGTTGGAGCCCGTAACCAGGTAGGTGCCCATATATCGGTTGCATGGGGAATAAATGCTCCTCTGCATCCAAAGTTATTTTTTGCAGTAATCTTTCCATTTTCAATCAGCTTATCTATATAATCAAATAAAGGCATGTTAAGCTCGCCAAGGTTAGTCACATTAGCTAGCCAGTAATTCATCTGAAGATTAATATTTAGATGATAATCTGCGTTCCAGGGTGCACTTATGTGCGGATTCCAAATTCCCTGTAGATTTGCAGGATTTGTTCCTTCCCTGGATGAACTGATAAGTAAATACCTTCCATACTTAAAGAGCAGTGCTTCTAATCCTAAATCAGATTCCCCTTTTTTTACAGACATCACCCTTTTATCAGTAGGAATTATATCCAATTTATTATCTGTTAGTTTTAAATCTACTCTAGAATATAGATCTTGGTAATCTTCTATATGTTCTTTTTCCAAAATTTTGACATCAACTCCTTGAATAGCTGCTAAATCAATTTTGTTTTGCTCTGAGTAATTTTCATGATAAAATGATGTGTTAGATACAAGATAAAATGTTGCTTTTTCTACATTCTTTAATTCCAGATAGTCTTCACCTCTCAATATTTCTCCTCCAACATTATTGATTTTAAGACAGGTTTCAAATTTAACTCCTTCTAATATTGGAACAGGTTTTGAATCAAATTTACCTCCTCGCTGTGTAACTTCTCCTTGCATAAAAAGAAGATTATTCTCATTGGTTTTTGTTATTGCGGTAGGGTACCCCTCATCTTCCGGCCTGTTTAAACGTATTTTACCATTCAGGCCATGTTTTGCCTCAGAAGTAATTTCTATAATGATGGCACGATGTGGATGAGATACAAATACTTTCTCGGTTATCAGGTCTCCGTCAGCTTTGTATGAAACCTTTGCTATAGCTTTACTTATATTTAACTCTCTTCTGTAATCAGAAATTCTCTTATGATTGAAATCTATATATAAATCCCCTAGGGTTTGATGAGATCTTAATATTGTCTTTCGGGAGAATTTATCTACAAAAAGACTATCTGCTTCTGCATTTTTACCACTAAATAACAATTCTCTAATATCTTGTATATCCTGTTTGTTTCCTTCAGCTTCTCCCCACCCTAAATCAGCAGGCCACATAGAATCATCATTTAACTGAATCCTTTCCTCAGAAGTTTTACCAAACACCATAACTCCCAATCTGCCATTACCGAGTGGTAATGCTTCCTCCCATTCTTTAGCTGGTTTGTTAAACCATAATATATCATCAATACTCTGGCTTGTTTGACCAACTAAATTAAGAGATGATAATAGAAATAAGGAGAACAATAACTGCAAAAGTGCTATGGATTTTAAATTTGAGTTTTTCATCTATTCTTTAATTTAACTATAATTTATTATACGGTAATAAACACTTGCCAGAGTTCGTGTAAAAATACTTATTATTTCATCTCAAAAGTAGAATTTTTCAGGTTTAAAAAATTTGATATAGATCAATAATTAATTTAAAAATATATAATATATTAGCAACCGAACGGTCGGTATTGGATTTTGAGTTATTCACCCTGTATATAATTTAATTTTGATCTTTTACCTAATAACATTAGGAAAAAGTAATGTTTTCATATTTGATTATTCAATGTTATAACTCTTAAACATTTGTAAGAAAAATGAAAGATAGTTCGCAAAAAAGTAGCTTTTTAAACTTTGAAATTAATATCATATTGTTAATGCCCAAACTTACTAATTATATGAATAAATTGTTGTTCTTAATGGTTGTCATTGGATTCTCAGTAACAACCTCTGCACAGAAGATTGTTTCCGGTAAGATACTGGATAAAGAGACTCATAATCCTCTACCCGGTGTAAATATCAATATTAAGGGATCTGATAAAGGTGTTGCTTCAGATTTTGATGGGAATTATACAATCAGGAATATTGATAATAATAATGTTTTAGTATTCTCCTTTATGGGATTTAAAACGCTTGAAATGCCTGTTGGAGATCAATCCGTTATAAATGTTTCTATGGAACCAGATCAGGAGAAACTGGATGAAGTTGTAGTTACAGCTTTAAATATTCAGCGTGACAAGGCGTCATTAGGTTATTCGATTTCTCAGGTAGATGCAGCCGAAGTGAATATAGTTAAAGATAATAATGTAATGAACTCTCTTACCGGAAAGGTTTCCGGTCTTCAGATAACACAATCTAATACAGGTGTTGATGGATCAAGCAGGATATTATTAAGAGGTGTTACAACAATCTCAGGATCAAACAGGCCATTAGTAGTAGTTGATGGTATTCCTGTTAGTGGCGGTTCGGGAGGAACTAGTGAATGGGGAGGTACCGATAAAGGTGATGCCCTTTCGGATATCAATCCGGACGATGTAGAGTCAATCAGCGTCCTAAAAGGAGCCGGAGCCTCTGCTGCTTACGGATCTTTAGGAATGAATGGTGTTATTTTGGTTACTACCAAATCTGGAGTAAAGAAAGATGGAATTGGGATTTCATTATCTTCTACATTCAACACTACACAAGTTTCCCTTACACCTGATTTACAAAATGAATATGGTACCGGTGCTTTTGATCAATTTGCACCAATTGGCAATGATGGGAAACCTGTACTTGATTACCCGTTCTCATGGAGTTGGGGTCCTCTGATGGAAGGGCAACCTTATACTAACTGGCTGGGTAAATCTGATACTTATTCTCCACAAGGAAATCCTTATAAAGAATTTTATCAAACGGGATTATCAATTAGTAATTCCATCGCGTTCCAGGGAGTTACTGATAAAAGTTCTTTAAGATTGTCCATAACTAATCAAAATAGCCAGGGGATTGTTCCAAATAATACACTTAAAAAACAGACATATAATTTTAGGGGCTCCTCCAACTTAACGGATGATTTTAGCATAGATGGTAAAATCAGCTATATAAGATCAAAAGTAAAAAACAGGCCTGAATTAGCCGAAGGACCATCAAATACCTCTTTACAGCTTTCTTTGATGCCTCGTGATGTGAGACTTGAAGATGTTAAAAACAACACAATTGATACAGATGGCAACCAAATGCAATATGCTAATGATCCAACCTTTAACAATCCTTACTGGTCATTGGATAATGTTTATAATGAAGATGTAAAAGACCGTTTTCAGGGGATGCTCTCTGCAAAGTATAATGTGAATGATGATTTATTTGTTACTGCTAAATCGGGGATTGATTATATCATTACAGATGGAGTAAGACACACTGCCCAAGGCGGATCCCTATATTCAACATCAGGGCTTGGAAATTATGCCCATAACTTTAATAAATCAACCATATGGAATTCAGATATATTAGGAACTTACAAATTTGACCTATCAGGAATTCATTTTAATACCAGCCTGGGAGCAAGTTATCGAAAAGAATTTGGCAGCTCTATAAATGTATGGGGGCATGAAGAAAAAACTCCTGATTTTTATAGAATATCAAATTACAAAAAAACCTATAGTAATGAATATACCTGGGATAAGGGTGTATATTCATTTTACGGATTGGGAGAGATTAGCTATGGAGGATTTCTGTATTTTGATGCTACTATAAGAAATGACAACTCATCTGCACTACCGAAAGATAACAATTCCTACTGGTATCATTCAGAGAACATGAGTTTATTATTTACCAAACTGTTTGGTATAAATTCTAAAACATTTAATTTGGGTAAGATCAGGGGGTCTTATGCAACAGTTGGTAACGATACGAACCCATACAGAACACAACCAGTTTACAATATAGATCAAACACCAACTTTAGACTATACAGTTGCTTCAATTCCGGATGCTCTTCCGGCTACAAATCTGAAACCAGAAAAATCAGAATCATGGGAAGTAGGTACAGAACTTGGTTTCTTTGATAACCGTATTTTCCTTGATGCAACTTATTACGAAACCTTAACAACCGATCAAATTATGGCTGTTCCTATTTCAGGCACATCTGCTTATTCAAGTAAAGTAATTAATTCCGGAAGTATTAAAAATAAAGGTTTTGAGATACAATTAAATTTAATACCAGTAGAATCTGAAAATTTCAGCTGGGATCTTGGACTAAATTACACCCAAAGCAAATCTAAAGTAAAAGAACTCAACGAAGGTTTAGAGAGTATCGTTTTAGGTGGAATCCATAATGCCGGAGTTACTGTAGAAGCAAGACCCGGAGAAGAATTCGGAAGTATTTACGGTAAAGATTTTTTACGTGATAAAAAAGGAAGAATATTAATTACTGATTCTGGATATACTCAAAGTGGAGAGAGAAAAAATTTTGGAACAATGAATCCTGATTTTTATGGTGGTATCAGTAATAATTTCAGGTATAAAAATCTATCACTTAAAACCTTGATCAGTGGTCAAAAAGGAGGTGTTTTCTACTCCTATGGCCGTGGTTACAGAATGTTCTTCGGAACTGATAAACGTTCTTTGGAAGGGAGAGAGACCGGGATCATCGTTGATGGAATTAATGAAAATACCGGTTTCCAAAACGATGTACCCATTCCTGCTATGATGAAGCAATTCTCTGAAATCTTTTCTAAACAGATTGCTACGGATATGATACTTGATGCAACCAATGTAAGAGTAAAAGAAATTGTGATAACTTATGATTTCCCACAAAGATTATTGCAAAATTCTTTAATACAATCCGCAAGTATATCTGCCGTTGGAACAAACTTGTTTTTTATATACAATGCCGCAGATGATATTGACCCCGAAGCGGGCTTTAGCAGTGGTCCAACCGGAACTGCTCTCGAGCTTGGTTCTCTACCATCAACAAGAACCTATGGGATAAATTTCAATATCCATTTTTAATATCGAATAACTATGAAAAATATACAACATATAATTAAACGAACCTTAGTTACCTTTTCTTTTGGGTTGGTTTTTATCTCTTGTCAAAGCAGTTTGGAAGATATCTATGACAATCCTAATGCAGTTACTACAATAGATGATGCAGCTTTATTTACAAAAGCCACAAGAGATTTATTTATACAAACAACCGGCAGATCTACCTACGGGTTTACAGGACAATATGCCCATTATTTTGTGGCAGGAAGCAGCGAACGAAGGCCTGACCAGTACGGTGATAACTTTGATGGTGATTATAATGATTTCTCAGAAGATATGTACGGAGGGGTTATAAGGCATATTGAAGAAGTATTGATGATCACTTCAACGGAAGGAACTAAAAATGACCTGAGAAATGCCATGGCAAATGTGATAGCTGTAATGGGATATACTGTTATTACCGATGCTTATGGAGAAATACCATATACAGAAGGTGGAAAAGGAAAAACAGAAGGTATTATCAATCCAAAATACGATACACAAGAATATATATACAAAGATCTTATTGAACGACTCTCTGAAAGTATTGCCATATTAAAAATAGCAAATCCGGCAGAGGGTTATCCCGAATCAGATCCTATTTATGATAATGACTTGAATAAATGGGTCCGTTTGGCTAATTCGGTTCGTCTTCGATTGGCTATGCGTATAAGATATGCAGACAATACTCTATCAAAACAGGTTGTTTCTCAATGTCTGGAAGAACCCCTTATGGAAGATCCGTCACACGACGCATCTTTAGTTCAAACAGAAGGAAATGGTAACAGTTGGTATTTTCATAGAACAAAATATCCCGGTATAAAAGTTTCAGAAATGATGATTGATCAACTGATGAGTACTGCCGATCCAAGATTGCCGGTTTTTGTAAGTAAAGATATGAATGGTAATTATTCAGGTCAGCTAAATGGATTAAATGATGAAAGTTTTGGAATATCTGATTTTGTATCAAAATCAGATATTGGGGTAGCAATTTCATCAAAAGAAAGTAAAATGTACGTGATGACAGCAACCGAAACATGGTTCTTAAGAGCTGAGGCAGCTTTAGCTTATGATAACGATCCTACAACAGCCAATGAACTTTTTAGAAAAGGTATAGAAACCTCTTTGATACAATGGGATGTGGAAAATTTAAAGATTACTGATTTTATGTCAAATTCTACAACCTCTTTAACCGGAACAAATGATCAGATGGAAGAACAGATCGGAACTCAAATGTGGATAGCTATAACGCCAAATTATTTTGAATCGTGGTCTAATATTCGACGTACTGGTTATCCGGTAATCGCCGAAAGAAAAGCAACAAATTTATCAAGGGGTGTAACCAATGGAATAATGCCAAAGCGATTTTTGTATTCAACGATAGAAATGAGTACTAATGGAAAAAATATCAATGAAGCGATAAGCAGGCAAGGCCCAAATAAGATTGACACACCGGTATGGTGGGATAAAAATTAGAATAATAAATATAAATAGAATCAAATTAAATTTTTACATTATGAAGTATTTAAAAATGATGAGCCTTATTGTGCTCGCAATTATTATGGTTAACTGTAGCGATGATGATCCACCTGCTCCAGTTGTTGATTTTTTTGCAGATGTTAATGGTACAGAAGTAACTTTCAATTCTGAAGTAAGTGACGCAACCTCTTTGTTATGGGATTTTGGAGATGGTAATACAAGTACAGAAGCAGATCCTATACATTCTTATGCAATGTCTGGTGACTATACTGTTACTCTAACTGCAGAAGGCCATGGTGGCGAAACTACAGCAACAAAAGAAGTATCAATTGCAGCTTCAAAACAAGAATTGCTAACAGGTGGGCCTATTGCTGCAAATGGTAAAACATGGGTTTTAAGTACCACAGCTACTGCAGGTTTAGATGGTGTTGGTATTGTTGCTAACGATTTTCCTTCAAATATTTTCCCTGCAACTGATAATCTTTTAGCATTAATAGGATTAGAAGCAGAGTATGATAATGAATATACTTTTGTTTATGATGGCTCTTACTCAATTAATACAAAAAATGATCTAGCATTAGCAACTTGGTATTATGCTCATGCTGCTTTAGGAGTAGATAAAATTGTTACTATGACTGCTGATGGAGTTTTTCAGGTTCAACAAACTAATATAAGTGGGGCTACTTGGACTCTTAATGAGGGTAATAATTTAACTATTGCTGCTGCAACTGCAGATGATGATGGCAAAATTCTGGATGAATATGACGTCACATTTGATAACGCAGATGTTATTGAATTTGGAAATGGTGGGTTTATAGGAATTATGGACTTCACTACAAAGGCAATTGTCCGTGAAATTTCGTCTGATAGAATGGTTTTATCTATTTTCGTCCACGGTGGATATTCTACAGAGAGACCTACAATGATTTTTACATTATCATTTGACGCAAAATAATTTATAGATTGGCTTACCAATAAAAAACCTCTAATTATTGTTTAGACTATAATTCATGGATGAATTATAGTCTAAACATAGGAGATCAAAATTAATAAACCTTACCATACAACCTCCAAATTAGAGGTTTGCTGTAAATATTTTTTATATTTACTATACTATAGTGTGAATTAAAGTAAACTTAAAGAATATAATTACAAGGCTAAATACTTGATTTATTTACCATAGTATTTTACACCACTTTTTTGATTTGTTATCGCTCAATTTTTGATCTCATTATTATAAATTTAAAAAATATGAAAGTAATCAATCTCCTCATTATTACAGTATTAATTATCATACAGGGATGTTCT
>JBDLIB010000056.1:0-17606 GCA_039715085.1 Bacteroidota bacterium | reverse complement strand
AGTTGTAACTTGAAAAATTCGAGTTCCGCAATCGGCTACTATTCTTATACAAACCGTTTAGTGAGTCAGCAACACCACTACCCAATATAACATATTGCTAATATTCTGTATCTTAAAATATTTTTCGAATTTTTATGACAAAATAAGATTGTATACAAACACGAAACCCTTGCAGTGCAAGGGTTTATGATTTTTTAAAACTTTCTGAGAAGTGTTTTTGTCGGGGTGGCAGGATTCGAACCTGCGACCTCCTCGTCCCAAACGAGGCGCGATGACCGGGCTACGCTACACCCCGAGGTGATTATCTTGCGGAAACAATCTAAAGTAGACCGATTCCGGGCGGAGTTTATCCCGCATTTAATGCGGAACTACACCCCGAATAATTTTCGGTTTGCAAATATATAACTAAATTCGAATCGAACAAGTTAATTTTTTAATTTATTCGAAAGCTAATTTATAAATACGGGAAATCGAATCTGAAAGATCAGGAATACTTACAATCCTACTTTTTCTTATCGTTTCTTTACCATCAAAAAACACCAAAATTGTCGGTTCTACAAATACACTATTATTTGCTGATACTTCGGGTGATGCGTTCATATCAATAAAATAAAAAGGAATTTTTGGGAAATTTTCTTCCAATAAGGAAATTACCTTTGGCTCTAAAGCTTCTCCAACATTACAACTTATCGTTGAAAAATAAAATAATACTCCCAAATTTTGATCTAATACTTCTTTAAACTCTTCCTCTGTCGTTACCGATCTGAATTCCATAATATTTAATTTTTTCAGAAATAAAATTACAAAAACCAATTGTTATAAATCGGCTTCCAACTATTAATTTTAATTATAATTCAATCAACAAAAAAAATAAATAAAATTTATTAAATCACACTTTTTATTTAAATTTGCTTTTCATAAAAAAACCAGACAAATGAGTGATACAATTGAAAGAATAAAATGCCTTATCATAGGTTCAGGACCTGCAGGATATACTGCAGCAATTTATGCTGCCAGAGCTGATCTAAAACCAGTTATGTACACAGGAATGCAAATGGGTGGACAACTTACAACTACTACAGAAGTAGATAACTTTCCCGGCTATCCAAATGGAGTCGACGGAAATGCTTTAATGAATGACCTAAAAAATCAAGCAGAAAGATTTGATACCGAAGTTAGGTTTGGAGTGGTAACAAAAGTTGATCTGAGTAAAGAAGTCGGAGGGATTCATAAAGTCACAGTAGATGATTCAAAAGAAGTTGAGGCCGAAACTATCATAATATCAACAGGTGCAACAGCCAAATATTTAGGTTTAGAAAGTGAAGAACGTCTTAAAGGTGGTGGTGTATCTGCATGTGCTACTTGTGACGGATTTTTCTACAAAGGCCAGGATGTTGTTGTAATTGGTGCGGGGGATTCTGCAGCTGAAGAAGCTACTTATTTAGCAAATATCTGCAATAAAGTAACCATGATAGTACGTAAAGATTATATGCGTGCATCAAAAGCAATGCAACACCGTGTTGTAAAAACCAAAAATATCGAGGTAATGTACAATACTGAAGTGGATGAAGTTTTGGGTGAAAAAGTAGTGGAAGGTGTGCGTGTATTCAACAATATCACAAATGAAAAACAAGTTATTGACGTTACTGGCTATTTTGCAGCAATAGGCCACAAGCCTAATACCGAAATGTTTAAAGGAGCTTTGGATATGGATGAGGTTGGTTATTTAATAACTAAATGTAAGTCTACAAAAACAAACCTACCGGGGGTGTTCGCTGCCGGAGACGTTCAGGACAAAGATTATCGCCAGGCAGTTACTGCTGCGGGATCCGGCTGTATGGCTGCGCTTGACGCGGAAAGATATTTAGGTTCATTGATATAAGTATTTGTTATCTATAAACAAAATAGCATCCGCAAAAACGGATGCTATTTTATTTTTATAGAAGTGCTTGAAATTAGAATTGATAAACTATTGAATTAATATTCATACCGGCACCAACAGAAGCTAATATTATAGCATCACCTTTTTCAATACCATGACCTTCCAGATCACCTTTTAGGATAAGATCTAAAAGTGTTGGAACTGTTGCAACGGAACTATTTCCCAATTTTTGAATACTCATTGGCATAACTCCTTCGGGTACTTTAGATTTACATAACCTGTAGAACCTTTTAATTATAGCTTCGTCCATCTTTTCATTGGCTTGATGGATTAGAATTTTTTTAATTTTTTCAATTGGTAAGCCGCTTTTATCCAATGAGGTCTTCATCGCATTTGGAACATTATTTAAAGCAAATTCATAAATTTTTCTTCCATACATCTTTATATACCTCGTATTGATGTTTGGAATAACTTTATAGGAATCACCAAAAAATAAATAATTTGCTTCATCATATGTAAACGATTGAGCAGCGTAACTTAAAATTCCTTTATCAGGATCAGTCCCTTTTTCAACGATACAAGCCCCTGCCCCATCAGCATAGATCATAGAATCTCTATCATGTGGATCTACAACTCTGGATAAAGTCTCGCTACCAATTATCAAGCATTTTTTTGCTATTCCGGCTTTAATAAAATTATCGGCCTGGATCACACCTTGCACCCATCCCGGACAACCAAAAATAACATCATATGCAATACAGTTCGGATTTTTAATTCTAAGTAAATGTTTTACTCTTGAAGCTAAACTGGGTAAAAGATCTGTTTGCGTATCATTATGACGGATATCTCCAAAATTATGACCAAAAATTATTTGATCTATCTCTTCAGGATCTATACCGGCATCTTCAATGGCAATTTTTGAAGCTAAAAATGCTGCATCACTGTTTTGGTATTCAGGTTCTAAATACCTACGTTCCTCAATACCTGTGATAGCTTTAAATTTCTCTATGATAACCTCATTGGGTTCATTAATTGATTCTTTCCTATCAGTATAAAATTCTTCATTTAAAAAGTCAGAATTCTTTTTAACTACACTTGGTATATATCTTCCGGTTCCTGTAATAATTGATCTCAAAATGATTTATTTAAATGTTTAAAAAAGATAGTGTTTTTGATAATTCATAATATAGTAAGGTAATTTCTTTATTAATCCTATACTAATTTTAATTAATTATTATGAATTAAGCAGCAAATGTAATTATTTAATTAGGAATATTATTGTAATTCCTTAATTTTTATTTGCATTACGGTAGCAATAGAAAGTGCCCGGATTTTTAAATTATGAGCATTGGTTCCTGAAAAATTTTCATCAACAGAATTATTAAAATGACCTAGCCAAATCTTAAAATGATCTTCTGAAAAAGGTTCCTTTTTATGTAGGTTAAGATGGGGCATCATTGCATTCTTCGCATAGGTTCCTGAATAAAACAAAACATTGTCCCAAAAATCTACCAAAATCGATAAATGCTTTTCCAGAGTCTTATGATCATTGAACTTTTCAAAAAAATAATTGATACCCTGATCAGCCAAAAGTTTTTTGTAAAATTCTGAGACTACAAGATATAAATCGTCTCTGTTTTCAATATCTTTTAACATGACAGCATATTACAAAAGTGAGTTATCAAAAGCTAAGGGCAATAAATCCTTTAATGAGTTTGCCTTGATGATTTTTCCTGTTTCGCCAGTAAAAAATATTTTGATGTCTTTTGCTTGTTTAAATTCATATTCAGCAATAGTTTGGCGACAGGAACCGCAAGGAGAAACCGGTGTTTCTATGGTATGTGTTGAAGATTTTGCTGAAATAAAGATTTTTAAGATTTTAGCTTCAGGATATTGAGAAGCAGCATTCCAAACAGCCACTCTTTCAGCACACATACCTGAAGGGTATGCTGCGTTTTCCTGGTTATTTCCCTTGATAATTTTACCGTTATCTAATAACAAAGATGCCCCAACACAAAAATTTGAGTATGGGGCATATGAATTTTTTCTGGCTTCTTCAGCTTCTTTTAACAATTCATTATCTTGCTTAGAAAGCTCTGAACTATCTTTATATAAGGTATATTTTGATGTGATCTTTATTTCATCCATATTCGTTTAATAATAATCATATAGTTCACCTAAATTAAATGAAAGTGAGAACCTTAAAGTACTTTCTATCGGGCTAGTCACGTCTGATGAATTTATTAAATAGGATATATCCAATGTACTGCTTCTAAACTTAAAACCGGCACCTATAGAGAAAAATTGACGCCCTCCTTTTAATTCATTCTCATTAAAATAACCTGCCCTAACTGCAAAAGTATCATCATACATATATTCGGCACCCAATCCCCAGGTAATTTCTTTTAATTCTTCACTAAACCCATCCGGTGCATCATAAAATGATTGGATCATTCCCTTTAAAAAACCAACATTATCATCTTGTCCTTCAATTATATTACCTTCTTCATCTCTTATTGGTGGCGTTGGAACCATCAATTTATTTAATTCAAGATTTGCCGTGATAGAATTCACATCATCCAGGATAAATTCAAACCCACCACCTAATCTTAAATTTGCAGGTATAAAGCTTTCGTCACCTCCATCAACTAATTCTACTGTAGGCCCCATATTAGAAAGATTGAATCCTGCTCTCCAAATACCGTTAAAGTCACCAAAATTTATCTCTTCACTTTGGTAAAATCCGTTAAGGTCAACAGCAAAGCTATTTACGGTCTTAATATTTGAATCTTCTATATGCAAAGCAAAATCGGAACGAATATATCTGAGTGCTACACCCATAGAAAACGTTTCACTCAATTTTAAGGCATAAGCACCGTCTATTGATAATTCATAAGGATTTTCACTTCCTATTATCAAACCACCTTCATCTGTCAGCTCAATGGTTCCAAGTGAAAAATAATTCATACTGGCTGCCCAGGCACTTCTCTCATTAATTTTATTGGAAAATGCCACATTTCCCAAAAACAGGTCATTGGTTAAATTTCGCAACCAGGGTGTATAATTCACACCTATTTTATATTGAGAATCAGAAAATGCAAATTTTGCGGCATTATATCGTAATGAGTTTGCATCGGTAGATGTTGCTATACCAATATCTGCCATACCTCCTGCCCTTGCATCTGGTGCGATAAGTAAAAATGGTGCTGCTACAGGAATTGGGTTTGGTTCTTCTTGTGCGTAATTTTTAAATGTTCCTAAAACTAGTATTAGGATTAATAAGCTTAATTTTTTCATTGGATCAATCTGTTATCTGTAAATTATTTTTTTTTATTGTAGTATCACTAATTTTTCTACTTTTTCAGTA
Organism: Bacteroidota bacterium; assembly: GCA_039715085.1. Taxonomy (GTDB): domain Bacteria; phylum Bacteroidota; class Bacteroidia; order Flavobacteriales; family Flavobacteriaceae; genus Namhaeicola. The sequence continues at coordinate 12,357 of JBDLIB010000056.1, read as the reverse complement.
GTTTCTTTAGAAAATGACGACCTTACTTTCAACTTATAAATATAAACACCTTTTCCAATTTTATTACCAAAATCATCCAAACCATTCCAGGTTATCTCCCTCGATAAACTTCCGTTGGTTTGTACAGCTTGATTTATTGTTTTTATCAATTTACCACTAATGGTGAAAATTTGCACTTGCGTATCCAATAATTCATTGGGTTTATTGTGATTAAACCAAAATTCAGTATAATTCACAAACGGATTCGGATAATTTAATACATTACTTAAAACCAGGTCATTTGAATTAACTACAATAAAATTCAACGTAGAAATAGATAAATTATTGTACGTATCCCAACATTTAAATTTTATTTGATGCATTCCGGATTCTAAATTACGAAGCTGATACTTAACTTTTCCTTTTTTGAAATTATCTAATTCTGTTTCGTAATAATCATTTAAAATTATCGGATTGGCTTCATCATTATCTAATATAGCAATAATATCGTGATCTACAGCTGTAATTGAGGTATTTATTCCGGAATCATCATTTAAAACTGCTAATAATAATGGTGAACCATTGGTTTCTCCCCCGTCTACAAATGTCTCATCATTTAAATACAAATTAATACCCGGACCTTGTGTATCATCAGGTGCATTACTATCAATTCCACCAATTGTAACATCAAAATTATAACCTGTTTTGTCTATACTTTTATCATCAGCATAAAAACTCAATTTCGATTTTCCATAGGCAATCCGTATATCCTTTGGTACAATAAAATCTAACGTAAAGTTTCCATTATTGACACTTGCTCTACCTTTAAATACCTTACTTTCAATTGATTTAAAAGACATGGTTCTACCAAAATTATCATTATCCAAAGTGGTTTTCGCTAATGCTTTATCATAAATTGTTGTAGATATCTCTCCATTGAAATCATTAAGAATATTACCGGAAATATCAGTTACAACTCCTTCTAATTTAATTTTTGACAATGCTTTTAGAGTATCTAATTTCTGACTGATTTCTACCCCATTCATTTTAGTGATCTTTATATTTGGTTTCGCTTGTGCTAAATGCATAGCAGGATCACCAAAATTATAGATAAAAAATCTTTGTGCTGTATTAAATTCATTTTTAGTACTGATCAATGCCTCCGAAATCGTATAATCTTCCCCATTAAATTGAAATAATTTCTTAACCAGTTTTTTATTGAATTGCTGGCCAACACTAATAAAAATTTCTCTTGTTGTAGTGATCATATTTGTAGACCCTCCCTGCGGATTCCAAAAAACATACTCCCCTCCTGTAGGCCTTAAGGGATTATCAAATCTTGAAAATTCGCATGTTATGGTTACCAAAAGAGGAAGCGTATTTAAATTCTTCCAGTTCTGGATCTGTGGAATTTCCAATATTCTTTCATTCGCCCATCCGTCTGCTCCTCCATGTCCAAAATAATCAATCACCAAAGTACCTGACTCAATGGCATTATCTATTGCGGTATTGACTTCAGGATATCTTTCCCCTCCTGCAGAAGTTTCTTGAGGGAAAGCGTCAGAATATATTCTTTTTATATTAAATTCCGGCTTATTTGTTTCAATATCACGGGCTATAAGTTCAACAGTTTCCTGCAACACAAATTCACCGGGTTTATCCGGGTCATCAGCTATAACTGTAATCTTATTTCTCCAATCTCCAAAAGTAGAAGAACTAAAATAATGTAGTGTTTTGTCTATGGCTGCTTTTGCTTCGAATGAAGAGGAAACCGGAAATCTTCCTGTGGCTACATCCTGCTGATCAGAATAGATCAACTCTCCTTCGTTATCATCCATCATACCAAAATAATCATCTGTAACATAACCTCTTGCCAAATTAAAACTTTCAAATGACTGAAAGGCTGGTACGATATTATTATTATCGGAAATTCTATCTTTAAAATCAAACGAAGTATCACCAAATAACACCAGATATCTTATTCTATTTTCTTCTGTGGAAGCAGTTAAATATAAAAATCGGACAAAATCGCGAATAGCAGTCAGATCGGGTGAACCCGAACCAAATTCATTATATAATTTTTCAATATCAACAACAGCCGTTTTAAAACCGGAATTTTGCTTGTGATAATTTGCCAGTCTTTGTGCTTCCGAAATTAAATAATCCTGCGTAATAATCAGATAATCAATATCCTGTAATTGATGCAGGTTTTGATTTTCAACTATATTATTATCTAAAACCTCCGGTGTAAAATAGTTATCATTACCAAGCACTATAAACTCCTTTGGTGCAGTACTACCCGGTGCCTTAAAAATAAAATCACTACCGGTAGATTGATTTGAAATTATTTTAGGATTTATTTGATCACTTACATCCCATAGCTGAAAAATATTATTACTATTTTGAATCTGGTATTCATAAATAGAGGAAAGATTCGTTGTAGAAAGGTTTCTAAAAGAAAACTGCTTACCTGAGGCCGTTAACTTTTTAGTTCCTAAGATCTCAATATAATCTAAAAATGCTTTAGCGGAAGGGTTTGAGCCATTATTATAAATAATCCTGATATCAATATTTTCATTGTTAGTTTGGGTTCTTTGAATAGTCTCCGCAGGAATCGCTAATTTTAATGAACCTGAAGAAATTCCGGGAAAATTTAACTGCATCAGATCATTCCCATTCACACTCACCTGCATATTCGAACTCATAGATGAAATTGCCAGAGCTCTAACCCTTACAAACAGATCATTATCACCATCAATGTTTTCAAAATTAAACCTAAAATTTTGGGTTTCATTAAAACTAAAATCTTCACCCATCCACTGCTGACCATTTGCAAACAAGTTCTTTTCATCAAATTCATGAACTAAAAAATCCTGAAAAGTTGAGATCGTTTGTCCTGCCGGTTGTTCGATAGGATCTTTTTGTGTAATTCTTTTACCCTGCCCTTTATCTACCGTGATAAAATAATAGGCTTTTTCACTATAAATATTATTTACATGATTAGTCAATTCTAATCCTGAGCTATTCAAATTCCAACTATCAGGGCCTTTGGCATAAAACAACACATAATCTCCGTTATCAAAAGCACCATCATTTTCCCCTTCTACATAAATTGCATTTTCTTGCAGGTCATCATATCTGAATTCACTATTTAGCTGAGGTAATAAGTTACCGCCATTCCCGTAAATACGGATATTTTTTGGATTCAAATTAGAAGTGTTTACCCCTATTTTATTTAATGTACTCTTATCAATTTTAAATACTCCGGTGGTATCTACCGCAAATTTATACCAGGTACCAGTTGACAGAACGGAATTATCTGAAAAAATTGGGGGTGGTACTTGTTTTTTGTTTGCCTCACTTTTACTAAGAACAGTTTGATATTCCAGACTAAATGAAACGACTTTTTTAACCTGATTTCCTTCTCTTACCAAGGGAGTTAACTTTAAAACACCAATATATTGATCCCTTCTTTTACTTATGTTAAAATCACTTATTAGTTTATCTGGAATTTGATTTATTGGTAAATTTGTTAAATAACTTTTAGAAAGAGTTTCATATTTAACATTATTTAACTTGTAATTATGTAATATTACGCCTTTATTTGCGTTAAAAGTAGTAGTAAATAGAGGAATATTGTTTTCGTCTATCAACTGATCATTTATTAAAGGTATAGTTATTTGTTTTCCAGAATTTAAGATGAATTTTACATCATCATTCCAATTTAAATTAAATTCTTTTATTTCGGTTTTTTGAGAAAAACCGAATGTAAAAAACATAGAGAAAATGATATAAGTAAAGTATCTCAAAATAAATATATTATAATATAACGATGTCAATTAGAGGATTTTTTTGCAACAATAAATATAATAAAGAAAAAAAACAATCGTTATACATGAACTAAGAGGCAAAAATAAAATAAAAATTGGCCTTTACAGATTTTAAAGAATGTTTTTATCTCAAAAAATATAAACAAACAAAAAATTATGAAAATTTTTAGCAATAACAAGGTAGTACTTTTCATTATGGCAGCAGCCCTTTTTGCCAGCTGTAATAAAAGTAGTAAAAGCACTTCTTCTTTGACCGGTTGGGAGTATAACAATCCCAAATACGGTGGTTTTCAAACCAATTCAAATTACAAAGAACAAGCTCCACCTCCCGGAATGGTTCTTATTGAAGGAGGAACATATACCATGGGTAGTGTTCAGGATGATGTAATGTTCGATTGGAATACCACTCCGGTAAAACAACAAGTACGTTCGTTTTATATGGATGAAGCTGAAGTAACTAACAGAGAATACGTATTTTATCTGGAGTATTTAGAAAGAGTTTTCCCTCCATCTGATGATACCTATAGAAAAATTTACCAAAGCGCATTACCCGATACTTTAGTATGGAGAAATACTCTAGGTTTTAATGAATTATTAACCGAAAATTATTTACGTCACCCTGCTTATGCCGATTATCCGGTTGTTGGTGTTTCATGGATTCAAGCTACCGAATACTGTAAATGGAGAACTGACCGTGTAAATGAAGGGATCTTAATGCAAAAAGGAGTTCTAAATCCTTTATTTGAGATGGACTCTTTACAAGTGGAAGGCGGAAATCGTTTTGATACAGAAACTTATCTTGCAAATCCAAATTTATTGTTTGAAGGAGATTCTACAATTTACAATAAAGGGATCAAAGATTACTCTAAAAAAGGAAAAGTTAAACGAGGTAGTTTTACCGGACGCCATGTAAAAGTATCTGACGGTATTATCCAACAACGATTCAGGTTACCTACAGAGTCTGAATGGGAATACGCTGCTAAAGCATTAATTGAAAATAGAGAATACAACTCGATCAGAGGTCGTAAAAAATATAGTTGGAATGGAAATTCAACTCGTGAGCAATCAAGAAGATACAAAGGTGATCAGTTAGCCAACTTTAAACAAGGGAAAGGTGATTATAGTGGTCTTGCCGGATGGAGTAATGATGGAGCTGACATTACCATGAGAATAAAATCGTACAAGCCTAATGCCTTTGGACTATATGATATGAGTGGTAATGTTTCTGAATGGGTTGCCGATGTATACAGGCCAATTATTGACAATGAAGCAAACGACTTTAGTTACTATAGAGGTAATATATTTACCAAAAAGAAGATTGATGAATACGGAAATGTTGTAGTAGTAGATTATAATACGGTAGAATTTGACACCTTAGATAATGGAAAATTGGTACCGAAAGATCTACCAGGAAGTATCAAATATGTACCCGTTACAAAACGTGATGCTTTCATGAGAAGAAATTATGAAAAAGCTTATAATGTGGATAACCGTGATGGTGATCTGGCATCAACAAACAGGTATTATTTAGGTGATGATGATGAAGATATGGTAAAACCAAGAATGTACAATTCACCAAAAATACCCAGACAAATTGGTGAAAGCGGTTTGATTATTCAACAATATGATACTAAAAACCGTACAACTTTGATAAGTGATCAAACCAGAGTTTATAAAGGTGGCTCTTGGAAAGACAGAGCTTACTGGTTAGACCCTGCACAACGTAGATATCTACCTCAATATATGGCAACAAACTATATCGGGTTTAGATGTGCGACGGATAAATTAGGCCAAATGTCTTACTCAAGAAGAAGAAAAGCATCAAGAAAAGTAAAATAAAGATTTATTTCTCAATCAATAAAAAGCTCAATATCTCATTTGATATTGAGTTTTTTTTATATTTGTAATACTCTGATTATAATATGTTTTCCAAACATTTTATTATCAGTCAGCTCGAACCGCCTCATCGGTGTGGCAGGCAGATCCTGTTCCCGGTAGCCGTCCGGATCAGTGGGATCTATTTCACCCTACCTTCTGTTAGGTTGGTTATATATTGGATTCATATCAATTGTAATCAGAATATTTAAACTTTTATAGAATTTATTTTGCAGCATGAATATTAAAGAAATTTACGAGAAATACAGTATCCATTTTAAAGTTGAAACCGATACAAGAAAAAATTTAAAAAACAGTATCTATTTCGCCCTTAAAGGGGAAAACTTTAATGGAAATAAATTTGCTGAAGATGCTTTAAAAAAAGGTGCAAATTATGCCATTGTAGATGAAGAGGAGTACCTGACAGATGATAGAATCATTTTAGTAGACAATGTTCTTGAAACATTACAGGAATTGGCAAAATATCATCGAATACAATTGGGAATTAAAATTATTTCCTTAACCGGAAGTAACGGTAAAACCACCACCAAAGAACTGATCAATGCGGTGATGAGTAGAAGATATAATTGTGTAGCAACCAAAGGAAATCTAAATAATCATATTGGTGTTCCTTTAACCTTGCTATCAATGAAACCAAATACAGAGTTTGGTATCGTGGAAATGGGTGCAAACCACCCAGGGGAAATTGATCTTCTTTGTAAAATTGCTTTACCTGATTATGGTTATATTACCAATTTTGGAAAAGTTCATCTGGAAGGTTTTGGGGATCTGAATGGTGTAATTAAAGCTAAAACAGAACTTTACAGACATCTGAAAAGAAATAATAAAACTGCTTTTATAAATTCTACTGACCCTGTCCAGGTTAAAAATTCAACAGATCTGAATACCATAACTTTTGGTGATGAAAAGAGCGTTTTCCCTGTTCAATTTATCGATGCAGATCCATTTGTAAGTTTACAGTTTGAAAACAATAAAATCAATAGCCAACTGATAGGAGTCTATAATTATCATAATATAGCAACTGCAGTTGCTATTGGAAAATATTTTAAAGTTTCTGATCAGGAAATTAAAAATGCTATTGAAAACTATATTCCCGGTAATAATCGTTCGCAAATAATTGAAAAAGGTTCAAACAAAATTATTTTAGATGCCTATAATGCCAACCCTACAAGCATGAAAGTGGCCTTAGAAAATTTATCTCAGCTAAAAGCTAAAAACAAAATTGCTATTTTAGGAGATATGTTTGAAATTGGGAAAGAGGAATTACTCGAACATTCCACTATTGTAGATCAGGCTCAAAATACAAATATTGATACGCTGATACTGATTGGTGAAACCTTTTCAAAGGTTAAAACCGACTCCAACAAAACCAAACAATATAAAAGCTTTGAGGATTTTAAAGATAATTTTGACAGCTCAGAAATTAAAAATTGCACGGTACTGATAAAAGCATCCAGAGGGATGGCCTTAGAAAGGGTTTTAGAGATAATCTCTTAACTAAACCACAATGGACTGAAAGTCCCATAGGTTTTGCTACTAATATAATTCGTTTTATAAGCATCAAAAGCCAAAGTGAGATTCACTTAACTGTATAGTTTTAACACTTTTTGTGACCAATAAACAATTAGGATTCTCTTTGCGCCAATCCTACAGAAAAAGCAGGTAAACAAATAGCAATATATTCACATTCTTCCTCAAAAGGGTTAGAATATTGAACACGGGTATTTTTCATTATTTTTATGGACTCACCTTCTTTTAGAATAACTATTTCACCGTCAATATTTATCTGTTTTTTCCCTTTTAAAACAAAAGAGTATTCATCAAATTTTGGAGTTTGAAATGGTTCGCTCCAGCCCGGTGGTGCAATCATTTTGGCTATGCTTATATCAGAATTTTCATTAGTATGCCCAAAATGTTCCTCCATAACCTTGCCATCAGTAGTAGGGATCACAAAGGGAGAAGATTGTTTAATATATTTCATTTTTTTAGTCAAACCAGATAGTTATATATTTAATACTTGCCAGATCAGGCACTTGATCTTTACTAATCTTATTCATATCAAATTCATCGAGGCCAAGATCTTTTTTATTTAGAATAAACATTCCGTTTAACTCATCAATATATACAACTGCTGAGCTTATGGTAGGGTCAATTTTTTTAATTGAGTAATTTGAATTAATATCTCTAAAAGTAGAAGCGGTAGAAACACCTTTCTCTGTTTTAAAACCCGGAGAATAGACCTGGACTCTCTCAAAGGCCTTAATGGAATCCTGGGGTAAACTTGGAAATACTGACAACAAACGCTCTCCTTCTTCTGAATATATAACATACTCATTAACAAATTCTTCCCCTTCAGGAAGTTTTACAACAGAGTCGTTTTTAAACATATCTTCCAATTCTTCAATAGTAGTAGTTTTGGTAATTTCACCAACTTTACCTTTTGCTATAACAGTTTTATCGTTACTGTTACACTGAACGAAAATTACACTAAGAATTAGTAAGGTTAGAACCTTTTTCATATTAATAATTATTTTTTTAATACTTTATTTAATATTCCAAAAACACCTCTAATGAAAGTCGCACTAGTTACAACTTTTAGTATCGGATCTACAGCAGATTTTCTTGTCTGTGTACTTTTTTTCTTTGTTTTATTAACTTCAGCTTCCTCATTAATCCGTTCAATTTTTTTATCTAAAATTTCATAAGCACTTTCTCTATCAATCAGCTCGTTGTATTTAGATGCAATCTTAGACAAATTTAACAAATCTTCCAATTCTTTTTCACTTAAAATTCCCATTCGGCTCATCGGCGCTCTCATTTTCGTTCTTGCCAATGGGGTTGGAATACCTTTTTCATTTAAAACTGTTACCAAGGCCTCTCCTATTCCCATTTCAGTGAGTTCTTCTGAGGTATCATAAAAATCAGAATCAGGAAAATTTTCGGCTGCAAGTTTTATCGCTTTCCTGTCTTTTGCCGTAAATGCTCTCAATGCATGTTGGATTTTTAATCCGAGTTGTGATAATACATCAGAAGGAATATCTTTTGGGTTTTGTGTAACAAAATAAATTCCTATCCCTTTTGATCTGATTAATTTTACGATACTTTCAATTTGGTCTGACAATGTCTTGGAAGCATTTTCAAATACTAAATGTGCTTCATCAATAAACAGAACCAACTCCGGCCTGTCACTATCTCCCTGCTCAGGGAATGTATTGTAAATTTCGGCTAGTAACTGCAACATAAACGTTGAAAACAGCTTGGGTTTATCCTGAATATCTGTTAATCTTAAAACCGAAATAATCCCCCTTCCATCTTCATCGATCCTCACCAGGTCTTGAACATCAAAAGAACGTTCACCGAAAAACAGATCTCCTCCCTGTTGTTCCAGTTCTACTATTCTTCTTAAAATCGCACCCGTGGAAGATGTTGATATTCTGCCGTATTTTGATTCGAATGTTTCTTTACCTTCTCGTGTAGCAAACTGTAGGATCTTTTTAAAGTCTTTAAGATCTAATAAAGGCAAGTTATTATCATCACAATATTGAAAAATTATGGAAACAATTCCACTTTGCACATCGCTAAGATCAAGAATTCTGGATAACAAGGTTGGCCCAAACTCTGAAACGGTCGCTCTTAACCGGGTTCCTTTTTGATCGGAAATAGTTAATATCTCAACTGGAAAAGTTTTTGCTTTGTATGGAAGCCCTATACCGGCATGTCGTTTGGTGATATGCTCATTTTCCTCACCGGGTTGTGCAAGTCCGCTCAAATCTCCTTTAATATCCATTAAAAGTACAGGAATCCCGTTTTCCGAGAGATTTTCAGCAAAGACCTGTAATGATTTGGTTTTACCGGTTCCTGTTGCACCCGCAATTAAACCATGTCGATTGATTGTTTTCAATGGAATTTTTACAAAGGCTTCTTTAAGGGTGTCTTCACCTGACATTGCAGCACCTAATGTAATTGAATCTCCTTTAGTTTTATATCCTGAGTTAATTTCGTTAATCAGATCTTGAGTATTTGGCATAAGTTAATTTTTTTATAAAAATAGTTTAAATGAATGAGAGTTGAAAATTATCAGCTTTTAAATATCTTTGCATCATAAATTTATATTTTGGATCTACATACTAAACAATTAATTGACAAAGGAATGATGCTTCCTCTAATGGAAGAATTTTACACAATTCAGGGAGAAGGATCTCATACGGGTAAGGCTGCTTATTTTATTAGAATTGGCGGCTGTGATGTAGGATGCCATTGGTGTGATGTAAAAGAAAGCTGGAATGCGGATCTACATCCGGCAACCGAAACAAAAAAGATCATTTCGAATGTTAAAAAATATGCTAAAACAGTTGTTGTAACAGGCGGTGAGCCTTCTATGTGGAATTTAAGTTTCCTTACTGAAGAATTACATAAAAATAATATTAAAACACATATTGAGACTTCCGGGGCTTACCCTTTGACCGGAAAATGGGATTGGGTATGTTTATCACCAAAAAAGACAAAATTACCTTTAAGTGATGCTTATACAAAAGCAAATGAATTAAAAGTTATAATAAATAATAAACATGATTTCAAATTTGCTGAAGAAGAAGCTGCAAAAGTGAGCCCTAACTGTGAATTATTTTTACAACCGGAATGGAGTAACAGAGAAAAAATGACACCTCAAATTATTGATTATGTTATGCAGAACCCAAAATGGAAAATTTCCCTGCAAACACATAAATATTTAAATATCCCTTAGTTATTTGCTTTTAATGAATCCTGTCCTTAACTAAATTAAGTGCTTTTTCATAAGTTTCTTCCTTATCCATGTAACTATTATCAATCTCAATAGCGTCTTTGGCTTTTAATAATGGAGAATCTTCCCGGGTAGAATCTAAATAATCTCTATTCTTTACATTTTCCAAAACATCTTCAAAAGAAACCTTTTCGTTATTATCGAGCATTTCATTATATCTTCTCTTAGCACGAATTTCTGCGCTGGCAGTTAAAAATATTTTTAATTCTGCTTCAGGAAAAACTACTGTTCCAATATCCCTGCCATCCATTACAACACCTTTTTCCTCACCCATTTTTTTTTGCTGTTCAACCAGTTTTTTTCTAACCTCTGATATAGCGGCTACTTTGCTTACAAAATTTGATATCTCTAAGTTTCGAATATCCTTTTCAACATTAAGCCCATTTAAGTGTATCTCTGCAAATCCCTTTTCATGATTAAAAATGAATATTAATTCAATTTTATCTAAATTTAATTTCAAACTTTCTACATCAAAACTATCTTTTGAAATAAAACCATTTTTAAAGGCATAAAGTGCTACGGCCCTGTACATCGCACCGGTATCCACATAAATATAGCCCAATTCTTTAGCTAAAAGTTTAGCTATTGTACTCTTCCCTGTCGATGAATGCCCGTCAATTGCTATATTTATTTTATTTTTCATTTCTTAAATCTTTTCTTTATTTATATTGTAAGTTAATGAAAAAGTGCTTGTATTACTAACAGGATGGTATTTTGTAAAAGCATAATCAAATTTGATTCTTCCCATTTTCAATCCAAATCCCAAACTTATTCCTGCAAAAGTTCTTGCTTCTGTTAATTTCAACTCGGCTGCACGCCTAAAATTATATCCAAATCTAATATTAAATTTTCTTTCAGGAAAAAATTCTCCTCCTATTACGACATGTCTTATAGCCTGATCAAAGAAATTGACATCTTCTTCCTTTGTATTTCCTTCCAGGTCTGTTTCACTATTTGAAGGGTTTGCATAGGCAATTTCCCATTGTTGCAAATTAGTCAAAGAAAGATGCCATTTTAAAGGAACGTCTTCTAAGCGGTAAGAAGCTCCAACCGCAATTTCAAATGGCAGGTCTTCTCTTAAATCATCATAGGGCGAAATTTGGTAACCAACATTTCTAACGACTGCAGAAAAGGTGAAAGGTTTAAGGTCATTAAAGTAATAAAAACCAAGATCAAATGCAGCACCTATTGATGAATGATTTTCAATTTTTGAACTCAAAAATTTAGCATTAGCGCCTACGTGAAAATCTGTCTTGGGTATTTGATAGGCATATCCTACAGACCATGCCAGATCTCTTACCTGGAATTCTTTTGTTTCAACACCTTCTGCATCTGCTCCGATAAAATCACCATAATTAATATATTGAATTCCTGTATGCAGAGTTCCAAAGCGTCTGTTAATCAAATGTGCGAAAGTTGCCGATCCTACATTAATATCACCCAAATAATTTACATAGTTAACAGAAACTTTATTATCGATGTATTTATTAATTGTTCCGGGATTCCATAAAGGCTGATTAACATCGTCATTCATCGTTAAGATATCACCACCCAAAGCAGCTTGCCTCGCAGAAGTTGGAATATTTAAAAAATTATAAATACGTTCCCCACCATTCTGTGCGTGGATAGAAGTAAAAACAATAAAGAAAAGGAAGTATGTTATTATTTTATTCATCGATGTACAAAGAAAAAAGAAATTTACTTTATAACCTAAAATTAGTTGTAAATAAGTATGCCGATTTTAAAATCCTGAAAAAAGGGCAAAAAAAAATCCTGATTCGTATGAATCAGGATTTTAAAAGAAAGGCAATGACCTACTCTCCCACCATTGGCAGTACCATCGGCGCTGGC
>JBDLIB010000055.1:0-17903 GCA_039715085.1 Bacteroidota bacterium | reverse complement strand
TTTGATTCTGACTAGTGTCAAATTTTAGTGTTAATATTCAGTTGTTTATAATCTTTTATGTTTTTGTAATTCCCCAAATTTTTAGTCCAATTTTTTAAGATGGAAAATAATGGCTAACGTTCTGAATAAGCGTAGTGCAGGCTTTCGAATCGATAAACTTTCAGATTTGCACTAAGCTTGGTTAAATGTATAAACTTTGAGGTAAGAACAAACCCTGCATTACGTTTATTTTTTGTTGTGTGCAGTATTATTGATATATTTTATTATACCATTTAGAGTATTTTTTATAATGCCAATTACCAATATAATATCCAAGAACTATTGTAAATATTAAATTTACAAAATTAGGCTCTGGATGACCATTAGATGCTGATCCAGCATAAAAGAAAAAACTCATAATTATATTCATATCATGACTGTGATAGTAACAAGGGTCAGGTACAATAAGAGGATATAAAATCATCAAGTTTAAAAGCAAGGAGAAAATTATACCGATAAGGATAAATAGATATTTCATTACATCTTTAATTATAGAACTTATACTTTTTATTTGGAATTAATAAATCAACCTCCTCAATCAATTCTTTTATTTCATTTAGATCATAGTTGAATAAGTTAATATTTTTATTAGGTATTGAATCACCTATTATTTCAACAAAAACATCATGTCCGTATGAAATTATTTCTTCAGGTTCATAGACATCTTTAAGCCCTTCATAATCAAAATCATTTATATAATTATAAAATTCGGAAACTGATTCCTTTTTTAGTGCGATTTTATATAGAGTTGTGTCCTCACAATTGGTAAAATCACATGATGATGATATCCTGAGTGAATCTTGATTAACATAGTAAATACAGGTATAGCCTTCTGCCCCATAAAAATGTTTGATTTTGACACTGAAATCTTGTATGGGTATTTTAGTTCCACAACTTGTAAAAAACTTCACAATTATTAATAATGATATTAATTGTTTCATGCGATGATTTTATTGCACACAACTTGTTTATACCCGTAACTCCGTAGCTATTTACATCTCCTAAAGAAAATGTAAAAAGCAAGTTGGGTTGTTTCTTATTTTTAAAGTAAATGTATGAACTTTTTTAAATTTTCATAAATGTCCTATAAAGAACTTTATGTTCTGTTTAAACTTGGTTCTATTAATGAAAAAGATATTAGATTCTCATCTTTTTCAGAGTAGCCGAAAGAGTTAGTTGGAGATCACAAATACTTACGTACGGTCACCTACATATAATATGTAAATAACCAAACTTACTTTTTATTTTAGGGGGAGAATTAGCAATTTTAGTATGAGTAAATATAAAATATTTTATCTGTTAAGGTTATACTTTAAAAAAATTATTTTTAGTTACATTTATCACATAAATATTTCTCTTCCAAAACGATAAAATACCTACACTTTTCATAGTAGATAAATTCATCTTTACTTCATATACTTACTATCTGAATTTAAATATCCAACTTATCAAACGGACTCTTAATATTTTCTAAACTATTGCTGCTAACATGTGTGTAAATCATCGTGGTTTTAGGACTATTGTGCCCCAATAACTCCTGAATATATCTAATATCGGTTCCCCCTTCCAATAAATGTGTTGCATAACTATGCCTTAAAGTATGTAAAGTAACACGCTTGTTGATTCCGGCTCTTTGTTGCGCTCTTTTTAAAACCATTCGGGCACTACTCTGAGTGTATTTACCGCCATATTGCCCTTCAAATAAATAGTAATTAGGCTGGTATAATAAATAATACTCTTTCAAATAAAAAATTAGTTTTTCGGATAATGGTACATACCTGTCTTTATGTCCTTTAGCCTGAAATACTCTTATCAACATCCTTGCAGAATCTATATCATTTAGTTTTAAACTTAAGGCTTCACCAATTCTTAATCCGGCAGAATAAATTATACTCAATAATACTTTGTGCTTTAAATTTCTGGTAGCATTGATAATTTCCCCCACTTCATTAAGACTCAAAACAATAGGAAGATACCTGTGTCTTACCGGACGTTCAATCAATGCAGGGTCAATGGCCATTTTATTATATTTTTTAAAAAATAGTTTTATTGCACTTATCATTTGATTTTGGGCATTATAGGAATATTTTGAACTGAGCAGCTGTTCGTGGTTATACCGAATAATATCCTTTTCGGTAATATCTTTTGTTGGTTTGTTGTAAAAATGTTTAAAAAAACTCATCAGCATACTAATATAACAACTAATAGTATTCTCACTATACCTCTGCTGTTCCATCCAGTTCTTAAAAGCATTAATTGTTTTTAAATGTTCCTTTTCAAATTGGAAGAACCTATCCTTAGCTTCCATATATTCCAGAACCTTTTTTTGATCAAAATTCCACTGACGTGTGTTAAATAACACAATAAGCTTTTGATGATTCTCTTTACTGAAATTTATATAAAAGGTTTTATGTGTTATACTCCATCTAACACCATCAATAGACTTTAGTGCTTCCTTGGCTTCGAAATTAAAAGGGAACTTAATTGAAATATTATGAGATTTTCGATGTTTGATTATATCTAATTCGAATAACATAAAAGCAGATTTTTATACTTTTTAATGTATTTCAATCTAAAAGGTTAACATCCGGTATTACCCAAATCATTTAAGTTCCCATTTTTGCCAATGAAGGTGTTTTGTAATGAAATTTATTTTGTAATTTACAGTCCCTTAGCGAAATATCTTTTTTAAATGCTTAAATTATTGTTTAGTTTAAAAGAAATAAGTATTCAAAAGATTTAAATATGCTATCAACTAAAAAAAGATATTAACTACTTGTAAATTAGTATAGTTGTTTAAATTTAATTCAGTTTTAAAATAATATGAAAAAAATAGGACTTATAGGCGGAATGAGTTGGGAATCTTCACAAGTCTACTATGAAATTATCAATAAGAAAGTTAGGGAAATTTTGGGTGGATTTCATTCTTGCAAATGTATTATGGAGTCATTAGATTTTGCTGAAATCGAAAAGTTACAGCATAAAGGTGATTGGACTACATTAAATAAACGAATGGTAGAAGCCGCAAAAAACCTGGAACTGGCTAAAGCGGAAGTTATTATTCTGTGTACAAATACTATGCACTTATGCAGTAAAGAAATTACTCAAAATATATCAGTTCCTTTTCTGCATATAGCTGAAGCTACAGGAAAAAAGATTAAAGAAAAAAAACTAAAAAAGGTCTTATTGTTGGGGACTAAGTTCACAATGGAAAAAGATTTTTATAAAAAATCGCTTAATGAAAACTTCAATATAGAAGTCATTATACCTAACGAAGTCGATAGAGAAATTGTGCATAAAGTAATATATAAAGAGCTTGTACACGGAATAATAAAACCTGAATCTAAAGAAAAATACCAAAGAATTATTGCTAAATCGGTTAAAGATGGTGCACAAGGAGTGATTTTAGGATGTACGGAAATCCCCCTGCTAATTAAAGATCAAGATGTCAAAATTCCAATTTTTGACACAACCAAAATTCACGCCGAAAGTGCTGTTGAATTTGCACTGGGCTAAAGCCTGTATCTTGGTTAGACCGAAAGGCCTTTAATAATCTTCTTTTTAAAAATTGGGGATTATTTTGGATCAATAAAGTCAATCTGTAATTAAGTATAGAAAGTCAAAAAAACACTTCAATCTCTATTTAATTTCCATCACTTCCCTCACTACTTCATAAACTAAATTATTTTCGAAACCCCGGTACAACAGGTAGTTAGTAATCTTCTGGCTTTTTTTAAATTTGTTACTTTCGGTGATTGAATCCCGCTTTTTTATTGCCTGCTCATTTAAAGCAGCCATGTAATCTTCTTCATCTATCTCAAGTAATGCCTTATCAATGTTGTATTTCGAAATATCTTTAAATTTTAACTCCTTTATTATTCTCTGCCTTCCCCACTTTTTTATTCGGAATTTTCCCCTTACAAAACTTTTTGCAAAACGTTCTTCATTTAAAAAATCATGCTGTATCAGGTGCAAAATGATTACTTCTTTTGCTTCTGTAATCATATGCATTTCGATTAATTTTTTTTCAACTTCTTTATGACAACGATCCTGATAAGCACAATAATTT
Organism: Bacteroidota bacterium; assembly: GCA_039715085.1. GTDB lineage: Bacteria > Bacteroidota > Bacteroidia > Flavobacteriales > Flavobacteriaceae > Namhaeicola. The sequence goes on along the minus strand of JBDLIB010000055.1, from coordinate 13,795 downwards.
TCTAACTTTTTTTTCGCTTCTTCAACTGTGTATGTTAACCTTTTGTTTTGCATGACATTAATAAATACCAATCCAGGATACTTTTTCATTATTAACCAAATTTAAAACTACATAATTATGTTGAAGTATTTTTCAGTTCTCGTTATTTTTATTTTTACACTTTCCAATTATGCCCAAACTACAATAGCCAGACAAAGTTTTGAAACATCCGACGACACATGGGATGTGACTTTTTCTACACCCCCCTGTACAATCGGTTCTGATTCCTGGAATTATAACTCCACCCTAAAAGATATCATCCCGAGTGACGGAGATCAATTCTGGGGAATACAAGATCTGAATGGTGATTGTGGCAGTAGTGATTTTGAAACAATCAGCCTGGAAAATATAGACATTTCAACATTCAGAAACACAACTGTTTCAATTGATTACAATGTTTTTGGTTTTGATAATGGTGATGATATTAAATATGAACTATTTTTTGATGAGATCTCTCAGGGGGAAATAATCTTAGTTGAAGGTAGTTCAAATTTCACAACCGAAGGATGGCAAACAGAAACTATTATTATTCCGAATAATATCAGTTCAGTCAGATTAATAATTTCAATCAAACAAAACGGGCAGGATGATTATGCGGGTATAGACAATATAAAATTAACAGGATATCCTTTGGTTCCCTGTTCAGAATTAATGATCACTGAGTATATTGAAGGTACTTCCAGCAACGATCACAGAAACAATTTTATCGAAATATACAATCCAACTAATACTGAGGTCAACCTAGAAGATTATAACATAACAACTTTTAAAAGTGATAATTTGAACCCCACGGGTGCTATAGAACTAAGTGGTTCCATTTCTGCCTATGGAAATTTTTTAATCGAAGATGAGAAAGAAATTTTAAATATTGATGCTGATATTTCAACTAATAGCACAGTGATGGATTTTACAGGAGATGATAAAATTGCCCTTAGAAAAGGGGAAGTAATTATCGATCTTATCGGCCTTATTGGCGATTCCATTGATTTTGCAAAAGATATTACATTACGTAGAAAAAGTCATATTCAAAACCCTAACAATCAGTATAATGAAAACGAATGGGATATGTATGGCCTGGAAGATATTACCAATATAAACTCACATGTTTCCACATGTAGCGGGGCTATCCCGGAAATTGAAATTTATGGAAATTCAAATGAAATAATCGACGGATCCACTACAACAAACTCATTAAACAATACCTATTTTGAAAGCATTGATACAAATTCCGAAAATAGCATTGTTAAAGAATTCATCATAAAAAATACAGGGAGTAACATCCTCAGCATTTCAAACATCCAATTAACAGGAAACAATGCAGGAGATTTTACCGTAACCGGAAATACTTCGATTAATATTTCACCAAATGACAGCTTCAATTTTGAAGTAATATTTAGTCCAAATTCTCAGGGAATTAAAACAGTTAACCTCCAAATTGACAATAACGATGCCTCTGAAAATCCATTTAACTTTATCATTCAGGGGGAAGGAACAGGATACACAAATAGTCCGCTCATGATAACCCAGTATTATGAAGGTGAAGGCAATAATAAATGGATTGAACTTACAAATATCAGTGAAAACCCAATACAGGAAAATCAATATTATTTGGCTTTGTACAGGAACGAAAAAGCACAAAGTCCTGTCGGAAAAACACCAAGTGTAAAGATGAATATACCTGTTTTAACATCAAGACAAACATTAAAAATCAGATCAAATTTAGCAGAAGAATTCCCTAATTATGCCATAGACGGCACAGAGATAAATTCACCAGTTTGCAGTTTTAATGGCGATGATATCATTATTATATCAACAAAAAACGATGAAACCTGCTGGGAAAACAAAATGGATATTATTGGCAACAGTGCAACCTGGGGTGAAAATATCAGCTTTGTTAGAAAATATGGTTGCGAAGAGGTGGAACCTTCAACCGGATTTAATATGGTTGACTGGTTAGCATATGATATTTCGGAGATCAATTCGGCTACAGCCGGATATAATCATAGAATTGGAGAGCACTATGTTGGGAAAACAACTTTTGAATCCGGCACATGGAATAATGGTTTACCCGTAATTTTAAGAAGCGCTGTTATTGATGATAATTATAACACAGAAAATTTTGGGAATTTTACAGCCTGTAATCTAGAAATTAATGAAAATAGAAAACTAACAATTAATGCTAATAATTATGTTACTATTAAAAATACCCTTAGTGTTGCTGGAAATTTAGAGATCCTACACGAAGGCTCTTTAGTTATGATAAACGATACAGATGTTATCAATAATGGTAGTATCGATGTACATAAAACTACCACAGAAATTGAAATGTATGACTACACGTTTTGGTCATCTCCAATTGAACAGGCAGAATTCATAATCGAATTTTCTGAATCTCCTCAAGACTATATTCTGGAATTCAATACATCAGAATTTAATGATAGTGATGATGATGAGTTAGATGATGACGACCCTCCCGCATGGCAGAATATCGAAGGAAATATGATTCCCGGAAAAGGTTACGCTATTATGGCGCCATTTGAAGAACCATTTGAAGATACACAGTCTGTTATTTATAACGGAACAATAAACAATGGTTTGGTGAAAATTCCTGTTAATTTAAGTTCAAAAGACAATAATGAGGATAACGATTGGAATCTGATTGGAAATCCATATCCTTCTGCAATAAATGCAGACACTTTTTTAGACAATCCTGTTAATCAGGCATTGTTATCGGGTACCATTTATTTCTGGACACATAATACTCCATTAACAGGTGATGTTTACACTTCGGATGATTATGCTTCATATGTTGTAAATCTGGGAGGTATTAAGGCAAGTGAGAATGGTGTAATTCCTACCGGAATAATAGCATCCTGTCAGGGATTTTTTGTGGAAGCCTTGCAAGAAGGAGAAATCCAATTCACTAATGAAATGCGGGTAGAATCAGGAAATAACAACTTTTTTAAGCAACCTGTTTCTAAAAAGAATGATGTAGAAAACCAGAATAAGATCTGGTTAAATTTATACAACGATAAAGGTGCTTTTAGTCAGATTTTAGTCGGATTTATAGAAAATGCCTGTGAGAAAGTGGAAAGTAAATTTGATGCCATTCGATTTAGCGGAAATAAATTTATCAGCTTCTACTCTATGGCAGAAGGAAAAAAATTAGCCATTCAGGGAACCAAACCCATTGATGAAAATACGGAATTAAAACTGGGCTTTTCCTCAAAAATTAAAGAAAAGATAAATTTAAAGATCCGCATAGATAAAATAGAAGGTATAATTGGTTCACAACCCGTATTGCTATTTGATAAACTCTTAAATACTACCCATAATCTACAGGAATCAGAGTATGAATTTGCTATAGATAGTCCCGGGCAATTTGATGAGAGGTTTATTTTGAAATTCCAAAACTCATCATTGAATGTGGAAAACATTACTAAAGAAAGTGATAAAATAATTGTTAAAACTTTAAGCGATAATTTTATAATTTCTACTTCAAAAAATAATACCATTCAAAGTATAGATGTTTATGACATGCTGGGCAGGAACATTTTAAAGCAGAAGCCAAACAATATAGAATTTCACCTTCACAAAGGTAACCTGCAAAGTCATGGGATCTATATTTTAAAAATGAAACTGGATGATGATGGATTACATTTAACTAAAAAGGTGCTGTTTATTCCATAAATGAAAAAACTCAAGGTATTCAGCCTTGAGTTTTTAATAAATATTTTAAGTAGATTCTTACAAACTAAAATTGACCAGTAAGCCAACGGTAAATATCATTTCCATTTGCAAAAAGCAGTAAGGCCATCAGGATAACAAAACCTGTAATTTGAGCATATTCAAGGAATTTTTCACTTGGCTTCCTACTTGTAATCATCTCGTATAAAACAAAAACCACATGACCGCCATCTAATGCAGGAATCGGTAATAAATTCATAAATCCAAGCATGATAGATAAAAATGCAGTGATATGCCAAAACTGTTGCCAGTCCCAGGAAGAAGGGAAGATATTTCCAATGGTCATAAAACCACCCAAACTCGTAGCACCTTTTTTAGTGAAAACATATTTAAACTGACCCATATAATCTTTTAGGGTCCAATAGCCTTCGCTTAAACCTTTCGGAACACTTTCAGAAAAAGAAAAATCTTTATGTTTAACTTTAATGATATTATTTGTACTTACATTGACACCAATTTTATTGTCTTTATCAGGAGTGACAGCAACCGTATTAGTAACTCCGGCTCTGTTAAAAGCGATTTGCATCTCCCTCAATTCTTTATTACTTTGCACAGCATTTGTAAAATCACCCCAATACTCTGTTGATACATTATCCACATTTATGATATGATCTCCTTTTAATAATCCGGCTTTGTCTGCAGGACTACCCGGCAAGATACTGTCTAAAATAGCAGGAACTCTTGGTGAAAATGGTTCCATCACACCACTCTGCCACATTTGCAGGCCAATATCTTCAGGAATATTGATGGTTTCGGTATTACCATCGGTATGTTGTACTTCAATAGTTTTGATATCTCTTAAAAACAGGTGTTTATTAATATCTAAAACGCTAAAAGGAACTTCGCCATCAATCTTTAATATTTTATCTCCATCCTGAAACCCGTAATTTTTAACGATCTCATTAGCCGAAAATCCATTTTTAACGTCATCTGATGCAACATAATCTTTACCCCAAACATTTAAGATCATGATATAGATAAAAATTCCCAATATGAAGTTCACTGTTACACCACCAAGCATAATAATTAACCTTTGCCAGGCCGGTTTTGAGCGAAATTCCCATGGTTGAGGTGGTTTTTCCATTTGCTCTTTATCCATACTTTCGTCGATCATTCCGGCAATCTTTACATATCCGCCAAGAGGAATCCAACCAATTCCGTAAACAGTTTCTCCAATTTTCTTCTTGAATAAAGAAAATTTATAATCAAAAAACAGGTAGAATTTTTCTACTCTTGTCTTAAATAATTTTGCAGGAATAAAATGCCCTAACTCGTGTAGTACAATTAAAAATGATAAACTAAGTAGGAATTGAGCAATTTTTATATAGGTATCCATTTATTCATTCAATATTTAAAAATCGCACAAATGTAAGGTTTTATGCCGAATTTCAAAGAATTGTATATTCAAAAAGTTTGTTAAAAGAAATTGATTAAACAATTTAAGACTTAATAACCGCAAGGTACGCAAGATCCACGCTAAGGCCGCAAAGAAACTAATCCCAATCCATCATTGTCTCTTTGTTGCATTACATCATTTCTTCATTAAACAACTATTGCTTTAAAATAGTTTTAAAGAATGAACCATTTTCAGTTACTACTTTCATCAGATACATTCCGGATTCGATATTTTGTGTATTTATTACAGAAGTAGGTTTGTCAATTTGCAAAACATTCATACCCAAAATATTATAAATCATTATCTTCTCAATAACAGTATTACTATTGTTCTTAATATTCAGAATATCACTTACCGGATTTGGATAAATACTGATTTTATTCTCTAATTCAACTATATCCACACCTAAAACAGCGCTATTGCTACGGGAAATTAATTGAATATCGGGGTCAATTTCAATAGAAACTATTTCGAAAGGGATATTTGTATTAAATACTTGTCCGTTTTCTGTAAACTCTAATCTTAAAATCTCACTTTCACCAGCAGCACCATTCACTTTTACAGGTAATGGCATCTCAAAGAATGTAACCGAGGGATCTGATTGCGATTGATTTACAGTTAATCTAACTATCTTATTATCTGTGTTTTGATGCCAGGCAACTTCATAACTCGGATAGCCTTCTCCATAATACCAATCGGCAAAGAATTCGGTGAGATCCTCTTCACTTACAGCTTCCAAGTGCTTTTTCAGGTCATCATTCTTTGCATAAGAAAATGCCAGGTCAGGGTCTTTTAAATAATTTTTAATTGCCTGAAAGAAATCATCATCCCCTAGTTTGTATCGTAGCATATGTAAGATCATTGCTCCTTTATTATAAGAAAGCCTCCCACTAAAAATATCATTAACATTTGAAGTATCTTTTACAAAAGTAGAACCACCTGGTAAAGATGTTATACTATTCACTTTGGTTGATCGCCATATTTTAAAAGCCTCCTCACCATCAAAATCTTCAAATACTAAACCTGTTAAATAGGTAGCAAATCCTTCATTCAACCAGATATCCTGCCAGCTACCACAGGTTATTTTATTACCAAACCATTGGTGAGCCAACTCATGTGCTATCAGATCCCTGTTCCAACCTCCCATAAATGTCATGGTTGTATGTTCCATTCCTCCACCCCATCCAAATTCAGCATGGCCATATTTTTCAGAAGCATAAGGATAAGGTTCGAAAAGTTCTCCAAAAAGATCCATTATTCTTGGAGTAACTGCTGTTTCCTGTTTGGCCCAGGACAAATGCTCAGGATATACATAATTTATTACATCAAAATCACCATTTTCTACATGATCAATATAGACTTCATAATTTGTAACTGCAATTGCAATTAAATATGCCGGAATGGGAAAACGGTGCTTCCAATGCGTGATCTTATCATCTCCATCTATTATTTCTGATTTTAAAACTCCGTTTGAAGCAGCTTTATAGGCCTTTGGATGAGTAATAAAAACATCAATCGAATCAATTTTATCTACCAGGTCTTGTTTACATGGCCACCAGCCTTTTGCCCCGTAAGGTTCAGAGAGTGTCCAAAGTACAGGTGTATTCACAACATCATGAGTACCGGTTTCAAAGGAACCAAAACCACTGCTTACAGGATTACCGCTATAAGTAACCGTCAAAGAATCTAAAACCCCCTGATTTTGCGTTTCTGGCAACTGGATAACTAATTCATCACTGCTATTTTGAGTAAAAGGTAAGGATACTCCCCTTTGCATCACTTTGCTTACCACTAGATTTTGGGCCACATCAAAAGTAATACTACCCAAATTTTCACTTGCAATAAAATAAGAAGTTATATCACCTTCGATAAATGCATTAGAAGGGTCTACTTTCCATTCCAAACGGTGGTATTTCAGATCATAATTATTTGTATTCGAATTTGCTTTATATGCGATCTTTTGTGAAGCATTTCTTTTTTCTGAATTCACAATTTGCTTAAAGGTCTTTTCTTTAGATTCTTCAATTTGGCCAAAAAGGTTTACTGAAAATAAAATCAGAAAATTAAATAATAAAAATTTTTTTAGTAAGTACATTTGTTTTTAATTAGCTAAGCAATTTTTTTTGACAACTCCAAAGATACAAAAAATGAATCTGAAACACTTTTTTAAAAAATCAAAATCAACCCTCGTTTTCTTGGCTTTTTTCCTATTAATCTTCATTCCTATTATTTATTTTTTGGTGTCTCCAAAAAAGAAATTACCGGTTTACAATCCTGCTGATATAAATCCGGTTTTGGTTGACGAATCTGTAAAACATATAAAAAAGAACCATACAATTGCTGACTTCACTTTAATCAATCAAAATGGTGATACTATTACCCAGAGTAATTATAAAGATAAAATTTATATTGCGGATTTTTTCTTTACCAGATGCCAGACCATTTGTCCGGTTATGACTTTAAATATGAGTGAATTGCAGGAACATTTTAAAAATGATAGCGAAGTGATGTTCTTATCACATTCTGTGACACCGGTAATGGATAGTATCCCAATTTTACGTGAATATGCCGATAAAAAAGGAGTAATTGATGGGAAATGGAATATTACAACCGGAGAAAAGAAACATATTTATGAATTGGCAAGAAAATCGTATTTTGCAGTTTTAGATGAAGGAGATGGCGGTTTACAGGATTTTATCCATACCGAACAATTTATTCTCATAGATAAAAAAGGCCAGATAAGGGGATTTTATGACGGAACCGAAGCCGAGGAAATGCCACGTATCATTAAAGATATTGAGATTCTAAAAAAGGAATAATTATTTCGAGTTTGTTGTTCCGGGTTTCGAGTTCAACTAAAAAGAACAAACACATACAAGTAATTAAATTTTATGCAATTTAAAAAACTATCATTACGTACACGCATATTTGTATCAATGATCATTTTGGTGGTGATTGCCTCCATTTTAATTGCTGCAGTTACTATTTACCAATTCAATGAACAGGCGGAAGATTATCATGTAAAAAGATTAGAAAGAAAAGAGGGTGCAATTAAGGAAGCCATTTTCTATGAATTAAAACATTCTTCTTCACCTCTAGAATCAGAATATTTATCCGGAATATTAGATAAAAAGCTCAACGAAATTGCTGACATTCATAATCTGGACATCAATATCTATGATCTGAAAGGTAAACTACTTCGTAGTTCAAATGCACAATTTTCAAATGACAGGATCATTAACCAACTGCCCAAATCTATAATAAATACAATTGAGAACGATGCTACACACAGGGTGGTTAAACCAATAATATCACCTGATGGTAAAAAATTCAAATCCTCCTATTCTTATATTATAAATATTAAATTCAAACCAATAGGGATAATTGGAATTCCATATCTGCAGGATAATACATTTCAGGATGAAGAGTTAAAAGAGTTTCTACAACGTCTTTTCTTAGTTTATATCATTATCCTACTAATAGCAATAGGAATGGCTTACTTATTATCAAAATATATTACCAAATCGCTTGAAAAAGTTAGTAAAAGAATGCAACAAATCGATTTTGTTCAAAATAATGAGAAAATAATTTTAGAGGATAATCAAAGTGAGGAAATTACAAATCTGGTTAATTCATATAATAATATGATCGATCAGTTAGAGGAAAGTGCTGTGAAATTAGCCCAGGTAGAACGTAAACAAGCCTGGCGAGAAATGGCAAAACAGGTTGCACACGAAATAAAAAATCCGCTTACACCGATGCGATTAACTGTGCAGAGTTTTGAGCAGAGTTTTGACCCAACAGATCCTGATATCAAACAAAAATTACAAGACTACAGCAAATCGATTATCCAGCAAATTGATACAATGAGTTCAATTGCTTCAGCTTTTTCAAATTTTGCTGAAATGCCTAAACCAAAAAAAGAAGAGCTCAGCATTAATGAAGAAGTAAAACTGGCTTTAAATATTTTTCATGAAAATTATATTCATTTTCATTCCGAAAAGAAAAACATAAAGGCTTATGCAGATAAGGTGCAACTTACCCGTGTTGTTACAAATTTGGTGAAAAATGCAATCCAGGCATTAAAGAATGTGGAAAATCCAAAGATTGATGTTGGAATTTACGAGAATACAAAACACGTCTATATAGAAGTAAAAGATAATGGAAAAGGGATCTCAAAAGAAGATGAAACCAAAGTTTTTGAACCCAAATTTACAACTAAAACGAGTGGTATGGGACTTGGGTTACCTATGGTTAAAAATATTATAGAGGCTTACGGAGGTGATATTTCATTTACCTCAATACCTGATAAAGAAACTATTTTCACAGTAACCTTACCAAAAAGCAAATAATTTAAAAAACTTTAAAATGAGTTATCAAAATATAATACTGGATAAAGAGGCAAAAATAGCCTATATCACTATCAACCGTCCAAAAAAATTAAATGCATTAAACAAAGAGACAATTGCAGAATTGCACAATGCTTTCGCAGAGGCTGATTCAGATGAAAGTATCAGGGTGATCATTCTAACCGGAAGTGGTGAAAAAGCCTTTGTTGCCGGAGCTGATATTTCGGAATTTGCAGATTTTGACATTTCTCAAGGAGCAGAATTGGCTAGAAAGGGACAAGAATCCTTGTTTGATTTTGTAGAAAATTTAAGTACTCCTGTAATTGCTGCAGTGAATGGTTTTGCGCTCGGTGGAGGACTGGAACTGGCAATGGCAAGTCACTTTAGAGTGGCAAGTGACAATGCTAAAATGGGGTTACCTGAAGTATCTCTAGGTGTTATACCAGGTTATGGAGGCACGCAAAGATTACCTCAATTGGTAGGAAAAGGCAAAGCAATGGAAATGATCATGACAGCAGGAATGATAGGTGCTGAAGAAGCAAAAAATTTGGGATTAGTAAATCATGTAACCTCAATTGACGAATTAATTCCTCTTTGCGAAAAGATTGCAGGTAAAATTGCCCGCAATTCCGGCACAGCTGTAAGCGCTGCTATCAATGCAATAAATGCCAATTTTAAACATGGTATCAATGGATTTAATACTGAGATTGAGTATTTTGGAAACTGCTTTGGTACCGAAGATTTTGAAGAAGGCACCTCTGCTTTTTTAGAAAAAAGGAAACCTGATTTTTAAAAATTTTTCCTAAAAATTTTTGAAGAACAAGTAGAGGCACACGGCCGTGTGTTTCTACTTGCTAATATCTTTACAACTATTCTTTTATACAGGAAATAATCAAATCATCATTCTCGTTAAAAAGGTTCAATTTATCACCTTCAATTTTATAATAAGAAACATCTCTTAAATTATTGATAAAAGCATTTTCTACTGTCATGTCAGGGCACATCTTTCTTGTTAATCCCATCTGGCTTAACTTGAGTTGATTATTGGAAGGATCATACTTGCCAAAGAAATTATTGCATCCGGCGAAACCGGAAATCTGATTATCAGTCTTATCAAAGGAAATTGTAGGATTCTTTTCAAATTTATCAACCCCGCTCATAGAAACAACCTTCCACTTATTTACCAGAGAATCCTGTTCTTGCTGCGTTTTATTTTTCTCCAAAACTTCAACCAAAGTATATTTTAAGCTTGATGCATCAGCCGGTGGGTTTTTAATTGTCTCTACTTCTACTTTCAACAAATATTCATAGCCTTCTTCATAAGTGAATCCTTCAATATTATCGTAAAAATTTGACCAGTTATCATCTACTTTGTCTTTTACCAACATGCATTTTTGAGGAGCGACACCTACACAATCTGCTAAATGATCCGCAACATAGATATGTTTGGTTTCATCACAAGACTTTGCAGATAAGCTTAATAATAGTATAAAGAGAAGTGGTTTCATGGTTTCCAGAATTTATTGTTTTGTTAATCTCACTATGAAATTAAATAAAATATTGACTTGTTATTAACTGTTAATAATCTCAAATATTTTTATTAACAGATTGTTACACAGAGTATCAATGAGAATCACCGAGATTCTCAGAGGGATTTCAAAAGTTCATAATTATTTTAATTATTCTGTATTAAGACCTAAATGGCTTAACTCTATGCTTTGATTCATTCATTGTATCATTAAATCATTATAGCATTCAATCATTAATTACAACAACATATTTTTAGCTCTTTCAACAGCCTTAATAAAGACATCTATTTCCTCTTTGGTATTGTAAAAAGAGAAGGAAGCTCTAACCGTTCCCGGAATTTTATAGAAATCCATGATTGGCTGTGTACAATGGTGGCCTGTTCTTACGGCAACACCTAACTTATCGATGATACTTCCCAGGTCAAAAGGGTGAATTCCTTCAATATTAAAAGAGATCACCGAAGCTTTTTTTTCTGAATTCCCGTAGAACTGTAATCCTTCAATTTCTCGAAGTTTTTGCATCCCATAATCTAGAAGTTCTTTTTCATAAACAGCAATATTTTCAAAGCCAATTTCATTCATATAATCTAATGCAACTCCAAAAGCAATCCCTCCTGAAATATTTGGTGTTCCGGCTTCAAATTTATGGGGAAGATCTGCATAAGTAGTTTTTTCGAAAGTTACTTCGGCAATCATTTCTCCTCCTCCCTGGTAAGGTGGCAATTTTTTAAGCCACTCTTCTTTTCCGTAAAGCATCCCTACACCGGTTGGACCACATAATTTATGGGCAGAACACACATAAAAATCGCAATCTAAATCCTGAACATCAGGTTTGATATGCGGAGTTGATTGTGCTCCGTCAATCAGCACAGCTGCACCAAAATCATGTGCTTTTTTAATGATTTCTTCAATCGGATTAATGGTTCCTAAAGTATTGGAAACATGATTTACAAAAACCAATTGTGTTTTATCAGATAATAATTTATCATATTCATCCATCAATAATTCCCCGTTAAGGGAAATAGGAATCACTTTTAAAACCGCACCTGTTTTTTCGCAAAGCATTTGCCATGGTACAATATTGGAATGATGTTCTAAATACGAAATGATTATTTCATCATCTTTTTTCAAAAGTGATGTAAATCCGTTTGCTACCAAATTAATCCCGTGAGTTGTACCCGAAGTAAAAATTATTTCGTGAGACTCATTTGCGTTAAAATGTTTTTGAATTTTAACCCTGGCTTCTTCAAAAGCATTGGTTGCTTCCTGACTCAAAGTGTGTACACCCCGATGAATATTTGCATTGTAACTACTGTAATAATCAACAATACTGTCAATCACAATTTGTGGCGTTTGCGAAGTTGCAGCATTATCAAAATACACCAAAGGTTTTCCGTTTACTTCACGGTTTAAAATCGGGAAATCTTTACGGATTTTTTCTACATCGATCATTATTCCTTATTTAGAATGATTCTAGACGCAAAAGTACAAAACATAAACTTCTGTCAGACAATAATAGTTTTAAATATTATATTTGCACCTTAAAATAAATTCTATGAAGAATCCTATCAAATTATTAATCGTTGTACTTTTAATTTTCACTTCATGTAAAGTACAGAAATTAAAAACATTTGACTATAAAGAACCTGTTGATACAACCACAAAAAAGATTCAATATCAGGAAAAGAAAACCTATCAATATGAGGATGTTTATGCCGATAACCTCTTTGACGGAGCTCGATTAAACAATTTCGAAAAAATCAACGACAGCGTTTTCAGAGCAACTATCTTACCAGAAAACGAACCGATAAATTCGAGTCCGCATTACGCTTTTAATATCTGGAGCGACAATCTAAAAAATATTGCTTTACAACTTTATTATCCTACTGCAAAACACAGATATTGGCCAAAATACAGTGTTGATGATAAAAATTGGACCAGATTAGACAGCTCAAAGGTGAATTTAGCTGATTCGATCGTGGAATTAAAAATCCAATTAAATTCCAAAAAATTAAAAATCGCTGCACAGGAAATAAAAAGTTCTACTTATGTGAAGTCATGGGCTAAAAAACAAACGAATCACATAGATGTAAAATATAAAACTATTGGAAAAAGTAAATTAAACAGAGACCTGATGATGTTGGAGATCGGTTCAGGATCACCAAAAGACAAAGATCTTATTTTACTTTTCAGCAGGCAACATCCACCTGAAGTTTCCGGGTATCTTGCTATAGAAGCTTTTGTAGAGGAACTTCAAAAAGATAACCGTTTAACTAAAGATTTTAGAGAAAAATATAGAATTTTAGTGTTTCCATTACTAAACCCGGATGGAGTGGATCTTGGGCATTGGAGACATAATGCAGGCGGAGTGGATCTCAATCGCGATTGGGCATATTACCGTCAACCTGAGACCATAACTATAGCAAATTACATAATTGACTACATTAATAACAATAAAAACAATGTAATTTTGGGTGTAGATTTTCACTCTACGTATAGAGACTTGTATTATACTTTAAAAGATGATTTCAAGTCGAAAATATACCCATTTAAGGATTACTGGATGTCAGGAATAGATAATTCTTTACCTGGTTATTCTCATAATTCCTGAAATACAAGTGCGCGAAATTGAGACTGTTCTTAAAATTAATAATGGTGAGATAGGCATTATAGGTGGCTTAATGCAGGATGTCACTAACCAAAACACTCAGGGAGTGCCGGTATTATCAAAACTA
>JBDLIB010000054.1:0-18429 GCA_039715085.1 Bacteroidota bacterium | reverse complement strand
CCAGTTTGGAAAAACTCAAAATACCGAAAGTTTGAATGCAGCAATGGCAACTGCTATTTTGCTGAGTGAATTTAAACGATCACTCGCTTTATAATATTATGGTGCTCTGCACCTAAAATTATACATATCGTATTTCTACAGATACTACACAGCTCTGCTGCTTATTTAATTAGGATTTAGGGAAAATATTTTTTTTAGGTGCAGGGCACCGAAACGTCTGTAGTAAATTCATACCGGCTATAGGTAAGGTGCAGAGCACCGTAATATTAATTTCGGATAGTAAGAAATTTTAAATTCATTCGAAATATAAAAAACATATTATGGAAATTAAAGAAACAATCAAAAATCAGAGTATGATATCGAATAAAAATGACTTTCGATGAATATTGTGGGTTAACTTGCTGATATTGATAGTGTGAAAATAATATTCAGAATTATTATGATGTGTTTACCTTGCTATGTAATTTAAGTCAGGTTCTAATTGGTATTTTTTCCGTAAACTTGGCAAATTATTTTTCTCAATTTAAAATGACATTAAGTATGAATAAATTTTTCTTATTCTTTTTTCTGATAACTTCTGCTGTTTTTGCCCAAAAAAAAGAAATAACACTGGATGATATATGGAACAAAGGTACTTTTAGAACGAAAGGCTTAGAGAGCTTTCACTCTATGAAAAAAGGTGATTTTTATACCATTTTGAATTATAGTAAAACCGGTGTAAGTCTTGACAAATACAGCTACGAAACCCTGCAAAAAACAGAAACAATTCTTTCAGGTAATGATCTTACCGGAATGAATTATTTTGAAGATTACACTTTTAGTGAGGATGAAACTAAAATAATTATTGGAAAAGATACCGAAAGAATTTTCCGTCACTCAAAAGTTGGTGACTATTATGTGTATGATATTCCTACAAAAAAACTGGAAAAAATATCAGAGAATAAGATTCAGGAGCCAACATTTTCTCCCGATGGTAAAAAAGTTGCTTTTGCTTATCAAAACAACTTATATGTAAAAGATCTAAAAACGGCAAAAACCACTCAAATCACTTTCGATGGAGAAAAAAACAAGATCATTAACGGTATTACCGATTGGGTTTATGAAGAAGAGTTTAGTTTTGTAAGAGCTTTTGACTGGAATGGTACTTCTGATAGAATTGCATTTATCCGTTTTGATGAAAGCGAAGTTCCCGAATTTTCAATGGATATGTATGGCAAAGAATTATATCCTGATCAACTGGTCTTTAAATACCCAAAAGCAGGTGAAAATAACTCGGAAGTAAGTTTGCATCTTTACGATCTTAAATCCAATAAAAGTAAAAAAGTAAATTTAGGTGATAAGCAACAACATTATATTCCGAGAATTAAATGGACAAAAGAATCTAACATCTTATCTGTAAGAACATTAAATCGCCATCAAAATAATTTAAATTTACTTTTTATTAAAGCCGATAATCTTCACGCTCATTTAGTATTAAATGAAAAAGATGCTGCTTATGTTGATATAAATGATAACCTTACTTTTTTAGAAGACAACAGTTTTATCTGGACAAGCGAAAAAGACGGGTACAACCATATTTATCATTACGATAAAACCGGAAAGCTAAAGAATCAGGTTACTCAAGGGGATTGGGAAGTAACTTCCTGTTACGGATTTGATAAAAAAACAAATAATATTTTTTACCAATCTACAGAAGACGGATCTATCAACCGAAGTATATATTCCATAAATATTACCGGGAAAAACAAAAAGAAATTAAATGATAAGATCGGTTCAAACTCCGCTGCATTCAGCAATAGTTTTAATTATTTTATCAATACTTTTTCTAATGCAGAAATACCAACGGTTTACACATTAAATGATGCAAGATCAGGAAATGAAATTAAAGAGATTATAAATAATAAAGACCTGCTTGAAAAGCTTTCAGCTTATAATATCCCAGACAAAGAGTATTCAACCATTAAAACTAAAAATGGAGAATTCAATATGTGGATGATCAAACCCGTTGATTTTGATCCGAATAAAAAATACCCGTTGTTGATGTTCCAATACTCAGGGCCTGGATCTCAATCGGTTAACAACAGGTGGCATCACGTATGGAGGCATGACTACTGGCATATGATGTTAGCTCAAAAAGACATGATCATCGTTTGTGTTGATGGCAGGGGAACAGGATTTAAAGGGAGAGACTTTAAAAAAGTAACTTACAAGGAATTAGGTAAATATGAGATTGAAGATCAGATAGAAGCAGCAAAAGAATTGGGTAAACTCGGCCATATTGATGAAAGTAAGATCGGAATCTGGGGATGGAGCTTTGGTGGTTATATGTCATCTTTGGCGATCACAAAAGGTGCTGATGTTTTCAAATCAGCCATAGCAGTAGCTCCTGTAACTTCATGGCGTTTTTACGACTCGGTTTACACCGAAAGATATATGCAGACTCCACAAGAAAATCCGGACGGTTATGACAATAATTCTCCACTGAATTTTGCTGAGATGGTAAAAGGTGATTATTTGATCATCCACGGAACAGGAGATGACAACGTACATGTACAAAATACCATGCGAATGGTAAATGCTTTGGTGAAAGAAAATAAACCTTTCGAGATGTTTTTATATCCGGACAGAAGCCATGGGGTTTACGAAGGAAAAAACACAAGGATACATCTTTTCGAAAAAATGACTAAATTTATCGAGAATTCTTTAGGGGTAACCGGGAATTAGATAAATGTAATAACTCAATAACAATAAATGAAAAAATAAGACAATGGAAGAAACAAAATTTAGAAAAACACATCCAAAAGGGTTATATACTCTTTTTGCAACCGAAATGTGGGAACGATTCAGTTATTACGGAATGCGCTCCTTACTGGTTCTTTATTTAACTGCCGAACTTGTAAATGGAGGATTTGGTTCCGACCGCCAGACTGCACTTGAAATTTATGCAATATTTACCGGGCTCGTTTATTTAACCCCTATTCTTGGTGGTTGGGTATCTGATAATCTATTGGGTCAGAGAAAGACAGTATATATTGGAGGTTTGGTAATGGCTATTGGCCAATTCCTATTGGCTTCAGGTGCTTTTATGCACGAAACTTTAGGTCCTGAAACCAGGGTGTTTGTATCTTATTTTGGACTAGGAACCTTAATTGTTGGTAATGGTTTCTTCAAACCAAATATTTCAACCATTGTTGGAGAATTCTATGATGACAATGACCCGATGAAAGATTCGGCGTTTAATATCTTCTATCTAGGAATCAACCTTGGTGCAATTTTGGGTACTTTTATCGCCGGAGGTTTAGGTGAAGGCGTTAGCTGGGGATGGGGATTCCTAACCGCAGGTATCGGTATGGTAATCAGTGTTATCTGGTTGAATGCAAAAGAGGCTACATTAGAACATAATGGTTTGCCTCCGAAAGCACCTAAAGATAGTGTTAGAATTATTGCAAAAGACTGGAGAGATATATTTGTATGGACAATAGCTATTGTTGCAGCGGTGTTAGCCATGATGTATATTTGGGATCTTCTTCCTGAAATGGCAAAAACTATTATAACTTACGCAGGCTTTACGGCTATTATTTTAGGCCTTGGCTATGTTATTTCTAAAGGGACCAAAGGAGCTGATGAATGGAGTAGAATGGCTGTGATCATTGTATTGGCAATCTTTAATATTGTTTTCTGGGCCGGATTTGAACAGGCAGGTGGTACTTTTAACCTTTTTGCAAAGGAAAATACAAATAGAATGCTGTTTGGTTGGGAGATGCCTGCATCCTGGTTTTTGAATATCAATTCATTGGCAATCTTGATCGGAGCACCTCTATTTTCAATTTTATGGCTGTGGCTGGATAAAAAAGGATGGAATCCTCGTACACCTATTAAATTTGCTCTAGGCCTGGCATTTGCTGCCGTTGCTTTTTGGGTAATGATACAAGCAACCAATGCAGCCGAAGGAGGAAAACTGGTTTCACCAATGTGGTTAGTAGTGGTTTATGTATTATTAACTATTGGCGAGTTGATGCTTTCACCGATTGGTTTATCTATGATCACAAAATTAGCTCCCGGAAAGTTAGTTTCGGTGGTGATGGGATTATGGATGGCGAGTTTTGCCGCCGGTAATTACCTTGCGGGAATGCTGGAAGGTATTTTACATAAATACGATTTTGCGTTATATCCGTTTTTAATGTGGATATTACTTGGTTCAACAATTCTATTGTTTTTGTTGTCGCCAATTTTAAATAAAGCAATGAAAGGAATTCACTAAGATCAATGAAAGAATTATAAATGAACACCCAAACCCTGCCGACATTATGGTTGACAGGGTTTGTTTTTAATAAAATAATTATGAGTACAGAAAAAAAATCGTTTGTAGGCACACTGACTTCCTTTAATAAAACTTTTTGGTTAGCTAGTTTTATGGAGCTCATGGAAAGATGGGCATGGTATGGAGTATTCACCCTATTTGCACTTTACCTGGTTGGTTCAACAGATACTGGCGGACTGGGATTCGATCATATCCAAAAAGGGAATATCATGTCTGATATTACAGGTTTGCTCTACCTGTTACCCATTTTTACCGGAGTAATTGCCGATAGAATCGGATATAAAATTTCTTTAAGTATTGCCTATGTAATTTTAATTATTGGCTATTATCTGATGGGTGAAGTAAACACATATTGGAGCATGTATTTTGTCTTTTTATTTGTTGCAATCGGAGCAGCTATGTTCAAACCGGTGGCTTCAGCTATCATCACAAAATCTACAGATAAATCTAACGGAACGCTCGGGTTCGGTATTTTTTATATGATGGTAAATATCGGTGGGTTTATCGGCCCGGCTACCTCATCATATTTAAGAACTACTTATGGCTGGAAACTTATTTTCATTCAAGGGGCTGTTGTTATTGGAATCAATCTTTTGATTTTGCTTTTATTCTTTAAAGAACCTTATAGAGAAGAAACAGAAAAAGAATCATTAGGTAAAGCCATTTTGAATTCCTTGAAAAAGATTATAGAAGCAGTAAAAGATACCCGTTTAACTGTATTATTGATTTTAATGGTCGGGTTTTGGACGATGTTCAACCAGTTATTCTATACTTTGCCAAACTTCATCGAAGATTGGGTGGATTCTTCTGCATTGAGTGCTTCAATTACCGAATTCTGGCCATGGCTTGGAAACCTGGTTAGTGATGAAAACGGACAGGTAAAACCCGAATGGTTTACCAACATCGATGCACTAATGATCGTTTTTCTGCAAATGTTCGTTTCCTATTTTGTAATAAAAATGAGGCATGTAAGCGCAATGATCCGAGGGTTTATTATTGCTGCTATTGGTATAGGGATCACCTTTTACACAAATAATG
The DNA here is from genome assembly GCA_039715085.1 of Bacteroidota bacterium. Classification (GTDB taxonomy): domain Bacteria; phylum Bacteroidota; class Bacteroidia; order Flavobacteriales; family Flavobacteriaceae; genus Namhaeicola. The sequence continues at coordinate 13,070 of JBDLIB010000054.1, read as the reverse complement.
TATTGTATACAGTTTTAGGTACCGTAATATTTGCCATTGGAGAAATGACTACAAACCCAACATTCTCTTCATTTATTGCGTTGATTTCTCCAAAAGGAAAAGAAGCTTTATACCAGGGAACATACTTTTTGCCTGTTGCTGCGGGTAACTTTTTTACTAAATTTATCTCCGGTAACTTATATCAATCCTGGTCGGATAAACTAAGTCTATTACAAACTGAAATGGCTTCAAGAGGTATCGATATGCCTGAAATCTCTGAAAGTTTTACCAAAAACGATTATTTCGCTTTGGCATCTGAAAAATTATCTATGGGTAAATGGGAAGTCACACAAATGTTATGGGAGAATTACCATCCTAATAAGATCTGGTATGTGATTGTTGGAATTGGAATTTTTACCATCATAGCCCTATATGTTTATGATAAATTAGTGATCAGGCCAAAAGAAAAGCAAATTGCAAATTCATAATCTTTCAAAACGCTTCTAAATAATTTAGAAGCGTTTTTTTGTATATTGCCGCACCAATTATACTTAAATCATTTTATGCAAGGAATAACATCTAACGATCCTCGGATTAAAAATCAACTATTTGGACATCCAACAGGATTATTTGTTCTTTTCTTTACCGAAATGTGGGAGCGTTTTTCTTATTATGGAATGCGTGCCATATTAACCTTGTACCTGGTTTCTAAAACAACCGATGCAAACAGCGGTTTGGGTTGGAGCAATACTGAAGCTCTTGAGCTTTATGGCTGGTACACCATGTTTGTTTATTTGATGTCGATTCCCGGTGGTTATATCGCTGATAAATTTATTGGGCAAAAAAAATCAGTACTAGTTGGTGGAATCCTGTTAGTTGCAGGTCATGGTATTTTGGCTTATACAGAGATGTGGGCTTTTTATACCGGACTCGTACTCATCGTTCTTGGAGTAGGTATGTTGAAACCAAATATTTCAACCATGGTTGGTAGTTTGTACAAAAAGGGGGATATTAGAAGAGACAAAGGATTTACCATTTTTTATATTGGAATTAATTTAGGTTCTTTTCTGGCAAGTATTATAGTAGGTTATGTTGGTGAAGTAATTGGCTGGCACTATGGTTTTGGTCTGGCAGGAATCGGAATGGCCCTGGGTTTACTAGTGTATTATTTTGGCCAGCCTTATTTAAGGGAAATTGGAAATTTTATTGGTGATGCAAAATCAGAAAAAGACAAAAACTTATTAAATAAACCTCTTACTAAAATTGAAAAAGACCGGATCATTGTTCTTTTAATTTCTTTTTTACTTGTTATTGTTTTTTGGGGAGCCTATGAGCAGGCCGGTGGTTTACTGAATTTATATGCCAAAGAAAAGACCAACCGGATGTTTATGGGATTGGAAGTACCTGCTTCGTGGTTCCAGTCCTTATCGGCACTATTTATCATTTTTATTGGGGCAGGAGTCGCTCGTTTTTGGGCCAAACGAAAATTAAAAGGTAAAAATGCTTCCTCCATTTTTAAAATGCTCATAGGATTAATCATTATGGGAACGGGTTTTTTGTTCATGTCGGCTGCAGCTTTACAATTTGAAAAAGAGGGCTCGTCGGCCATGTACTGGCTAATTCTTGCCTACTTTTTTAACGTTGTCGGCGAATTGAGTTTGTCACCCGTAGCTTTATCGTTTATCACCAAACTGGCTCCTTTGAAATATGCTTCCATTATGATGGGTGTTTATTTTGCCATGACAGGAATTGGTAATAAACTGGCAGGTTTACTTGGTGAGTCTGCTTCACAATATGGTGAGTTTATGATCTTTACTGGAATTGCTGTATTTTGTATACTATTTGGATTACTGGTTATGTTATTCCGTAAAAAATTGCATGATCTCACCCATGGTGCTGAAGATGATGAATATATCATTATTGAATAACAACAAATCAAATCCAAACAGTATAATAATTACTAATTCATAAATATAAAAACATTATTATGTCAGATTACGTACAAGAGAAAGATCAACAACAAATATTAGGCCACCCGGTAGGCTTATTTGTGCTGTTTTTTACCGAAATGTGGGAGCGCTTTTCCTATTATGGAATGCGTGCTTTGTTAATATTATTTTTGGTCGCTAAAATTGATGATGGCGGTTGGGGCTGGACCAGGGCTGAAGCATATGCGTTGTTTGGCTGGTATGTGATGTTGGTCTACCTGTTACCACTTCTTGGTGGTTGGTTGGCAGATAATAAATGGGGTCACGTAAAAACGGTTATTGTTGGTGCATCCATAATAACCTTAGGGCATGCTTCCATGGCTGTTTCCGATCTGCAGATCGGAATGGATCTAAAGTTTGTTTTCTACCTCGGTTTGATGTTGATAGTTTTGGGAACTGGTTTGTTTAAACCAAACATGTCGGCCATTGTGGGTAAAATGTATCCGCCACAGAGCGATAAAAAAGACGGAGCCTATACAATTTTCTATATGGGAGTGAACTCTGGAGCATTTATCGGAACACTATTAGTTGGATGGATTGGTGAAAACTTTAGTTGGACCTGGGGCTTTGGTTTAGCCGGTATCTTTATGCTTTTTGGATTATTACAATTTTATTATGCAAGAAGTGTTTTTGGCAAAGCAGCATCTGAACCCAAACCAAAAGAGGTAAACTTAACGGCTGAAGAAAAGAAAAATATGGTTCCTTTTACCAAAAGAGACCTGACAATAACAGCTATTGGTGGTTTCTTTGTTATTTCCTGGATTATTGACGGTTTGTATTCTGTTGTAACACGAGGAAAGCATTTCTTAACACAAAACCTGTTTTCTTTTGAAGCCTTTGGATCAAACATTTCGGTAGATATGTCAAGTATCTTTTTTCTTTTGTCATTAGTCGTATTTATTACTTTAGGAGTTTCCCGATTAAAAAGATTTCAACCTATTGAAAGAGATCGTCTGAAAGTGGTGTTTATAATTGCCTTCTTTGTTATTTTCTTTTGGGCAAGTTTTGAACAGGCAGGAACCACTATGAATATATTCGCAAGAGACTATACAAACAGAACTCTAACCGGTAATTGGGGATTATTTTACAAAATAATTGATTTTATTCTTTCCATAGCTCCTATGTTGGTTTTAACCTGGGTGATCTATAAATTAGGAAGTGCAATAATCAAAAAATATCCATTAACTATATTGTTTACAACTATTAGTTTTATAATTATCTGGGGCTTAGTGATATTTAGAGTTTATGATAAAATGGTGGGTGAATCAGCACTTGTTGATACTTCGTGGTTTCAAATATTGAATCCGTTCTTTATCATAACTCTGGCACCTCTATATTCGAAGTTTTGGAAAAAATATACCTTCTCCGGCCCTCAAAAATTCTTTATGGGATTAACTTTATTGGCATCAGGTTTCGGAATGCTGGCAATAGGAGCATCAGGTATTGAGCCGGGAGCACAAACAGCTTCTGTAAGTATGATATGGTTATTGTTGGCTTTTTTCCTGCATACCATGGGAGAATTAGCCGTTTCGCCGGTAGGCCTATCATATGTTAGCAAATTGGCTCCTGCAAGAATGTTAGCTTTCCTATTTGGTATTTGGTATGTATTTACCGGTTTAGCAGGGAAACTAGCTTCAATAATGGCTGAATATTCAGATGGAATTGCCGAAAATATAGGATTATCAGGGTTTTTCCTGATATTTACAATCATTCCTTTTATTGCAGGACTGGTTATGTTAAGTCTCAATAAACCCATCAAGAGAATGATGCACGGTATTGATAAGTAAGATATTGAAAGTCCGAAATCCTAAGTATCCTGTTAGGTTTCCAAAACCTGACAGGTATGGAATTAAAAGTCAGAAGACGTAAGACGTAAGACGTAAGACGTAAGACGTAAGAAAGTAAGGACTAAAATCATTGGATCCAAAAATATTCAAACAGATTGCGCTTATTTTCACAAATAAGTTTAGCTGTAATCCGCGAAATCTGCGAGAATAAAAAAAAAGAAGTCAGAAGTAAAGTGTAAACAAAAATCAAGACGAGTCAAATAGTTAATCAACAATCAAAAAAGTGAGGTGAGAGGGCAGAATTCTGAAGACCGAGATAGGAAAATTAGAAATTATAAAATTACACTTTAACACAATTTTAAAAGAGTATTTTGTAAATTCGGCACTCATTTTGCTACCAAACAATCACAACTAATAAATAACAAATTATGAAAAAAGGAATTTTAATGCTTTTAACTGTTTTCGCTTTAAGCTTTTCTGCGAAAGCTCAAAATGGAGAGATAAACTGGATGACATTGGATGAGGCGATAGCAGCTCAGGCAAAAAATCCAAAGAAGATAATGATGGATGCATACACTGATTGGTGTGGACCATGTAAAATGTTAGATAAAAACACTTTCCAAAATCCTGATGTTGTTAAATATGTAAACGAAAATTATTATGCCGTTAAATTTAATGCGGAAGGAAATGAAGAAATTGAATATAAAGGACAAGTTTTAACAAATCCCGGCTTTGTTCAAGGTCAAACCGGAAGAAATTCTCAACATCAATTAGCACAGGCTTTTCAAATCACGGCTTATCCAACCATAGTGTTTATAGATGAAAAGGGAGATCCGATCGTACCCTTACCGGGATATAAAAATCCTCAACAATTAGAGTTATATTTAAAATTGTTTTTAGATAATGGCCACGAAAAGATTACAACCCAGGAACAATGGGATAAATATCAAAAAGAATTTAAATTTGAGTTTCAGGGATAATAAGAAACTCTATTAAAATCAAAAAAAGGTTGTAAGAATTACTCTTACAACCTTTTTTAGTTTAACCCCGAAAGTGAATAAAATTATTATGTTAAAATTATCCATTAAAACCATTTTTCATTGTTGATAAAATACAAAATATTTATCAGAAAAACTAATGAAATTTCTGCTTTATAAAATGTAAATTTTAAAAAGCACCGTATTTAAAAGGGTTGCAAACGATAATTATTATGCAAAAAAAATATCAACATAATTTGTTAATAATTATATCTGTCATTTTTTAAAAAGCGATTGATTTATTATAATTTTATTTCCTGAATTTATTAACTCAAAATATAATCCCTAACATGGTAGAAGAAAAAGTACAAGAGGTAAATTATACTTATGATGAAGTTTTAAAGCACTCATTATCATACTTTAACGGCGACGAGCTTGCAGCAACCACCTGGATTAACAAATATGCTCTTAAAAATAAAGATGGTAAATATTTGGAAAAAACTCCGGATGAAATGCATAAACGCATGGCAGAACAATTTGCCCGCATCGAAGCCAAATATGCAAAGAAAAACAAATCTCTTGAAAACCTGTCTACTTATGGTAGCAAGAGAAAAGAGCTGGGTGAAAAAGCAATCTATAATTTATTTAAGGATTTTAAATATGTAATCCCACAAGGAAGTGTAATGTACGGATTGGGGAATAACGAAGTTATCGCTTCTTTATCTAATTGTATAGTAATACCTCCTGTTTATGATTCTTATGGGGGAATTTTTTATGCAGACCAACAAATGGCACAATTATTCAAACGTCGCTGTGGTGTTGGGGTTGATCTTTCCGAATTAAGGCCAAAAGACGCATCAGTTTCTAATGCTGCCGGCTCTACTACAGGTGCCGTATCTTTTATGCATCGTTTCTCTTCAACGACTCGTGAAGTTGCCCAAAATGGAAGAAGAGGAGCCCTGATGTTGACCATGGATATTGCGCATCCTGATATTGAGGATTTTATCACTGTAAAACAAGACCTTAGTAAGATAACTGGTGCAAACATCTCTATTCGCCTTTCGGATGAATTTATGCAGGCAGTTGAAAATAATGAAGAATATACTCTTCGCTGGCCAATAGAATCAAAAGATCCAAAATATACCAGATCAGTTGATGCCAGAAAATTATGGGAGACTATTATTAAAAGTGCTCATAATACTGCAGAACCCGGGTTGATATTCTGGGATCGCCAACATTATTATTCAACTTCATCATTGTATCCGGGATTTAAGAATTCATCAACAAATCCGTGTTCTGAAATTGCTATGCAAGGTGGTGACAGTTGTCGTTTGATCGCTGTTAACTTATATAATTTTGTTGAAGAACCATTTACTAAAAATGCTAAATTTAATTCCAAAAAATTCTATGAAGTAGTTTATGAAACACAACGTTTGATGGATGACCTGGTAGATTTAGAATTAGAGGCTGTTGATAAAATATTAGCAAAAATTGAAGCTGATCCTGAGCCTTATAATATCAAACAAAACGAAGTAGAAACCTGGAAACTTCTACAGGAAACAGGTAAAAAAGGTCGTAGAACAGGATTAGGTTTTACAGCTTTGGGTGATGCTGTTGCTGCTCTTGGTCTTAAATTTGACACCGATGAAGCTTTAGAGGTTATCGATGAAATTATGCGCGGTAAACTTTCTGCAGAATTTGACAGTAGTATAGACATGGCAATTGAAAGAGGCCAGTTTGAAGTGTTTAACCGTAACATAGAAGATAAATCGGAATTCGTACAAATGATGCAAAAAGAGTTTCCGGAGATCTATGATAGAATGATGGTTAACGGTAGAAGAAATATTTCTATCAGTACAGTTGCTCCTACAGGTTCTTTAAGTATGTTGGCACAGGTTTCTTCGGGAATCGAGCCTGTATTCTTACTTTCATACAAACGCAGAAGAAAGATCAACCAGGAAAATAAAAATGCAACAGTAGATTTTATCGATGAATTAGGTGATGCTTTTGAAGAATTTACAGTGTACCATAACAAGCTAAAAACATGGATGGAAATTACCGGTGAAACCGATATAAATAAAAGTCCGTATGCAGGTGCAACCGCTCCCGAAATTGACTGGCAAAAGCGTGTAGAGATGCAGGCATTAGTTCAAAAATACACTACACACTCTATCAGTTCGACCATTAATTTAGCTTCAGATGTTTCGGAAGAACTGGTTGGAGATATTTATATGGATTCATGGAAACAAGGCCTAAAAGGTATTACTGTTTACCGAGATGGTTCCAGAAGTGGAATTTTGGTTGCCGATGATAAAAAAGATAAAAAAGAAGAAAACAGGATCAAAGAATATTTTGAAACTACCGTATTCCCAAAACGCCCAAAATCTATTGAAGCTTCTGTTGTACGTTTCCATAATGAAAAAGAAAAATGGCTGGCAGTTGTTGGCTTGATCAACGATAAACCATATGAGATCTTTACAGGTAAAATGAAAGATGCTTTTAATTTACCTCAATGGGTTGAAAAAGGATGGGTAATTAAAAATCGTGATGAAAATGGTGAAGCCAGGTATGATTTCAGGTATGTTGACAGCGATGGATATAAAACAACAATCGAAGGTTTATCGCGCTCCTTCGACAAAGAATTCTGGAACTATGCAAAATTGATCTCAGGAGTGTTACGCCACGGAATGCCAATGGCTTATGTTGTTGATCTGATCCAGAATTTAAACCTTTATGACGATCATATCAATACATGGAAAAACGGTGTTTGCAGAGCATTAAAACGTTTCGTTCCTGAAGGATCCGAAGCGGCTGATAAAAAATGTCCTGAGTGTGGAGACCCTGAAGGATTGATCTACTCTGAAGGCTGTTTGAAATGTGTAAGCTGTGGCCACTCAAAATGTGGATAAGACCAATTAGATTAGAATAATATTTCTGTTTATAATTACATTTTTAAATAGTTATTAAAACTAAAAAGTGTATACATTTAAAAACTCTGTAAAATTTTTTACAGAGTTTTTTTATATTCAGAATTTGTTGGATTGTGCAACTATGTACCCGGTTATATGTTTTTCATGATTAAACGAATCAACAAGCTGCCTGCTGGATTTCCTGCCGATAGGTATTGCAAGCGGGTTTGTGCAACTGTGTAATCGGTAATAATATTTTCACAATTAAACGATTCCACAAATAAACTTCTTTTATAAAATCTTCTCTAATATCTTCTGCGTAATTGTATAAGTAGGTTTTACTCCGGTTGTTCCCAAACCTCCTGATGCTAAAGTACTACCTGTCTCCAAAGGATTATCAGAAGCATAATAAGCATAACGCAATTTTACCTTTTTACTAATATTTCCCCTAATCTTAGAAGCAGCCTGAATTGCTTTTTGATAATGAGCTCCTTCCATTTCCAGGCCAATAACTTTCCATGTGGATTTACGGAAAAACTCTAAAAGATCTTTGTTTTGCAAAGAAGTACCTAAAACAGTAACCATTGTTCCTTTATATACTCCAAGTCCAATACCGTTAAAATCATCTTTACTCAGATCATTTTTAAAGGGATAATTATCTGCTGTTCCTTCAAATATATGAGAATTAGGAATCATAATATCCCCTTTACCACCTTCAAGAATTCCGGCTTTACCCATAATAGAAACAGATGCAATATTATAGTATATCTTTTCTCCATCTTCGGTGTCCAAGGGTTTTAAAAGCTCATCCATAGTTTCATAGGCCTGCTCACCAAAGGCATAATCCATCACAATGATCACAGGATTTTCCCCTTCTTCAGAATGGTTATAAATAGTTTTGCTGAAATCAATTTTAGCAGTATCTATTATCTGAACATTAATATTTGTTCCGGACTGATCCTTTAAATATATTAAACCGTTTTTTGATGCAATATTCTTTACCGTTTTCCTAAGTTCATCATTTTCATCTTTACTCAACAATTCAAAAAGAGAAATTCCTTTGTGCTCCAAGCTCTCTTTAGGCAATGCCATAGTTGAATATAAAGAATTCATTACACTATGCATATTCGCACTGATGATATGAATTGGGCGTTGTGACAGTCCGTTTTGTTCTAATGTAGTTTTAATATTTGTTGCCCAGATATCTCCATAAATATGATGCCCGATTCTCTCTCTAAGTATCGGACTAAAAGTAATTGTACGCTTTTTATTTTCTAAAACTTCATTCAAAGCTAGTTTTCCCATCCAGTAAATAATCTCAAAAAATCTATTTGGATATTTTATGGATGAAAAGCTTTTATATGCCCCCTGGATTTCTTCAAAGGTTCTTCCTAGAAAGTTACTTAAATAGGAAAACAATACTTCTTTATCCTGATTTGTTAATTTTATGTTTTCAATTACTACATTTTCCAGATAAGACCATTCTCTTGTAACAAGGCCATCATCATCAATAAGAACCTTTTTTGCAATTTTTTCTGATTCAATATAAAGAAAGGTCAAATGGGTTAATACATCATAAATATCCGACCTGCCCCTTGTGATCTCAATATTCATTTGATCTTTGTCAATTCTGTAACAATTTCTTCGTCGTTTTGCCGGAACAATAGTTTTAAATTTTGATTTATTATATCCTTCTTCAGCGGTTAAATTGATATACCTGCATTCTGCAATTCCCTCAGGTAGGCGATCGATTATGTAAAGTAATCCTTCTAATTCGGCTTTTTCTTCTGCTATCGAACCGTATATTTCGGGGCGAAGGGTTAATAATGCATCTCGCAATGTTTTTCCAGAAATACCCATTGGCTTGTAAAAACCACGGTTAAACAAATGTCGCATCGTTATGTATAGACGCTCAATGGCATTGGAGGATTCCTGGGATTTTGTTCTTTTAATTCCGTTCATTATTATTTTAATATTTGATTGTATTTTTGATCGTTATTTAAAATTTTAGTTGCTTCCATGATATATTTTCCATGGTAGATATGATTAATGTACTCTCCTTTTTTGAAATAATATCTACTCAATATTTCATCTGAAATATGTTCAGATATTCCTTCTTTATTAACGGATAGATCTTTCATCTTTTCTTCAGCAAATCTATGTAATAAATCTGAGTATTGTGATTGAATATCAGTTTTGTAATCTTCTTGTTCAGCCGATTCAATTCCCAGTTCAAAAATTCTTTCCGTTTTTGTTTGAAAAGAAGATGAGTTGTTATTTACATAGCTCAAAAAGCTTTGATAATCTTTTTCGGTGAAAATAAAATCTTGTGGTTTTGCAATAGTTTTGTGTTGATAATAATAATCTGTAGCAAAATCAAAAATCAACTCCGATTTATACAAGGCTTTGGTTGCGATAGTAGTTTCTGGCTTTTCAATGATAATATCCGGTTCGATCCCTCCTCCATCATAAACCGTTCTGCCATTTTTTGTTTTGAATGCATTTCGGGCATTATCTGAAAATTTTGGAATCATATCATCTTTTCTGTTTGTATAGTCTAATTCCTGAATATTTCTGCCGCTTGGAGTATAATATTTTGAAATCGTTAATTTGAGTTTTGTTCCATAAGGAAGGTCGCGATAACGTTGTACCAAACCTTTTCCAAAAGATCTTTCACCAACAATAACCGCCCTGTCCAGATCCTGTAAAGAACCGGCAACAATTTCAGCTGCAGAAGCAGAATATCCGTCAATCAAAACAACTAACGGAATTTCAAGATCAATAGGTTCGTTTTTAGTTTTGTAAGTCTCACTCCATTTTTGAAGCTTTGCCTTTGTGGTTACTACTACTTCATCCTTGGAAATAAAAAAATTGGTAATATTAACTGCTTCATTTAATAAACCTCCCGGATTACCTCTCATATCCAGGATTAATTTTTGCATCCCTTGAGACTTTAGAACTTTATAGGCACTCTTAACAGAACCTGAAGCTTTTTTATTAAATTTTATAAATGAAATATATCCTATCTCATCATCTATCATTTGATAATGAGGCACAGGATTCATTTCTACTTTTTTACGTACAATCTGATAACTATACTTTTTATTTTGTCGTAAGATTTCAAGGTTTATCTCAGTTCCTTCTGCACCTTTTATCAAAGAAGACACATCATTCTTCTCTATATTTTTAATTTCAATATTATCAATTTTTAAGATTTCATCTCCTACTTTCAACCCGGCATCATCAGCCGGCAGACCCTCATAAATTTCAACAACTTTTAGTTTTCCTTCCACTTTCTTTGTCAATGCACCAATACCGCTGTACTCACCCGAAGAATTAATTTTCGCTTCCTCAACTCCTTGTTCATCGTAGAATTTCGTGTAGGGATCGAGATCTTTTAACATGTGCTTTAAAGCATTATCTGTAAGTTTTGCCGGATTGGTATCATCAATATAATACATGTTCAGTTCTTTGAACAAACTGGTATAGATCTCAATTTGCTTGGCAACTTCAAAATAATCCTTTTTAAAAGCAAAGAAAATAAATAGCACACTTGCTAATATGAGTGGAATTAAAGGTTTTTTTAGCTTTATCATAATAAATTATAAGTTATCGTTTACCGTATTTAAAAAAGTGTGCAATAATTTCTTCATCTTTTTTTCAATTAATGCAAAGTTTTCTTCCTGTTTCCCAACATATATAAACATGAATATATGTTTTTTAGTATGTTCCGATTCGTAAATTAAATACTTATTTAACCGGTAAGCTTCTCTCATCAATCTTTTGATCCTGTTACGGTCAACCGCCTTTTTAAAAATCCTTTTCGGAACGCTAACTCCGGCTTGTACCATAGAAGAAGAATCATGTTCTTTTTCTAAATAGATCAGTTTTAAAGGATATGCAGATAATGATTTTCCCGAAGTAAATAATTCAGAAATTAAATTCCTGCTTTTAAGTTTTTCTACCTTTTTAAAAGTGTTTCGCATCAACACAAAATTAAACAATTAAAATAAATGAATACTTAACAATTAATTAATTCATGCGAATCAAGTGTTGGGTATAGATAATTCTTGATTTGACCTCTCCCAAAAGCTTTCGGAATCCTGCCGGCAGGAAGGGATTTAGGGGGTAAATATCAAAAATTAATTCCGATTTGCTTTACTATATTATCTTTTAATATTACGGTGCTCTGCACCTAAATCAATCATACCTATTGAATTTCTACAGGTATTATGCAGCTCTGCTGCTTATTTAATAAAGGTGTAAAAATAACAATTTTATCAGATGCAGAGCACCACAACATTTGTAATTATAGCCACCAGGTTGAAATAAGGTGCAGAGCACCGTGATATTTATTTAGGATTGTAAGAAATTTTAGTCGAAAAGAATTCCCTGTCTGCCGCAGGCAAGCTCAAGGCAAACTCATCATTATTTTATTAAGTGATCAAATTTTGAAAATTATATCTGATTTAATATCAGTAAGTTAATTATTTTTTGTTTAACCCCAACCCCTAAAGCCAGCCTGCCGGCAGGCATGTCCCTAAAGGGGACTTCCTTTCTGATCATCAAAATTTTCATGATGCATGTCGCTTTTCTTATTGATAAACCTACAAAGAATCTTTAAAAACATTATGAATTTTTAACCAAATTCCATTTGTTCATATCAAACTATTAATTGTAAATTTGCTTTCACTAAAAAAATCTAATACACAAAATTATGGCTCAGGATTTATTTCAGGCACCGGATTATTATCAACTGGATGAATTACTTACGGACGAACACAAATTAGTTCGTGATGCCGCTCGGGAATGGGTAAAACGTGAAGTTACACCAATTATTGAAGATGCAGCTCAAAAGGCTGAATTTCCTAATCAAATTATTAACGGATTAGCTGAAATTGGTGCATTCGGACCTTATATTCCCGAGGAATACGGAGGAGCAGGATTAGACCAAATGTCATATGGACTGATCATGCAGGAAATTGAAAGAGGAGACAGCGGAGTGCGATCTACAGCATCTGTACAATCTTCTTTGGTAATGTATCCAATCTGGAAATTTGGATCGGAAGAACAAAAACAAAAATATCTGCCAAAACTGGCTACGGGTGAATTTATGGGTTGTTTCGGTTTAACCGAACCAAACCACGGTTCAAACCCGGGCGGAATGGAAACCAAATTCAAAGATATGGGAGACCATTATTTGCTTAACGGGGCAAAATTATGGATCTCCAATTCTCCTTTTGCTGATATCGCTGTTGTTTGGGCAAAAAATGAAGAAGGAAGAATTCACGGTTTGATCGTTGAACGTGGAATGGAAGGTTTTTCTACTCCTGAAACCCACCATAAATGGTCTTTAAGAGCTTCTGCTACCGGCGAATTGATCTTTGACGACGTAAAAGTTCCTAAAGAAAACCTGCTACCTGGTAAAAG
>JBDLIB010000053.1:0-18506 GCA_039715085.1 Bacteroidota bacterium | reverse complement strand
AGTAGAGCCTATCCAAAAAGAATTTCCGGAAAACTATTGAATTATAAAACAGATGTTGAGAAAGGGAAAGCAAATTTTGAGTGGAAAGAAAATACTAAAGATAATAGCCTGATATATATACCTGAATTCTATAAATTAGATAATTCAAAAATTCAACTTACACCCGAAGGAAAAGGTTTTGAGCTGAATAAGGTTGAAGGAGGTTGGGAAATTGATATCCCATCAATTAAAAAACAAAGAAAATTACTTATAGAACAAACAATATCAATGGATTAAGAATAGTTTAAAATAATTAAACTGTGGAAAAAATTAAAATACTATTATTAGGAATAATTTTATTTAGTTCATGTAAAAATGAAGTTCCTGCTCCGGCACCGGTTGGTCCAATTCCAACAGAAAATCAAATAAAATGGCAAGAAATGGAATTCTATGGATTTGTACATTTCAATATAAATTCTTTTACAAATCAGGAGTGGAGTTACGGAGACCAACCACCTGAGCTATTTAATCCTTCAGAATTAGATGCAAAACAATGGGCTAAAGTCGCAAAAGAAGCTGGAATGAAAGGGATAATATTAACTGTTAAACATCATGACGGATTTTGTCTATGGCCATCGGAATTTACAAATTATTCAGTGAAAAATTCTCCATGGAAGAATGGTGAAGGTGATGTGGTAAAATATTTGGCAGAAGCCTGTGAGGAGTATGGGCTAAAAATGGGTATTTATCTTTCTCCCTGGGATAGAAATCATGCAGATTATGGAAGGCCGGAATATATCGCTTATATGAGAAATCAATTAACCGAACTACTGACTAATTATGGCGATATTTTCGAAGTGTGGTTTGATGGTGCTAACGGAGGGGATGGCTATTATGGCGGAGCCAATGAAACCAGAAAAATTGATAAATTAAATTATTACGATTGGGAAAACACCTATAAAATTATTAGAGAACTGCAACCTGGTGCTGTAATATTCGGTCACGATCTCAGGTGGGTGGGAAATGAACATGGATTTGCCTATGAAACAACATGGTCTCCACTATTAAAAGATGCTCCTTATGATGAAAAATATTCAATGGGCCATGAAAATGGAACACATTGGGTTCCTGCAGAGTCTGATGTATCTATTCGTCCGGGTTGGTTCTATCATGAATCAGAAAATGATAAGGTAAAATCATTGGAACACCTTCTTAATATTTATTATAAATCGGTAGGCCAAAATAGTACTTTATTGCTAAATCTACCTGTTGATAAAAGAGGCCTGGTACATGAAAACGATGAAAAACAACTAAAAAAGTTAGTAGCACAGCTAAAAGAAGATTTTGCAAATAATTTAGCTCTGAATAAAAAAATTAGTGCGACAAACGTTAGAGGAGGTGTGCTTAGATTCGATTCAGGCAATGCCATTGACGGCAAAAAGGACACCTACTGGGCAACTGATGACAATGTTAATAAAGCCTCAATAACAATCGATTTTGGAGAGCCCAAAGAGATTAACAGGTTAGTGATACAAGAATATATTAAACTGGGACAGCGTATAAAGAAATTTTCTGTTGAAGCTGAGGTAAATGGCGAATGGCTTACAGTTGATAAGCAAACTACTATAGGATATAAAAGAATTTTAAGATTCGAAACACTAAAGGCCTCAAAATTAAGAATAAACATAGACGATGCTAAAGGATGCATCCTTATTTCGAATATTGAGATTTATAATGCTCCTGCAGTTGTTGATGCAGCAAAAATTATTAGAAATAAGGAAGGTATTGTATCATTGGATGTTCCCGCAAGTGATGTAGAGGTGTATTACACAACCGATGGGGAAGATCCTGATTTTGAATCTGATAAATATATAAAACCTTTTATTGTAAATAAACCAACCACAATAAAGTCGTTTACTTTCGATAAGGCAACTAACAGAAAAAGTGATGTTGTTACCAAAAATTTTGATATCAGTAAGAAGAACTGGGAAGTAAAAATTGCAAATAATAGTGGAGAATTAAGTGCAATTGATGATAATGTTTTTTCTCATTACAATTCAAAACCAGGCAATGGTGCAAAAGAAATTGTTATTGATTTAGGTAAAACAGAGAGTGTCTATGGTTTTAGCTATACACCATCTCAGGACAGATATCCAAAAAACATTGTAACGCATTATTCTTTTTACGGTAGTAGTGATGCTAAAAATTGGGAGTTATTATCTAAAGGTGAGTTTTCTAATATTGAGGCAAATACAGTATTACAAAAAATTGGTTTTAAAAAAAGTTTTGATATTAGGTATTTGAAATTAGTAGCAGACAAAATTTCAAATGACAGTAAAATAATGACTGTTGCCGAAATTGGAGTTATAACATCTAAGTAGTATAAAAGCGGAATGGAACATATTAATAAAAATACAGAAATGAAAAAATATTTTTGGCTATTACCGATTTTAATATTTTTTTTGGTTGGATGTGAAAATACACCATATAATTTGGTTGATTCCAATATCTATATTCAAAAAGAAGGGAGAGAGAAAAAAGATTGGAAGTTAATATGGCAGGATGATTTTAATACTCAGCAAATAGATACAAGTAAGTGGACAGTAATTCCTCCCGGTAAAGTAGGATGGAATAAATATATGACTAAAGATGAGCAATGTTATAATATTAAAGAAGGGAAGTTGTATCTGAGAGGGGTTGTAAATAATGATACTTTAAGCGATCCCAGAAAATTTCTCACAGGTGGAATTTGGACAAAAGGGAAATTTGCTTTTCAATATGGTAAGATCGAAATTAGAGCGAAGCTCGAAAGTGCCCAGGGTGCATGGCCTGCAATATGGATGTTGGCAGAGCAAGAGAAATATGGTGATTATCCCCGCAACGGAGAGATCGATATTATGGAGCATATAAATTTTGAAAACAGGGTTTTCCAAACAACTCATTCATATTATACAATAGAGTTGAAACAGAAAGAAAATCCACCACATTACGGAACAGCTGATGCAGATATGTCAAAATTTAATACATTTGGTTTGGAATGGTATCCCGATAAAATAGTATTTACATTAAACGAAAATAAAACTTTCGAATATCCGAGAATAGAAGGTGTTGATCCAACGCAATGGCCTTACGATCAACCGTTTTTTGTATTGATCGATCAACAGCTTGGAGGAAAATGGGCAGGGGATGTTAATCCTCAGGATTTACCTGTTGATATGATAATCGATTATGTTAAAGTTTATCAATAGAAATTAAAAAAGAAGAAGAAAATGAGATTTTCATTATTATTAATATCAGTTTTTTTATTTGCTTCATGTTCAAATAAATATGCTGGTATGGAAAATTCAAAAGAGGATTGTCAAATCATACCAAAACCAACAAAACTGGAAATTTCTAAAGGAAGGTTTCCTATTGATTCAAAAACTAAAATAGTTGGAGAAAAATCTTTAGAAAATGAAGGAAATTATCTGGCAAAAATGTTAAGTTCTGCATCGGGAGTAGATATCAGTTTTGCTGCAGATAATCATAACGGAAATATTGTGTTGAAAATTGATGATTCCATCAATAACGATGAAGGGTATTTATTATCAGTAAAATATGATCAAATAGTTATTTCCGGTAAAACTGCACGAGGTGTATTTTATGGAATACAATCTCTCAGGCAGTTGATGCCACCAACAATTGAGTCAGGAAATAATTTAAAAGTTGAATTAACTATCCCTGCTGTTACAATTACTGATAGTCCAAGGTATATCTACAGGGGTATGCATCTGGATGTAGGGCGTCATTTCTTCCCTATCGATTTTATTAAAAAATATATCGATCTGATTGCTATGCATAAGATGAATACCTTTCACTGGCATTTAACAGAAGATCAGGGGTGGAGAATTGAAATTAAAAAATATCCGAAATTAACAGAAGTTGGAGCATGGAGAGATGAAACTCTTATTGGACATGGTAGAGATGAGTTCAAACCCTTTAAATACGACGGAAAAAAATACGGTGGATTCTATACTCAGGAAGAAATAAAAGAAGTTGTAGCTTACGCAACATCCAGACATATAACAGTAATTCCAGAAATAGAACTACCGGGACATTCATCAGCTGCTTTGGCAGCCTATCCTGAATTTGGTAATACAGGCGGGCCATATGAAGTTGCAAAAAGATGGGGAGTATTTCCTCATACATATTCTCCTACTGAAGAGACATTCAAATTTTTAGAGGATATATTATCAGAAGTAATTGAACTATTCCCAAGTAAATATATTCATATCGGAGGGGATGAGGCTCCAAAAGTCGAATGGGAAAAAAGTAAATATGCTCAGGGATTAATAAAAAAGAAAGGCCTTAAAGATGAACATGGACTGCAAAGTTATTTTATAAAGCGAATAGAAAAATTCTTAAATTCAAAAGACAGGGATATTATTGGTTGGGACGAAATTTTAGAGGGTGGTTTAGCTCCTAATGCAAGTGTGATGTCGTGGAGAGGGACAAAAGGAGGTATAGAGGCTGCAAAACAGCTTCACAATGTAGTTATGACTCCTTGGTCGCATTGTTATTTTGATCAATACCAAGTGCCGGAAGACCAACAAGCCGGAGAAGTTCTGGCAATTGGCGGTTATACTTCGGTAGAGAAAGTTTACAACTATGAACCTACACCGGAAGAATTAACTAAAGAGGAACAGAAGTATATTTTAGGTGCTCAGGGAAATGTGTGGACTGAGTACATTAAAACTACTGAACATCTAGAATATATGGTATTTCCACGTATGACTGCTTTATCTGAAGTTGTTTGGTCGGCGAAAGAAGATAGAGATTATCCAGATTTCATAAACCGTTTAAAACATCTGGCAAAAAGATATGATGCAATGGGTTTGAATTATGCAAAACATAGTATAGTAAGTAAGAAAAAGGGTTAAAAACAGCCTTCTAACCTGAGTTCGATCTAAGCTCTACACACAGTTTCAGGTAATTAGTCCTTAGACAATTAAGGTTTATAATGAACTATCGGGATAATTCGAATAAATTATTGGTCGAACTCAGGTTAGTAGGCTCTTTCTAATCCGACTTAATGTTTCGGGGGTAATTCCTAGAAAGGATGCAATATACTGTAAAGGAATTCTATTTGCCAAATTAGGAAATTCTACTAAGAAGTTCAGATACCTTTCTTTTGCAGTGTTATATTGCAGGGATATTGATCTCTCTTCCATTTTTACATAAAGGGTCTCCATGGCTATTCTTACAATCTTGTTCCATGCCGGTATATCCTCAAACAATTTATTCATATCCTTTTTCTCGATATAAAATATTTCAACATCTGTAACAGCCTGCATATTTTCATAGGCAGGAACTTCCTTTAAATAGCTTCGCAAAGCTGTAGCTATAGTACCTTCTATATTGAAATACGTTGTTAATTGTTCATCATCTTTATTATAAAAAGAACGTAATATTCCGCTTCTTACAATTGCAATTTTTTTGCAAATATCTCCCTCTTTTGATAGAAAATCTCCCTTTTTAAGTTTGGTTCGTTTAAAAAAGTTCCTGGAATATTCCATTTCCTCTTTAGTGAGAAATGAGAAAAGGTCGAAGTCCGGAATGAAATCTGATAACAGGGTGTCCATAAAATTATTATTATTTTATTTTGAAAAAATATAAAATATCAATCGTCAAAAAAAAATTCTAATGCAAATATAGATAAGTTGTTTGATTGGATGGTCATAAATAAAAAATATCCCGAGCCCCCCTGAACTCGAGATAAAAAATATTCTAATGAAGATTTTTTAACCTTCAAAATGTAGTTTAGTTATATGGTAGGTACTATGTTGTTAATGCCTGAATACGCATCATATAATCGTTCATTTGGGCAGCATATTCGGGAGCTCCTACAATAGTTACATGACCTTTATCAACTCCATCTACAAATTCAACATCTCGAAGTAAAACAGCCATGGCTCCATCTAATCCGTTTAGTTTCATATGCACGAATGGCCTTTTTCTTTTATAGTCCCCTCTTCCTGCTTTAGATTTTCCGGCTTTTACCCTAAGATATGCAGCAATATCTGTATCATCAACAGTAATTTGATAGATACGATCGGGTTGTTTAGCCACCCACCTTTTCATATCTTCATATCCTACTTTATTTAGTTGGCTAAGGGCTGTTGTTACCATGTAAAAAGCCATTTTTACTTTCAGGTATTTCTTATCTTTTGATTTAGGCCTGACGTTAGGCATCATAATTTTCAAGGAATTTAAAAGTAAAATTACCTTTACAAGTAAAGATACTTTAGTCCATCCTGAAATCTTTGGTAAAACAGTCTTACCTCTCAAAAAATTATTCATCTTTTCAATGGTTGAAAAAAAGAATGTTATATCTGCATCTCCCAGATTTTCATATTCAATATTAAATTCCCCATTATTAAAACACAAAACTGCTCCTTTTTTTTCTGCAGTTATTGCAACTTTAGCCACTACATTTGAGAATATTTTTTTATAATATTTATCATCCTGTAATACCACTTTTATTACAGGGAAAACAGCATGTGTAAAAAGCCTGTTAGCAATTAATTCTTCGTTCATTATTTATTCTGTTTACTATTTAAAAAAAGATTTAAGAGGGGTTAGGAATACTTAAACTTCGTCATCCCAGTTATCATCCTCTTCAAAATCTTTTCCCATTAATTCTCTTATTTTATCAATTATTCCGTTTGAATCCAAACCGTAATGACTATATAAATCTTCGGGATAACCAACTACTGAAAACTCATCGGGAATACCAACTTTTTCAAAGGCACAACTTACACCACTTTCTGCTATAACTTCTGCTACTGCACTACCCAAACCTCCAAAAGTATTGTGTTCTTCCACTGTAAGAATTCTTCGTGAGTTTTTAACTGCATTTATAATAGCATCACGGTCTATGGGTTTAATCGTATGCATATTTAACACCTCTACACTAATACCATCATTTTCACGAAGAAAATCTGCAGCTTCAGCAGATTGTAAAACGGCAACTCCACATGCAATAATTGTAATGTCTGTACCTTCGCGAAGTTTTACTGCCTTGCCAAATTCAAATCCATAATCTTCAGTTTTGTAATAAGTTGGTTCAAATCCTCGTCCGATTCTAATATAAACCGGCCCTTCATGTTCAATAGCAGCTCTAACTGCGTTAGCTGTTTCTATTCCGTCAGCTGGAACGATTACAGTCATGTTCGGAAAAGCTCTCATTATAGATAAATCCTCTGTACAGTGATGTGTTGAACCAGCCGAACCAAAAGATAACCCGGCATGTGTTGCGATAATTTTTACATTGAGGTTTTGATAACATATATCTGTTCTAACCTGTTCTGCAGCACGCATAGAAGCAAAAGCCGCCATGGTTGATACTACAGGCAGTAAACCTGATTTTGCCATCCCTGCAGCTACTCCGAAAAGATTTTGCTCTGCAATGCCAACATTAAAAAATCTTTCCGGTAATTCATCCTGGAATTTTCCAATTTTAGTTGATTTTGCTAAATCTGCTGTTAAAGCAACTATTTCAGTATGAATTTTACCTAAATCGGTAAGTACTTGTCCGTAAATTTCTGCCTGAGTTAATGTATCTGCATCATAAACAGTCCAGGTTGTTCCTAATATTTCTTTTGACATTTTCCTAAATTTAGATATTAACTATTTACTTCAATAGATGTTTTGGCTTTTTCAAGTACAGATGAATCAATACTTCCGTAGTGCCATTTTGTTTGATCTTCCATAAAATCGATTCCTTTACCTTTTATGGTATGAGCTATGATTACCACAGGTTTCTCTGTTGCGGCATGGGCTTTTTCTAAAGCTTCATTAAGCTGATTAAAGTCATGACCATCTACTTCAACAACATCAAAACCAAAAGCTATCCATTTATCTGCTAAAGGATCTAATGACATGATATTCTCTACTTTACCATCTATCATTTGTTTATTAAAATCAACAATAGGAATGAGATCTGTAACCTTATAATGTGCTGCTGCCATTATTGCCTCCCAGTTAGAACCTTCATTCATTTCACCATCTCCAAGCAGACAATATGTTTTATATTCCAATTTTTTTATTCTTGCAGCTAAAGCCATTCCTAAAGAAATTGGCAATCCATGTCCTAAAGAACCTGTTGAAGCATCCAAACCTCTTACTTTAAGGCTGTCTAAATGCATCCCAAAAGGTGAGTTAAACTGGTTGAAAGTTTTTAATATTTCTTTGTCAAAAAAACCTTTTTCTGCTAATAATGGAGCAAGTCCTACTCCGGCATGTCCTTTGCTTAAAACAAACCTGTCTCTGTCCTCTAAATCAGGATTTGAAGAGTCAATTTTCATAAATTTATTATAGAGAATGGTAATTATATCGACCATACTCATTGCACCTCCAATGTGTGCTCCCCCGGCCCAAAAAGTAACATCTACGATGTCTTTTCTAAGCTTGACAGCTTTTTCTTTAAGTTCTTTTATTTCTATCTCTGATAGCGGCATAACAATAATTATTTTTTTATATTATTTATTTTATGATTTTAGTGCATGGAAAGCATCATCTGCAATATCGAGTGTTAGTTTTAGATCTTCTTCATTATGGGCAGTTGAAACAAACCAATTATGATGTGATGTAAAATAAGCTCCTCTTTGTGTACATTCTGCACACCATTTTTGGTGTAACTTCAGGGTAGGGTCATCCGTAATTCTGTAATATTGCATGGAAGGATGCCCTGTTACTTTTAAATTATACCCATGCTTATCTGCTATTTTAACCAAACCATATTCCAATTTTTTACCGAACTGTCTCATTTTTTGAACTCCATCAGTAGACTTCAGGTATTTAATGGTTTCCATAGAAGCTACCATTGGTACTGCTGAAAACCAAAAACTTCCGGTATAGAAAATTTTTGAAACACTGGATTTTATTTCATTTGTTCCGACCAGTGCAGAAATTGGATAACCGTTTGCCATAGCTTTTGAGAAACAGATAAGATCAGGCTTAAAACCAAATGTTTCATTTGCACCTCGCATATCAATTCTAAAACCTGTTCTAACTTCATCAATAATTAATACAATACCTTCTTTTCTACATATCTTCTCTACTTCTTGCCAATAACCATCTTCTGGCATTTCATTATCAAAGAAAACCGGATGGTGGTAAGGTGATGAAATCAGTCCTGCAATCTCATTTTTATTTTCTTTGATGATTCTTTTCAGGTCATCAATATCGTTCCATTTTCCAATAATAATATTTTTAGCATCATCGAAGATTATTCCCGGATGATCGGGAGATTGTGTCCAGGGATGAACACCATGATAACCTCCCTTTAACCTGATAATCTTTTTGCGCTGTGTATGTTCGCGTGCCACCATCAAGGCATAAGAAGTTACATCATTACCATTTTTTGCAAAAAAAGCCCAATCAGCAATAGTGATTGTATTTACCAACTCTTCGGCAAGTTCTACCATTACCTCCGGAGCACCTGTTGCAGTATCCACTTTTTGGTATTTTTCGAATACAGCCTTTTCGATAATTTTATTTTTATAACCGGCAACCATAGGGCCATAACCACACATATAATCGATAAATTCATTCCCGTCGACATCAGTTATTCTTGAACCTTCGGCTTTTTCAATATAAAATGGATAAGCCGATGCTGGAATTAAGGGCGCCGGGCTGAAATGTCCGTATATTCCATTAGGAATAACTTCCACTGCTCTTTCAAACAGTTCGTTTGATTTTTTATAATCAAATTTTTTAAATGTTTTTTTTAGTGTCCCCATAGTTTTTAATTGACATAAATTGGAATTCTATCCAGGATCAATCCAATATTATCCAATAGATATGTTTGTCCTTCAATTTTTATATCTTGTTTTGCTAAAGCAGAAAAAACATCTACTCCTCCATTAAAGAATTTGTTAGCAATATTGATATCTTTAATGATCATTTCACAAGTTGAATCCGTTGAATTCCCTTCGCCAACCTCAATGAAATTCTTATCTGTATTTATAAAAGCCTTGGGGCCATTTTCAACGTTAATAAATAAACTTCCTTTGGTTAAATGCGTTCCTGTAAGTTTTGCTTTAGGGTCGAATTCCATGATTACAGGCAGGGCATTTACAGCGGTTGTTAATGTAAAAATTGTATTTATTCTTTGATATTCGTTATCGGATAAAAGCTCAGGTGTAGGTTTTAAATAATACTCCAGTTTATCGGTCACTTTAGAGAATTCTTTATCTAAAAAACCAAGCTTTGTAAATCCTCTTAAAGGAATTGGGTTTGCATTGCCATCAAACATTTTGTTTAAGTGACTTTCTGATAAAAAGAAAAAAACCACATCAACATTTTTTAATTTCCCTTTGATTACTTTACAATTCCCATTTTTGAATTCAACTGAAGAAACAGGGCCTCTCTTAACTCTGAATTCGATAGAAATATCCCAATCCTTTATGAGTTCTTTTATCTCTGAATCGAGAACAACCAACTGCTCTAAATTTTTTAAAACTGCGTAAAGATTTACACGGGCTTTTATTTTTTCTTCGATAGTCATAGGCTTAAACTTATGCTCTTAATTATGAAGGTTCAAATAATATTGATATCTATAGAAATTAATTAATACTGACTCTGTCCTAAATTCAAATAGCACTATATTAATGTGTTAAGTTTAGGATTAAGTCTGTAAAAAAGACTATTAGATGATTGCCAAATTAATAATTATTAATTTGGTGCAACTTGATGTATATCAAGAAATAGAAACTGGCTTAATACGATAACGGGAGTTATCTTTTTACCGAAATTGTTTATTCTTGTTAATAAGATCAACAATTGTATTAACAGATAATGCCGATCGTAATCCGTCCGGTTTGGTATTCATACAATAATCTACTAATCTATCAATCGTTGTTGTGGCCACATGTATACGTGTATCTGAAGAAGCGTAATAAATATAAATTTTACCATCATCATCGGTTATCCAGCCATTAGAGAAAACTACGTTTGAAACATCACCTACTCGTTCAGTTCCTCTTGGAGCAATTAAATGGCCAGCCGGTTTATAGATAATTTTTGAAAGGTCATTCAGATCTGTCATAAATGCATAAAGTATATATCTTAGTCCCGCAGCTGTATTTCTTACTCCATGCGCAAGATGTAACCAGCCATATTTGGTTTTTATTGGTGCCGGCCCTAAACCATTTTTCACCTCATATACAGTATGGTAGGTTTTTTCATCTATAATAACTTCTTCTTTAATCTCTGCATTTTCTATAGTATCTGATAGGCCAAATCCTATACCTCCTCCTGAACCTGTATCAATAAATCCATCCTGGGGACGTGTGTAAAATGCATACTTTCCATTCACAAATTCCGGGTGTAAGACAACGTTTCTTTGTTGTCCTGAATAAGTGATCAGATCTGGTAATCGTTCCCATTTTTTAAGATCTTTGGTTCGTGCTATTCCTGCTGAGGCTACAGCAGAAGATGTATCACCTTCGGGTGCATCGGTATCTTTTCTTTCCGTACAAAACACTCCGTATAACCATCTGTCTTCATGCTGAACAATCCGCAAATCATATACATTTATATCTGGGTCTTCAGTTTCAGGCATCGAAATTGGGTAATCCCAAAACTTAAAATTATCTATCCCGTTATCACTTTCCGCAACAGCGAAAAAAGATTTTCTATCGTTCCCTTCTACCCTGGCTACGACAAAATATTTACCATTTATTTTAATTGCACCTGCGTTAAAAACAGCATTAAACCCAATTCTCTCCATAAGAAATGGATTTGTTGATTTGTTTAGATCAAAACGCCAGGTAAGTGGAATATGTTCAGAAGTTAATACAGGGTTTTTGTATCTATCATATATACCGTTATAAGGTTTTTCAATTTCCAGGTTCTTTTGAGAAATTAATTCTTCGTATTCAGATTTGATTTGTTTTAATCTGGTAATAAAATCTGTTTCCATATCCATAATTCTATATTTTAATTAACATTTGATTAAAGGAGTAAAGAAATCCAAATAAAACATATTTTTTTTAAAATATAATGAGTTAACAGAATATAATTTATCAAGACAACCTGTTAAAACCTTGTAACTTTTCTTGATTTACATCAAATAGCTTTCAAGATAAAAATACTAATTTCAGCCGTTTATTATCTCAATCAAATTATTTAAACATGCTACAAGCTATTGACATTTCAATCATACTCATCTATTTATCTTCAACCATAGCCATTGGATTAATTCTAAGAAAAAGAGCACAAAAAAGCACAGGTGATTATTTGTTGGGAGGAAAATCAATTCCATGGTATATGCTTGGGCTTTCCAATGCATCAGGTATGTTTGATATTTCGGGAACGATCTGGTTGGTGACCCTGATGTTTGTGTATGGTATTAAAAGTGCCTGGATACCTTGGTTATGGCCTGTTTTTAACCAAATATTCCTAATGGTATATTTATCCAAGTGGTTACGACGATCAAATGTAACTACCGGAGCCGAATGGATCGAAACCCGTTTTGGTTTTGGTAAAGGAGGAAAATTAGCCCATACCATTGTAGTGGTATTTGCCCTTTTGAGTTGCCTGGGTTTCTTAGCTTATGGTTTTATAGGTTTAGGAAAGTTTGTAGAGATATTTCTTCCATGGGAGGTTGTAGGCAATTATATTCCTTTTACTATTTCTCCTGAATATATACCTCATCTTTACGGTATTACTTTTACCCTTTTTGCTGTTTTTTATTCATTACTCGGAGGTATGTCCGGTATTGTTTGGGCAGATGTGCTTCAATTCGCTATCATGACAGTTTCAGCCTTGATAATTGGGTATTTAGGATTCAGTGCCATAGGAGAAAATACCCTGAATATACCCGATGGCTGGATGAGCCCGTTCTTTGGCTGGGAACTTAATTTGGATTGGAGTGAGATCATCCCCCAGGTAAATGAAAAAATAAAATCGGATGGTTTCGGACTCTTTACCATATTTTTTATGATGATGGTTTTTAAAGGTGTGTTAGTGAGTCTGGCCGGTCCTGCTCCTAATTATGATATGCAAAAAATTCTATCGACAAGATCTCCCAAGGAGGCTTCGAAAATGAGTGGATTTGTATCGGTAATATTGATGCCGGTAAGATACTTAATGATCGCCGGTTTCGCTGCTTTGGCACTTATTTATTACGAAAAACTTGATTTACTCACTGCAACCGGAGATGTTGATTTTGAGTTGATATTACCCTCAGCAATTAAGGAGTTTGCTCCTGTAGGACTAGTAGGCCTGTTATTAGCAGGTTTGTTAGCAGCATTTATGTCGACATTTGCAGGAACTTTAAATGCCGCTCAGGCATACCTTATTAATGATATTTATTTAAAACACAAAAAAACAGATGTAACTTCGAATCAGATTAAATTCATGAATTATGGCTCTGGAATCCTTGTTGTAACCGTAAGTATTATTTTAGGATTCTTTGTGCAAGATGTAAATTCTGTTTTGCAATGGTTAGTTTCTGCTTTATTTGGAAGTTATGTGGTTGCAAACATTTTAAAATGGTATTGGTGGAGATTTAATGGCGAAGGATTTTTCTGGGGAATGATTGCAGGAATGATACCCGCTCTAATTTTACCTAACATTTTTGATGATACCTTAGATTTATACTATTTTCCAATTTTGTTGGTGTTTTCAATTATTGGAAGTGTAATAGGAACTTATTCAGCTCCTCCTACAGAAGAAGATATATTAAAATCTTTTTACTCCAATGTTAGGCCCTGGGGATTTTGGAAACCTATTCATGATAAATTATTAGCTGACAATCCGGGCTTTAAGAAAAATACCCATTTTGGAAGAGATATGTTCAATGTAAGTATTGGTACTATAACCCAAACAATCCTTGTACTATTACCAATGTATATAATCTTTAGACAAATTATACCTATCTATATTTTAATTGCTATACTGGCTGTTTGTATCTTTTTACTAAAAAAATACTGGTGGAATAAATTAGAAGATGAAAGAAGTATGGAGTAAGTATTCAGGAGGACGAACAGGTTATTACTTTAACCACAACAGGCGTTCTGCTATCTCCTTAAACAGCTCCTCCTGATTTTCTATCACAGATTCTAAAGGAAAACCAAAACTTAAAACTCTATACCCATTTTTACCGCCAATTACTCCGGCAGGAAAACTGTTTTCTTTGTATCTGTAAATTACCTCTGCCCCTCCTTCAGGTTTTATAGCATCAACCGATCTCAGTTCATAAATTTCTTCAGACGGCTTTTTGGAAACTAGCAGTTGATTTTCTCCCTTAATTTCTCCTGTCTGACATGCCCGGTCAGAATAAATTGAATATTGCAACTTATCCTTAACCCAGTTTCCGCGCAGGGTATCAGTTACATTATCCAAAAATACGTCCTTAGCAATAAAAGCACCGGAGATCAACATCGACTTATCTTCACTTAGCCATTTATCAATAGCATCACGCATGGACTGTTTAAACAGGCTAAAGTCTTTATATGAATTTGATTTAAGCTTATAAACGCTCTGTTTGCCATAGATCAGGTCAAGATTTTTATACGAATTAAATTTTTCCGGATTTTTTTCAAAAGCCTTCGCACTTGTCGATACAAAAGAAAGTTTTAAAGATGCAAACTTCTTACCGTGTTTATATGGATAATCAAAAGTATTACCAACTACTTTTATTCCTTCATAATCGGAATAACTCGCACCGTGCCCGGTCAAGGGATCTGATACCCAGGGATCATTTTTATTAAAATTATATTGAGATCCTGTAAAAGAATATTCCACTCCGTCTGCAATAGCCGACTTATGCCATTTTGAAAATCCCCCTAAACTGTCGGTCTCGAAAAAATCAGGGCCTGAAAGTTTATCAAAGGCATTTACAATAAGTATCGGATTATCTTCGAAATTACTGATACTTGCTGACAGTATTTCGGAATCAAAACTCAGTCCGCCTCTATTGACAGCTTTTACCTTAAAGGAGTAGATTTTTCCCTCTTCAATTTTATCGAAAACATATTCTTTACCATTTACCATAACACCATTATCATAGCCTTCGCCATCAACTTTAGTATAAACTATAAAGGCTTCAGTTGTTGCTGTTTCTTCAGTTTTATCTTTAGTTTCCTCCCAATTCAAAATAAACTTCTTATCCAGGTAATTTACCGAAAAACTGTTCACTGCAAGGGGTGTTACCACATAATCTCTCTTGTTAAAGTAGGCAAGGTATTTAAGTACCCCCTTATATATTGCCCTGCTTACATCGAACTTAAAATTTGGATTAAGGCCATATTTCTCATCGCCAAAGTTCTGATGAGACAATAATTCAATTAAAATTGAAGGAATATTAGTGTAAGTGGCTTCGGAATACTTCTTATCCCATATTTCTCTTGATGTCCAGTCGCTTTTATACTTATCCCCTATAGTTTTAAGTATTTCTGTCTCTACAATATCAGCCAGGTCACGACTGGCAAAACGGCTTCTGCCATCAGGAAAAAAACGCTCGTCCTTTAATCCTTTTGTGCTGTGGATAATCAATGTACCAATAACAGAATCTGTTTTAGTGGTTCCGGCATCTGTGTGGAATGCCAATGACAGATCAACAGGAATATTCAAACCCTGAAGTGTACTATCTCTGTTATGGCTGTAAACATCTCCCAATAAGTAGTTTACCCACTCTCCCCTGCTTTTGTAATCATCTTTATAGTCATTTTTATACTTAGAAAGTGTATATACCGTGGAGTCCGGCACTCCGGCGTACTGCAAATAATAACGTGCAGCATTCATATATGCAGGTTTGGGGCTGAATGAACCTTCTCTACTTATTCTGGTAAGACCTCCTCCTATTTTTACCGCATCGGAGCTGATAATCCCCTCTTCTTCGGAAGTGTTATAGACAACTACTTTTGAATTCTTTGTACCAAACTGAAATGTTCCGAGATAAACCCAGGTTGCATGTCCCATCTTCTGGTTTACTGTAAAATTTGTTTCTCCTCCATCGTGAAAAACTGTATATTTTACATCACCTACATTATTCCCCTTGGCATAAGAAATATAAACGGCATACTCTCCGGCTCTATCAACCTTAAATTTGTATGCGATTGTATCATTTTCAGCACTTAGTTTCGAAGATTTCATCTCCAAATGCTTACCCAATACAAAAGGATTTTCATAATCCCCATAAAATTCTTTCAACAAGAAACCTCCATCAGCTACCTCAACATTTTTAGTCATTTCTATTGCATCACTGCTATTATCTATATCGATAATAAACTCATCTCTATTTGTATCTCTTTCTTTAGGGTAGTAAACATTTGCACCGGCATTTTGCAGCATAGGCATAATGTATGGAACCACATAGGAGAAGTTCTCCATATCCTCAACAGTGGTGAAAAGATTTGGGCGTTGCCACTTCCATATTTTATCCGCATTTGAATAAAAATATCCGTGGCCTCCCCATATGGCAATATGTTTATTTGTTAAGCCATAGGTGATATCAAAAGGGATATCCATATTCTTAACATGTGCAATATCAGCCTCTGGTCTAACTTCAAACCGGGTGCTGTCTATATCAGTTGATTTGCGGTACAGATTTGGAATATATTCCGATAAGGGTACTGTATCTATATAACTGTTTACTTCGTATTTTCTTCTGATTTTCCGTTTCTGGGCACTTTTTATTTCTGAGTTAAAATTATGCAACCAATCTTCACGAAACCTGAAATAAGAAAGATCTTTAGCATAATAAATATTGAGTAATTTATTCTCTTCGTCAACAAACGCGCTGTCAACACTTACCTTTATATTATTGGGAAGTAAATTCTTATCCGAAATAGCCTCCTGAGTTCTTTCTGACACCTTTTCAAATTGTTTCCCGCTTAGTCTTTCAAAGCCGGAATTATTAACCTGGGAAAAGGAATCTACAGAGAAAATAATTAAAAATAAGGCACTATAAATAAGTTTATGAAAATTCATATCTCAAGTAATTTTTGACAAATCTAAAAAGAAAAACCTATTATTTAGTCTCCTTATACATCTCCACAAAATATTTATAAAACAAAGGGATGGTTTCAATTCCTTTTAAATAATTAAAAATTCCGTAATGTTCATTAGGGGAGTGAATTGCATCACTATCCAAACCAAATCCCATTAAAATGGTTTTACTTTTGAGTTCCTTTTCAAAAAGGGCGACGATAGGGATACTACCTCCCGACCTTTGAGGAATTGATTCTACACCAAAAGTTTCGGTATAGGCTTTGTTTGCAGCACGATAACCAATATTATCAATTGGAGTTACATAAGCATCGCCTCCATGATGTGCCGTAACCTTAACTTTTACCGCTTTGGGAGCAATACTTTCAAAGTGCTTACTAAACATTTCGGTAATTTCATCAGGGTTTTGGTCAGGAACCAATCGCATTGAGATTTTAGCGTAAGCTTTTGAAGGAATCACTGTTTTGGCACCTTCCTCAATATATCCTCCCCAAATTCCGTTTACGTCCAGAGTCGGTCGTATAGAATTCCTTTCATTAGTTGTAAAACCTTTTTCTCCATACACTTCATCAATATCTAATGCTTTTTTATACTCTTCCAATGAGAATGGCGCTTTAGCCATTTCGGCTCTTTCTTCATCGGAAGCTTCCAAAACTTTATCGTAAAAACCGGGGATGGTGATATGGTTATTCTCATCGTGTAAAGAAGCGATTATTTTGGTTAAAATATTGATCGGATTCGCTACAGCTCCTCCATACAAACCAGAGTGCAGATCCCTGTTCGGGCCTGTTACTTCCACCTCTACATAACTTAAACCTCTTAATCCTGTTGTAATTGAAGGTTGTTGATTACTGATCATTCCTGTATCGGAAATCAGGATAACATCATTCTGTAATTTTTCCTGGTTTCTTTTTACAAACCAACCCAGGCTTGTCGATCCTACCTCTTCTTCTCCTTCGATCATAAACTTTACATTACAAGGCAATGCATTATTTTTCATCATGTATTCCAGTGCTTTGACGTGCATATATAGTTGCCCTTTATCATCACTGGAACCTCTCGCATAAATAGCTCCATCGGGATGTAGCTCTGTCTTTTTTATTACTGGTTCAAACGGGTCAGATTCCCATAACTCCAACGGATCTGCCGGTTGCACATCATAATGTCCGTAAACCAAAACAGTTGGAAGATTCTTATCTATAATTAGTTCTCCATAAACGATAGGATTACCCGGTGTTTCACAGAGTTCTGCCTTATCACAACCTACTTTTTCTAGGGAAGACCTGATTGCTTCGGCAGTTTTTATCATATCCCCTTTTGCATTTGGATCTGCACTTACAGAAGGAATTCTAATCAATTCGAAAAGTTCTTCGATAAATCTTTCTTTGTTTTCTTGTACGTAGGTTTTGACTGTTTTCATGGATGATATTTTTTAAGAAAAACAAAGATAAACAAAAGAAAATTATAAATTTATACACTAAAGGAAGAGTGAACTTATAATTTAAAATAAGAAAAACCAAACATATGAA
>JBDLIB010000052.1:0-18554 GCA_039715085.1 Bacteroidota bacterium | reverse complement strand
AAAAAACATCCATGTTATTTGGTGATGCAAAAGAAGCCTTGACTGAACTTCTTCAAGAATTAAAGGGTATGTAAAAATGTTTGAGAATTTAAGATTAAAGTAACTGATTCTTAATTTCACTTTAAAAAGTTTGTTCATTGTAAAATGGACAAACTTTTTTGTTTTATAAAATATCCAAAAAATAAGCCTGAAAAATTAAGGTTTTATAAATCTTAATTATCTTTGTGTAAAAACTAACTAAAATGGCCTTACTCAAAGGAGATCAACACATAGAACCTGTTATTCCTCTAAAACAAAAAGCTTTAAGGATTAACTTAAATTCACATATTTACGGTACGTTTGCAGAAATTGGTGCAGGTCAGGAAACTGTACGCCACTTTTTTAGAGCAGGTGGTGCCTCAGGTACTATTGCAAAAGCTATGTCGGCATATGATAAAGATTTTTCAGATGCAATTTATGGTGAAGAATCAGATACTCGCTATGTAACCGAGTCTAGATTAAGAAAGATGATCACTTATGAGATGAGTCTGATCGAAGATAGATTGAGTAGAGATAAACATCCTGATAAAGTATTTTTCAGTTACGCCAATACAGTAACCACAATTGATTTTGCAAAAAAGTTTAAAGGCCACGGTTGGGTAGGATTAAAATTTCAATTAGATCCATTAGAAGGCTATAATGAGATCGTATTACACATAAGATTTAAACAAACCGACTCAAAATTACAACAAGAAACTCTTGGTATGCTTGGGGTAAATCTCATTTACGGTGCGTTTTACATGAATGACAGCCCTAAAGAACTACTAAGATCTTTTTATGACAACATTGAAAAAGACACCATTGAAATTGACATGGTAGATTTTTCAGGACCACGTTTTGCTTATGTAGATAATCGATTGATGAGTTTGCATCTACTTAAAAATGACATGACAGATGCTGTAATGTTTGGACCTGATGGAAAAACCTTATTACCAGCTCATGAACTTTATAAGAAGAATATATTAGCATTACGTGGTAGTTATAGACCCGTAACCAAAGTTAATATGGAAATATATGAAGAAGCAAAAAAATTATTCCTTGCAGAAAACAGAGTTACCGAAAAAAATACTGAAACAATCTTTGAAATAACATTGGCTAATTTACGCTCAGAAGGTGGTGAGATAAATGAAAGGGATTTCTTAGATAGAGCAGAATTATTATGTTCTCTGGGACAAACTGTTATGATTACCAACTTCCAGGAGTACTATAAACTTGTAGATTACTTCTCTGAATTCACTAAAAAAAGAATGGGATTGGCTATGGGAGTTTATAATTTGATACAAATTTTTGATGAAAGATACTATCGAGACCTTAGTGGTGGTATATTGGAAGCATTTGGTAAGCTGTTCTATAAAGACCTGAAAGTATATTTGTATCCACTTAAAGATCTGGAAACCGGCGAAATTACCGATAGCGAGAATTTAAGGGTTCATCCACGAATGAAGGAACTGTATAAATATTTTAAATTTAATGGCAGAATAATCGATATAAAGAATTACGATCCTAAAATTCTGGGAATTTTCTCCAGAAATGTCTATAAAATGATTGCACATGCTGAAAAAGGCTGGGAAGATATGTTACCTGAAGGTGTAGCAAAACTCATCAAAGATCAACGGTTATTTGGTTATTCAAAACGAAGACACGAAGCAAGAAAGTAACAGTTTACAGTTGCTGTTTACAGCAAGCATAATAAAAATAACCCTGAAGTGATTTCAGGGTATTTATTTGTCAATCAGCATTTTTAAAGCTCACCGAAGATTTGTTCTGTATGCTGTTTGGTTTTAACTTTTTTAATGATATCCTCAATCTTTCCATTTTCATCAATGATAAAAGTAGTACGGTGAATGCCGTCAAACTCTCTTCCCATGAATTTCTTTGGCCCCCAAACACCATATGCATTTAGAATAGTTTTATCTTCATCGGCAATTAAAGAATATTGAAGTTCGTTTTTTGTAGCAAAATTAAATTGACGTTTTACAGAATCTGCACTCACTCCAACAATCGCATATCCTTTCTCCAGAAAAGCTTCATAATTATCTCTTAAATTTTTAGCTTCCATAGTACAGCCGGGTGTACTGGCCTTTGGGTAAAAAAACAAAACGATTTTCTTACCTTTAAAATCTGATAATTGTATTTCGTCTTCATTTTGATCAATTCCCTTAAAATCAGGTGCTTTATCACCAATATTTAGTGTTGTCATAGTTATAAGTTTTTTATATGATTATTTTATTGGAAATAATATATTAAATTCCCGTTTGGAAAGTTCCAAACAAATAGGTGTTATCAAAAATCAAGGAATCGTCACCGCTTTTCAATACAACATCTTGCAATGTAATTATATGCTCCCAGGCAACAATTGTTTCTCCATCTGTGTGGTAAACAGCTTTATTCTCAACTAAAATCTTACCTCCAACTCCACGCCAATCTTTAGTGACTTTTGGTTCAGCAGGTGGTATGACTGAACAAAAATAACTACTGGTCACCTCATCATCAAAAACTCTGTCGGTTACAGTATACAGACCGTTTTCGGTTACAGAAACTGGTGGGATTTCTTCCTCAGAATCTTTAATTTGATCAGTTGTTAAAGTTATGATCAATGCTTCTTTATGTCCATCATCACTTAACCTGTACAAAGTAATTTTATCTTCACCACATACTGTTATTTTGTCTTCAAATTCAAAACCTGAAATATCAAAATTTCCATCATCACATGAAAAATTCAATAAAACCACAACTAAAATTAAAAATCTCTTCATAAACTAAATTTATACAACAAAAATAATAGAAATTTTGTGGTTTTTGAAAAAGTAGCACATAATAAATTTATTTACTTTTGCATCATGCAAAAAATATATTTCGATAATGCCGCCACTACCCCAATTGATAAAGATGTTATTTCTATAATGACACAAAGTATGCACGAAGTTTTTGGCAATCCTTCATCGACGCATCAATTTGGAAGAAAAGCCAAATCATTGGTTGAAAATGCACGAAAAAATATTGCAGGATTTTTAAATTGTTCTGCCGGCGAAATTATTTTTACTGCCGGTGGTAGCGAGGCCGATAATTTAATTCTACTCAATGCTGTTGAAAATTTGGGTGTAAAAAGAATTATTTCCTCTGCAATCGAACATCATGCTGTGTTGCATACAGTAGAAATGCTTCAGGAAAAGCATAAACTTAAAGTAGATTATGTCAACCTGGATGAAAAAGGAGAAATTGATTTACATCACCTAGAAGAGTTATTGCAAGATCAATCACTTAAAACATTATTGAGTTTAATGATGGTGAATAACGAAATCGGAAATATTTTAGATCTTGAAAAAATATCTGGTTTATGCAAAAAGTATAATACAATGTTTCATTCGGATACAGTTCAGGGAATTGCTCATACAAACATCGACCTGCAAAAGACTCCCATAGATTTTATTGCTGCAAGTGCTCATAAATTTCACGGCCCCAAAGGTGTTGGTTTTGCATATTTTAAAAAAGGAATCGGTATTCAGCCCATCCTTCACGGAGGTGAGCAAGAAAAAGGTGCCAGGGCAGGAACAGAAAACATTCACAGTATCATTGGTATGGAAAAAGCCATGGAAATTGCCTTTACCAATTTTGAAAATGACAAAAAATATATTGAAGGCCTAAAACTATACTTTATCAATAAACTAAGAGAGAATTTTGAAGACATACAATTTAACGGTACTTCAAATGTATTGGATAAAAGTGCTTTTCATATATTAAACGTTCGTTTCCCCAAAGAAATTTCTATGTTACTTTTTAATCTTGATCTTAAAGGAATTGCAGCTTCCGGAGGTAGTGCCTGCCAAAGTGGAAGCAACAAAGGCTCGCATGTTCTAAATACAATATTAAATGAAAAAGAAGCACTAAAAACTTCGGTGCGATTTTCGTTTAGTAAGTATAATACTGTTGAAGAAGTTGATTTCGTAATTGAGGAATTAAAGAAAATGCTATAAGTCATCAGATGACTAATAACCGCAATCAAAATAGTCATCGGATGAGTAAAAATTTCACTCACCGGGTGACTCCAAGTCACCCGGTGAGTAATCAAAATCTATCCGATACGAAAATAGTCAAGTCCTGAATAAAAATGCCTGCTCAATATCAGCTTTAATATCTTCTTTATTTTCTATTCCTACAGAGAGTCTTAACAAACTATCTGAAATTCCCAATGCTTCTCTTTCTTCTTTTGTCATAGGCGAATGCGAAGTCAATGATGGTAATAAAATTGTGGATTCAACCCCTGCCAGGCTCAAGGACGGTTTTATCATTTTTAATGACTTTTGAAATGCCACTACATCAAAACCACTTTTCAATTCAAAAGATAACATACCTCCAAAACCATGCATTTGTTTTTTTGCAATTTCATGATTTGGATGAGATCTTAATCCAGGATAATACACTTTTACAACAGATGGATGGTCATCTAAAAACTCAGCAATAAATTGTGCATTTTCATTGTGTTTTTCAACTCTTACACCCAATGTTTTTATGCTTCTTTCCAGTAAATAACTCATGAATTCACTAATATTTCCGCCGAAATTCTTCCCTTTAAGCTTAATTTTATGAATATGCTCTTTACTACCGGCTACAACACCTGCAAAAATATCGCTATGGCCTCCAAGGTATTTTGTTGCACTGTGAATTACGATATCAATACCCAGACCTATCGGGGTTTGATTAATGGGTGATGCAAAAGTATTGTCGATCATACTAACAATATTATTACTTTTGGCTAATTCAGCTACAGCTGCAATATCGGTAATTGTAAGCAAGGGATTGGAAGGTGTTTCGATATAAATCACCTTGGTATTAGATCTGATCTTCTCTTCAAAATCTTCAACCTCTACTCCATTAGTGAAATCATATGAGATTCCGTATTTATCAAATTCCTGGGTAACCAAATTAAATGAACCACCATAAATTTCATTGGCAAGAACTATATGATCGCCTTTTTCTAAAAAAGCAAACAAACTCGTGCTGATGGCTGCCATACCAGAAGCAAATGCTAATCCGGCTTCGGCATTTTCAAGAGCTGCTATTTTATTACCAATTACCTCCTGATTTGGTGTATTAAAATTTCGTGGATATCTTTTTTGATCAACATCTAAATATGAATAAGAAGTAGCCATATAAATTGGCGAAACCGCACTGCCAAATTGCTTGTCGGAAACTTCCCCTGTATGGACACAAATTGTATTCTTTTTATTTTGCATAGCTTATTTATTTTCTATCCAGGATATTACTTTTTTGTCATTTGGTAGAGTTTTCGGATTTACAATTCCGACAACATACCCCTTTTCATCAATCAAATATTTTTGGAAATTCCATTTTACTTTTGAATCCTGAAATCCGTTTTTAGATTTTTGAGTTAAAAATTGATAAACGGGATGTATATCATTTCCTTTTACAGATATTTTTGACATCATAGGAAATGTAACCCCGTAATTTTGTTTGCAGAACTCAGCTATCTCCTGGTCTGTTCCCGGTTCCTGGCTTAGAAAATTATTTGCCGGAAAACCTACAATTATAAAATTCTGATCTTTATATTTTTCATATAAATTTTGAAGATCTTCGTATTGAGGCGTGTTTCCACATTTAGAAGCTGTATTAACAACCATTATTTTCTTTCCTTTCAAGGTCGAGAAATCGAATTCTTCACCATTAATATCTTTTACTTTAAATTGATAAATGGTTTCAGAAGTGTTTTTTTGATTGTTTTGTGCAATAATTACATTGCTTTTCCTGCAAGCAAAGAAACTTAAGATTACGGCTAAAATTAGTGTTTTTTTCATAATTCTGATTTTTTGGTTAGTGATATTTCTAAGGAATTGTTACTTCCAATAATTTGGAATTCTCATTAGTTACAATTTCAAATTCTTTTATACTTGCAGGAATCAAACAGGTTTCTCCATAAGAAAGTCTGGTCGCAAATTTATCATCGGTAATAATCTCAACTACACCTCCTACATTCATATAAATAATGAAAGAATCATTAGTATTTTGAATTTTTAGTGACTTATCAATATTTAGAATATTTATTTTAAAATACTGACATTCAAGTATTTCACTTGATTTATTTAATTTATTAATATAATGAGTTTTATAATCTTTCTGTACACTAAAATCTAAGGCATCCAAAGCTTCTTCTGTGTGAAGTTCTCTATAATTTCCCTGGTCATCTTGCCTGTTCCAATCATAAATTCGATAAGTAATATCACTTGTCTGCTGAATTTCTGCCAACAAAACTCCGGCACCAATTGCATGGACCCTACCGGTAGGAATTAAATAAACATCTCCTTCTTTTACTATATCCGTATTTAAAATTTCTGTTAAGGTCTTATTCTCCAAATGTTTTAAGTATTCTGTTTTATCAACCTCTTTATTAAAACCAACTATCAAATTACCATCTTCATCAGCCTGCATAACATACCACATTTCGGTCTTTCCAAAAGAATTATGACGCTTCCTTGCCAATGTATCATCAGGATGTAATTGAATGCTCAGCGGTGATTTAGCATCAATAAATTTGATCAATAAAGGAAATTTATCTCCAAATTGTTGGTAAACTTTTTCTCCAACAAGTTCAGCTTTAAAATCTGAAATTAATTCCTGTAAAGACTTTCCTTTTAATTTTCCATTAGCTACTATCGAAATATCACCATCAACATCTGATATTTCCCAACTTTCACCTATATCATGTGACGAAGTATTTTTGTGAAGAATTTTATTAAGTTTGTCACCTCCCCAGATCTTCTCTTTAAGGATCGGTTCAAATTTTATTGGATAATTTAGCATATTTGAATTTTGAGATACAAATATCAACCTTTTTTATTTACCAACAAATGAAGTATTCGTTCAAAACATGTACTCAACTTGATTGGGTATGAAAAGAACAGACCAAATAATTTCTGATTAGTAGGAAAATATTTATAAAACTCACGGGGTGAATATTTTCGCAATGAAAATATTCACCCCGTGAGTAAACTGCTAACTAAAAACAACTATATCAGTCCCTTCAAACTCTCTTGAATAGTTACAATTTTAGCTTCGGCGTCTGCCTGTTTTTTCTTTTCGTTTGCAACAACTTGCTCAGGTGCATTATTTACAAAACGTTCATTGCTCAATTTCTTTTGAACCGATTTCAAGAATCCTTCTGCATATTTTAATTCTTCTTCCAGTTTTTTGATCTCTTCCTCTACATTGATATTATCTCCCATAGGAATAAAATATTCATTGGATTTTACTCTAAAAGATAAAGCACCTTCTTTCTTTTCGGTTACATATTCCAGCATGGAAACATTACCAAGTTTTGAAATGATCACATCAAAATCTGTATTTTCTTTTTCCTTATTTAGTACAAAAAGTTCAACAGCATCTTTGTTTGCAATATTTTTTTCTTTTCGTATGTTTCTGATTCCTGATATTACTCCGGTTGCAAATTCAAACTCTTTTACCAATTCTTCCTCTACATTTTCAACGGTTGGCCATGGCGAAATAATTAAAGCTTCTTCAGTAGATCTTTCTCTCACCAATTGCCATATTTCTTCAGAAATAAATGGCATAAAAGGATGAAGTATTTTTACAATCTTTTCGAAATTTTTAATAGTTTGTTCGTAGGTTTTAGCATCAATCGGACTCTGATAAGCAGGTTTTACCATTTCTAAATACCATGAAGAAAAATCATCCCAAATAAATTTATAGGTGGTCATTAATGCCTCAGAAATTCTATATCCTTTATACGATCTCTCAAGATCATGCAGTACTTTGTCCAATTTGGCATCAAACCATTTTACAGCTTGTTTTGCAGATTCAGGTTGTTCAATTTTATCAGAAACTTCCCAACCTTTCACCAAACGGAATGCATTCCAAATTTTATTAGAGAAATTTCTTCCTTGCTCACAAAGTTCTTCATCAAATGGCAGATCATTTCCGGCAGGAGAAGTCAGCAACATCCCTACCCTTACTCCATCTGCTCCATACTTTTCCATCAAACCAATAGGATCGGGTGAATTACCTAATGATTTACTCATTTTTCTACCCTGTTTATCACGAACAATTCCCGTAAGATAAACATTCTCAAATGGTTTTTCATCTCTGTATTCGTATCCTGCGATGATCATCCGTGCTACCCAAAAGAATAAGATCTCAGGAGCCGTAACAAGGTCACGAGTCGGGTAATAATATTTTATCTCTTCGTTTTCCGGATCTCTTATACCGTCAAATACAGAAATCGGCCATAACCACGATGAGAACCAGGTATCTAAAGCATCTCCATCTTGCTTAAGATCTGCTTCTGTAATATTTTTTCCTGTCTTTTCTTTGGCTAACTGAACAGCTTCTTCTACGGTTTCAGAAACTACAAAATCATTGTGGCCATCACCATAATAAAATGCAGGTATTCGGTGCCCCCACCAAAGCTGACGGGAGATATTCCAATCCCGTACATTTTCCATCCAGTGACGGTAAGTATTTTTAAATTTTTTAGGAACCAGGTTAACATCATCTTTCATTACTGCTTTTAAAGCAGGTTCGGCAAGATCTTTCATTTTTAAGAACCACTGGATCGAAACTTTTGGTTCGATTATAGCACCTGTTCTTTCTGATGTTCCAACTTTATTCTGATAATCTTCAACTTTTACAAGACTTCCTGATTCTTCCAGCTCTTTAATTATCTCTTTTCTTACTACAAACCTATCTTTACCCTGGTAATGTAATCCGTAGGTATTCAAAGTAGCATCATCATTAAAGATATCAATCACTTCTAATTGATGCTTATCTCCTATCTCTTTATCATTCGGGTCGTGGGCAGGTGTAATTTTCAAACAACCTGTACCAAATTCCATATCTACATATTCATCTTCAATAATAGAAATCGCACGATTTGCGATAGGAACAATAACTTTCTTACCTTTTAAATGCGTAAATCGCTCATCCTCAGGATTTATACAAACAGCAGTATCTCCCAATATAGTTTCAGGCCGCGTAGTTGCAATAGTTACAAAATCTTCAGAACCTTCAATCTGATAACGTAAATAATATAATTTCCCGTTCTTTTCTATATGAATAACTTCTTCATCAGAAACTGTGGTTTTTGCTTCGGGATCCCAGTTTACCATTCTATAACCACGATATATCAAACCTTTATTATAAAGATCTATGAAAACCTTAGTAACAGATTCAGACATGTCATCATCCATCGTAAATTTTGTACGATCCCAGTCACATGAAGCACCCAATTTTTTTAACTGCTCTAAAATAATTCCACCGTGTTTGTGGGTCCAATCCCATGCATGTTTTAAAAATTCATCACGGGAAAGATCCGCTTTAGCGATTCCTTCTTCTTTTAACTTTGCAACTACCTTCGCTTCTGTAGCTATAGAAGCATGGTCAGTTCCCGGAACCCAACAAGCATTGTATCCTTTCATTCTTGCACGGCGAATCAATACATCCTGAATGGTATTATTTAACATGTGCCCCATATGTAACACACCTGTAACATTAGGTGGTGGAATTACAATAGTATATGCCTCTCTTTCATCAGGTGTAGAATGAAAATACCCATTTTCCATCCAGTAATTATACCATTTATCTTCTACTTTTGCAGGATTATATTTTGTTGGAATGCTCATTATGTTAAATTTATGAAAAACGTTTGCAAAATTACAATTTTAAAGTATAATATTCGTTTCATTTTTTTACAATTTTATTTTAAAAACACTAATTTTACATCAAAATTTAAATTATGAAAAAAATACTATTAATTATGTTTGTTGGGATATTATCAATATCTGTTAAAGGACAAACAAAAGAAGAGATCAAAAAAGATTTTACCGGGCCGGTATTTGAATTTGAACAAGAGGTTATCGATTACGGAGACATTTTAAAAAACAGTGACGGGTTAAGAGTTTTTACATTTAAAAATGTAGGAAAATCACCTTTAATTATTCAAAAGATAAAGTCCAGTTGTGGGTGTACGGTACCAACAAAACCTGAAGAACCAATTATGCCCGGAGAAACCGGAGAAATAAAAGTGAAATACGCCACTAACCGTATAGGGCCGTTTTCAAAATCTATTACAATTTCTTCAAACGCATTTGAAACGTCCAAAATTTTAAGAATTAAAGGTAGGGTTCTTGACAAAGAAGCTGACAACCCTTTAGAGAAAAAGAAAAGTGTCGTTTCAGAAAAATAAAAAATATTTCTTGAATCTACCTCGAGAAATTCTTTAGATTAAAAGCCCTATCAAGGGCTTTTTTCTTTTGGATTCATTTAAAGAAACCAAGGTCACAGAAGGCTTCTTAACTTAAATCTATAAACTATTTTTAGCCCTTTTCTTTCAATTAACATTTTAATTTTTCCTCCTTCATTTCCTGATAGGATATAAATAATTTCTTCGATATTTTTATCATAAACGGATTTGTCATTTATCTCTAAAATAATATCACCAACTTGTAAACCGGCATTTTTAGCTTCTGAATTTTCTCTTAATAATGCTATTTCGAAGCTTGGCATATAGACATAATCAAAATAATTTAGAATATCCGTATAGATTTTATTTTGTTCTTTATCAACCCTGAAACCTGTTTCTTTATTTTTCGGATTTTTAATCAAAATTTCTCCACCATAAAAAATTTCTATACCACTTTTATTATACAGAAATGGTTTTTTAAAGGCTCTTTTGTTCTTCATTAATATTATACTCTCTTTGCGATAATCAAGGATAATATTAAATCTCCTTATGATTTCGGCTCCAATAGTACCATTTCTTTCTTTATGCTTATGTGCTGCAAGAATTGAAGTAGAATCGGGGTATGCTACATTGACATTTTCAAATGTAAAACTTCCCAAACTAAACTTAGGTATCCTACTTCTTTTACCGTGTATTTCACCACTTAATCCTCTTCCTAAATAATCATCAAAGTTTTTATTGGGAATTTTAATTTTAGGACTGGAAGTATTAAAAAGCCATAAGGCATCACCTCCTCCCGAATCGATCAATAACTTAACATCAAACTTCTGTTGATTTTCATCTTCAACCTGAGCAATTATGAATGGTTTGCGATTATAAAAAAGTAAAGGAAATTCTTCACATTTTTTACATTTTTTATAAGAATATTTATCAGGATCATAAAAGACTAATTTCTTTTTCGAAAAATTAATATGAACTATAAAATCATGAAGAAGATCACCTCCAATTATTCCATTTATATCCATTCCCATCTTTGCAGAAAGATCAAAATCGCTCCCCATTACAGCATAAATCAAATGATCAAAATTTATAATATTACCAATTTTAGTATGATTCTTTTTTGATTTGTAAGCTGTAAGAGGTTCACCTTCCCCTAAACCATTTATAATAATTTCTTCAATATTTCTTAGTTCTAGGCTATCAGAAAATTTTAAATTCAATAAGATAGTTTTATCAATACCTGTATCCAGAATAAAATTCAATTTCTTTTCATTGATCTCAACAGGTATAACAATTAAATTATTTATTTGCTGAAAAGACATACTATATTTATCTTTTCCTCCTTTGATTTTAAAAATATCCTGGGGAAAAGCCATAAATGGCCA
Organism: Bacteroidota bacterium; assembly: GCA_039715085.1. Classification (GTDB taxonomy): domain Bacteria; phylum Bacteroidota; class Bacteroidia; order Flavobacteriales; family Flavobacteriaceae; genus Namhaeicola. The sequence continues at coordinate 6,920 of JBDLIB010000052.1, read as the reverse complement.
AAGAAAAAACAGAAATAATATGGTGTATTTTTTGCCCAAAAAAAAGTTTTTAAAAATCTCATAATGAATATACTATGAAAATTTTTAAAAACTTAATTTTTAAGAAAAAATTAGCGAAATTTTAGAATATTTTAGCTAAAATTTCATTTTTTAATAAACTCATTCACCTTTTTAATTGTAAACGGCACCATTTCTTTAGCAATTGTATAAGCAACATAATACTTTCTTGTTGCCTTACTGGCTAATAAAAAAGATGAAAACATACTATTAATGCCGGATCTTCTGGTATCTCTACTACCAACTGATGAACTACTAAAAAGTGTATCAGCAATAGAACTCCCTCCACTGAAAGAAGCAGCTATTCTGGAAATTGGATTATTCCTGAATTCAAACTCTTGTCGCTTTATTTCTTGCTTTAATCGTTGCTTCTCACTTTTTAAATCCTCAAATGACTGTATTGTGAAATCATATTCTCCCATAACTTAAAAGTTTTCGTCATTATCGATTAAATCTTCTCTACCAGATAAAGCAGTCTTGACTATTTTATCCTTCACCTTAGTATCTATTGCTTTTTTGGCAAAAGCTAAATAGATTATGAATATCAGAACATAAATTCCACCAACTATAGCAAAGCCGATTCCATCACTCTCATACTTTTGACCAAACCAATAAGCTAAAGCAAAACTAAATATCAATACTATAAACATAGCCATCACCAATATCAAAAAAGAACTAACCAGGGAGGCTCCAATATTAGCCAAGGTACTGACAAGTTCTAATCTAACAAGATGAATCCTGTTTTCAATATATTTTTTTAATGTATCTATCATAATTAAAAATCAAAAATTGAAATTATGCGTTTTTGGCCTCGGCTTCCATCTTTTTTGCTTCTTTTTGTAATTCGGCATACTTAACTTTCAAATCCTTTTCCAGATCTTCAACCTTTGAAGCCACATGAGCATATTGTTTTTTAATTTTACCTTTAACATCGTAGAATTTTTCTTTGAAATCATCAACAGATTCTTTTTCTAAATTACTGATCCGTTCAGCGATATCATGATATTTTGATTCCAGGTCTCCTGTAAATTCATTTGCTTTTTCTGCAATTTTTTCTCTTGTTTCTTTTCCGGAAGCCGGAGCCGCTAATATTCCTGCAACTGCACCTGCAACTACACCCATAAGTAAACCGGCAAAAAAGTTTGATTCATTTGACATAATTAAGTGATTTTAAGGTTTGTAATTAATTTAAACTTAAAGATAACAATAATTTTTCATTATAAAAAAATTTAGCTAAAAAATGATATAAATCAATGGAAAATATGGAAATTATTCGCAATTTTGCAAAACATCTCTAACAACTAAATGTTATGCCTAAAATATCACAAAAAGGGCAGGCTATGCCTGCATCACCAATAAGAAAATTAGTACCGTTTGCAGAAGATGCAAAAAAGAGAGGTACCAAAGTTTATCATTTAAATATAGGTCAACCTGATATTAAAACGCCACAAGTAGCCTTAGACGCTGTAAAAAATAACAATCTTGAAGTATTAGCTTATGAGCGTAGTGAAGGATCGGAAACTTATCGTGAAAAATTAGCTACTTATTACAAAAAAAATGATATTCATGTTACTGCAAATGATATTATAGTTACTACAGGAGGATCTGAGGCTCTTTCATTTACTATTGGCAGTATTACCGATTCTGGTGATGAAATTATTATTCCTGAACCTTTTTATGCAAATTATAACAGCTTTGCAACTGCAAACAATATTAATGTAGTTCCAATTATATCAACTATTGATGATGGTTTTGCTTTACCTGCAATTGAAGAATTTGAAAAATTGATCACTTCAAAAACAAAAGCTATTTTAGTTTGTAACCCGGGAAACCCAACAGGTTATTTATACTCTAAAGAAGAGATTTTAAAATTAAAAGATCTTGCAGTAAAGTACGATCTGTTCTTAATTGCCGATGAAGTTTATCGCGAATTTGTTTATGATGGCAGAGAACACAATTCTGTTATGAGCTTAGACGGTATTGAAGAAAATGCGATCATGGTAGATTCAGTTTCAAAACGTTACAGCATGTGTGGAGCTAGAATCGGATGTGTTGTTTCTAAAAATAAAGAAGTAATTCAAACCATCTTAAAATTTGCACAATCACGTTTAAGTTCACCGACTTATGCCTTATTGGCAAGTGAAGCTGCGCTAGAAACACCGGAAAGTTATTTTGAAGAAGTAATTGAAGAGTACGTAGACAGAAGAAATATTTTGATCGAGGAATTAAGTAAAATTCCAAATTTAAAAGTCTCTACTCCTAAGGGTGCTTTCTATTGTATTGCTGAATTACCAATTGAAGATGCTGATGATTTTGCGCAATGGTTGCTTGAAAAGTTCAGTGACAAAGGTGAAACTGTAATGGTTGCTCCTGCAAGCGGATTCTATTCAACTCCCGGTTCCGGTAAAAACCAGGTAAGAATTGCTTATGTTTTAAACAAAGAAAGTTTGATCCGCTCGGTGGAATTACTTAAACTTGCATTAGAGCAATACAAAGCCTAATGTTTCAAAAAAACATATCATTAAAACCTTACAATACTTTCGGTATAGACACTTATGCCGAAAGTTTTGTTTCGGTTACATCCCTTACCCAACTACAAGAAATTATTGCGAACCATAAAGATGTTTTTATCCTTAGTGGAGGAAGTAATATTCTGCTTACTCAAAATATTACAAAACCTGTAATCCACCTTAATCTTAAAGGTATAAATGTTGTAAAAACCGATAGCCAACAGTCTCAACAGAGTGAAAATCAAACTGTATTTGTAAAAGCACAAGCCGGAGAAAACTGGCATGAATTTGTGCTCTGGACCTTAGAAAATGATTTTGGAGGATTAGAGAACCTTTCACTGATTCCAGGTAATGTAGGTACTTCACCAATGCAAAACATCGGAGCATATGGGGTAGAGATTAAAGATGCGTTTTACGAATTAGAAGCCTTAGAAATTGCAACCGGAAAAATCAAAACCTTTAAAAAGGAAGATTGTAATTTTGGGTATCGTGAATCGGTTTTTAAAAATAAGTTAAAAGGAAAATATATTATTGTTAGTGTAACATTTCAACTCACTAAGGATCAACACAAACTCAATACTTCCTACGATGCTATTCAAGCAGAATTAGAAAACAGTAGTATAACTGATCCATCCGTAAAAGATGTTTCAAATGCAATTATTGCAATCCGACAAAGCAAACTTCCTGATCCAAAGGAGATTGGCAACAGTGGTAGTTTTTTTAAGAATCCCGTGATCTCTGCAGATCAATTTAAAGACCTTAAAAAAGATTATCCAAATATACCCCACTACCCTGTTTCAGAAAGATTGGTAAAAATTCCTGCCGGATGGTTGATAGAACAATGCGGATTTAAAGGAAAACGCTTTGGAGATGCAGGTGTTCATAAAAACCAGGCTTTGGTTTTGGTAAACTATGGAAATGCCTCCGGAAAAGAAATTTTAGAACTTGCTGAAAATATTCAAGATACCGTTAACAATAAATTTGGTGTTGTTCTGGAAATGGAAGTGAATGTGGTTTGATATTTTGATGGTTGTTGGTTGATGGATGATTGTTGCTTGGGTTGGCTAAATACCGTCATGCAAATAGTCTTTTTACTCACCGGGTGACTTGGAGTCACCCGGTGAGTAGTTAAATGTCATCAACAACAAACCAACCAAAATTCAACGATTAAACAAATCCACAAATTAACTTCACATATCTAACCAAAATCATAGAATTATTTGCAATTATTTTCATACTTTTAGGGATATAATCCTTTAAAGATATTTATCATGAAAATATACGAAGAAAAACACATCAAAAATGTTGCATTTGTTGGATCTCATAACAGCGGCAAGACCACACTTGCCGAGACCATGTTATTTGAAGCCGGTTTGTTAAATCGACGTGGAACCGTAGAAGAAAAAAGTACGGTAGCCGATTATCACAAAATCGAACAAGAACGCGAAACTTCCATTTATGCCACACCACTTCACACAGAATGGCGTAATTACAAAATTAACATTATTGATACCCCCGGTCTAGATGATTTTATTGGTGAAATTGCTTCAACCATGCGTGTAGCCGATTCAGTTGTAACAGTTATTAATGCACAACATGGAGTTGAAGTTGGTACAGAAATTATTTGGGAATATGTCAACCGCTTTGGAAAACCTACCTTGTTTGTGGTCAACCAAATTGATCATTTAAATGCCAATTATGAAGATAGTTTTAAAAGTATCGTAGAATTAGCCGGTAATAATGCTGTAAAAATTCAATATCCGATAAAAATTGACGGAGCACAGTGTATCATTGATGTATTAAAAATGAAGATGTATAAGTTTGGGGCTGATGGAGGAAAACCTGAGAAATTACCAATCCCTGATGATCAAAAAGCATTTGCTGATGAACTACATAATGAGTTAGTTGAAAAAGCTGCCGAAAATGATGAAGAATTGATGGAATTGTATTTTGATAAAGGAACGCTAAGTGAAGATGAAATGCGCTTAGGTATCCGGAAAGGTATGTTGAACCACGAACTATTTCCTGTATTCTGTGTTTCGGCATTAAATAATATGGGTAGTGGTAGATTAATGGGCTTTATTGATAATGTTGCTCCTGCTGCAGCCGACCTAAAACCCACACAAAGTGTTGAAGGTGATGATATAATTTGTCAAGCAAGTGAGCCTACTTCACTGTTTATATTTAAAACATTTCACGAACCCAGTTTAGGCCAGGTCACTTTTTTTAAAGTAAAATCAGGTGAGGTAAAAGTAAATGATAAATTAGTGAATTCCCGTTCCGGTGACACCGAAAGCCTTAACCAGTTATTTATTATGGACGGGAAAAAAAGAAATGCTGTTGATAAGCTATCCGCCGGTGATATTGGCGCAACATTAAAATTAAAGGATACAGAAACCAATGACACTTTACATAGCTCAGGTAAGCAAATTACTGTCAAACCAATTGTATTTCCTGTACCAAGAATCAGAAAAGTGGTTAATGCCACAAATAAAAAAGACGAAGAAAAATTAAGTGAGGTTCTAAAAAAATTACACAGTCAGGATCCTACAATTATAGCTGAGTATTCAACCGAATTAAAGCAATTGATCTTAGGATGTCAAGGTGAATTACATCTTGCTACAATTGATTGGACCTTAAAAAATATTTACGGTGTTGAAGCTGAATTCACACAACCTAGAATTGCATATAGGGAAACAATTCAAAAACCTGCAAATGCTGTATATCGCCATAAAAAACAATCTGGTGGTGCCGGACAATTTGGTGAAGTTCACATGAAAATTGAGCCTATATATGAAGGTATACCTGAACCCGAAGGATTCAATATTAGAGGAAAAGAAGAAATTGACCTCAATTGGGGTGGTAAACTTATATTTTATAACTGTATCACAGGTGGTGTGATCGATACGAGATATATGGGTGCAATCACAAAAGGTATTTTAGAAGTTATGGAAGAAGGCCCGCTTACAAAATCATACGCGAGAGACATCAGGGTTATGGTTTATGATGGTAAAATGCATTCGGTAGACTCCAATGATATTTCGTTTAAAATTGCAGCTGCACATGCATTTAAAGCAGCCTTTTTAAATGCAAAACCAAAATTGTTAGAGCCTGTACAAGATCTGGAAGTAAGAGTTCCTGAAGAATTAATGGGTAATGTAATGACCGACCTGCAATCAAGAAGATCAATTATTGTTGGTATGGATAGTGATGGTAAACATCAAATTATCAAGGCTAAAGTTCCGCAAGCAGAAATGTATAAATACTCTACAAGTTTACGTTCAATAACTCAAGGTAGAGCGACATTTAAAACAACTTTTGCTTCATTCGAACCTGTTCCTCAAAATATCCAAAAGGAATTATTGGTTAAAGAAGAAGATTAATCCATAAAAGATTGTCAAAGTCAGGGTTTCACTTGCGTCGCCAGACAGGCTGGCTATAAGTGAAGCCCTGATTATTTATGTAAATTAACCTCATATGAAAACCTTTAGATCGGAAAGTTTTGTAGATTACAGCACATACACTTTTAATTATGCTACCTATTGTATAAAAGAAAAACAGACTGAGATACCCAAAATCTACAAGATGGGTTTTTTACCCTACTCCAACAATGTGGATCTAAAACAAGAAACTTATTATCTGGCCAGAAGTCTTAGGGTTGACCTGGACAGATTTAAAGAAACTTCTGAAAACCGTAGGGTTTCAAAGAAAATTTCCCACTTAAACCCTACTTTTAACATAATTTCAGAAAGTAACTTCGATGTCAACGATCCTAAATTTCAGGTTTTTTGCCTGGCTTATGCCGAAAAAAGGTTTAGTGAACCAATAAATCTGGAAAGATTACAATATATCATGAACACTAAAAGTATCAGCCATATTTTTGAATTTGAGATAGATAACAAGAAAGTGGGATATGTCATTACAATCATTCAAGGAAACACCTTGCATTACTGGTTTGCTTTTTTTGATTTGAAATTTCAAAATTACTCTCTAGGAAAATACATGATGTTTGCCGTTATTGACTGGGCATCAAAAAATGATATAGACTATGTTTATCTCGGTACATGTTATGGAGAAAAATCTTTATATAAAGTTAGAGATTTCAAAGGCCTGGCTTTTTTTGATGGCAACCAATGGAGTCAGGATATGAAGATTCTTAAACACAAATGCAAGAATGATGTAAACTTCACTACAGACTATTTCAAACAGGATACGGATGTGTTTTTAAAAACACTGAATACTATGGAATGATGCAATGCTACAATGAGTGAAGAGATAAAGAATGGCTGGAAGACTGAAGTCCGAAGACGGAAGTGACAGAGCTACCGAACATATAATGAAAGTATTCTTTGT
>JBDLIB010000051.1:0-18640 GCA_039715085.1 Bacteroidota bacterium | reverse complement strand
CAAATCATTTTCCCATAACCTGAAGGTCAGATCTATATCCTCACCAAAATTTTGCTTTGCAAATCCCCCGGTAATTTGAAATGCTTTTTTGGATAAGCCCAGGTTAAAACTTCGTAATTGAAATTTCTTATTTTTTGATTCACTGCCTCTCAATCCTCCCGTAGTCAAAAAAGAGGTCATTGCATAATTTACTGCTTTTTGAATTTTGGTAAATGATTCATGGGCAGCATCAGGCCCGCCAAAAGCATCCGTATAGTGATTTTTAAGAACATTATATACTTCCTTCAAATAATTTTCGGGCAATAGAACGTCGGAATCCAGAATGATAAAAAAATTTCCGGTTGCTCTTTCCATCCCGTAATTCCGGCTTTGACCGGGACCGGAATTTTCTTTGTAGAAATATTTAACATCAAGAGAATCTTTATAATTATCAACGATTAAATCCGACTTGTCATTTGAACCATCATCAATAATAATTACTTCAAACTTATTGGTATAACTTTGCTTTGTAAGAGTACCCAACAGTTCATCAATTTCCTGAGATCTGTTAAAAACCGGAATTATTATGGAAAAATTTAAATTCAAAAAGACATTTTTATGATTCCAAAGTTAAGATATTTTTAATGATGCTGATCTTATAAAAATAAATTATGATTTTACCATTTCAGTTTCTTTCAACTTATACAATTCCAGATCCTCAACATCAAAATTATTGATATAATCATATTTTTCCTGATTCTCTGAACTCACTAAATTGATAAAGAGCCTTGCAGACCTACAAAATTTTTCATCTCGCTGACTATCAATAACCAACAAATAACCCATGATAATATTTCCGGCCATTTCTATCAACCTCCTCGAATGAAAATCTAAATAGTCAGGATTACCTATTGATTCAACCTTTTTAAATATTTCTTCATAAAGATCGGTCATTGCCTGAAGTTTTTTCTTTAAAGCAATATTTACCTCTGATACTTCGCTGTCATATTGTTTTATCTGATCTAAAAATATTCCGGTTGTGACACCTTTAATAGCCGCAACAGCTTGTAATTGTGTGGTTCCTTCGTAAATTGAAGTAATTCTTGCGTCACGATAAATTCTCTCAATAGGAAAATCTTTCATAAAACCGGTACCTCCGTGTATTTGCAAAGAATCATAGGAAATAGTATTACTTGCTTCACTGGCAACCATCTTAATCAGTGGGGTAAAAACGCCAGCCAATCTCATATACTTCTTCATCTCCATTCTCTCTTCTTTATCAAGAGATCTTTCCTGTTTTACTTCTTCATATACTTTAGAAATATCTACAAATCTTGTAGTTTCATAAAGTAATGAGCGTAATGCATCTAATCGGACTTTCATATTTGTCAACATCTCATAAACTGCAGGAAAATTGATAATTTCCTTACCGAATTGCGCCCTGTCTTCGGCATATTTTAAAGCTTCCCTGTAAGCTGCATCAGAAATTCCAACTGACTGGGCACCAACTCCCAAACGAGCCGAATTCATCAATGCCATTACATATTTTATCAGTCCAAATCGTTCATTCCCAACTAATTCAGCAGGAGCATCTTTAAAAACCAACTCACAGGTTGGAGAACCTTTAATTCCTAATTTTTTTTCTAAATGTCTAACTTCAACCGCCCGATGTTTTCTATCGTAAATAAACATCGATAAACCCCTTGCATCTTCTGTATTTTCATCTGACCGCGCCAAAACCAAAGCAATATCCGCATCTCCATTTGTAATGAATCTTTTTACTCCATTAAGCTTCCATACTTTTTCATTTTCATCAAAAGTAGCTCTTAGCTTTACCGACTGCAGATCAGAACCGGCATCAGGTTCAGTCAACACCATTGCTGCGGTATCGCCATCACGGTTAAATCTGGGTAAATATTTATCTTTCTGTTCTTCCGAACCAAATTCATATATTGTCTCTGCACAATCCTGCAAACCCCAAATGTTGGCAAAACCAGCATCGGCCCTGGCAATCATTTCACCTGCCATAACATAAGGTAACAAGGGAAAATTCAATCCTCCGTATTTTCTCGGCAAAGACATACCTATCAAACCTGCTTCGTGTAAAGCATTGTAATTCTCTGTTGTTCCTTTTGCATATATAACTTCATTATTTTCAATCCTTGGTCCTTCAATATCAACCGATTCTGCATTAGGTGAAATAGTTTTGGCACAAATATCTCCAACTATATTCAATACTTTTTCATAGCTATCAATAGCATCTTCATGATTTAAAGGTGCATAATCAAAAGCTTCCGATTCGGTAAAACCTCTTTCCTTTAATTTTATGATCTTCTCAACAATAGGATGTTCTAAATGAAATTTGAAATCCGGAGTATCTTTAAAAAAATTATCCATTTTATGCTTTTTAGGTTTTTGAGTTTTTATTCAACTATATTTTGTTATAATAAATTAACCACAAGGCTTGCAATATTTTGCATTAAACACTTGGTAATAAGTTTATTATTTTGCGTTTTTCTTATAATATTTAATCATCTTTGGAATCACATCACTTACATCTCCTTCAATTGCATAATCAGCAATTTTATTCATTGGAGCTTCAGGATCATTATTAATTGATATGATCAGAGAAGAATCCTGCATACCTGCCGTATGCTGCACTGCTCCTGATATTCCTGCTGCAATATATAATTTTGGACGAACCGTAACACCTGTTTGTCCAATCTGACGATCATGATCAATAAACCCGGCATCAACTGCTGCTCTTGACCCACCTACTTCTCCACCTAACAGATCAGATAATTGATATAACTGGTTAAAATTTTCTTTTGAACCAACTCCATATCCACCTGCAACAATAATTGGTGCTTCTTTAAGATTTACACCAGATTCTTCAATATGTCTTTCAATTATTTTTACAATAAAGTCTTCATCATTTAGAATTTTATCAACATCTACTGATACTATTTCGGTTTGATAGTTCTCATCAAAAATTTCATTCTTCATAACACCCTCCCTTACGGTTGCCATTTGCGGATGCATATCCCAGTTGATGATATTTGCCATGATACTACCACCGAATGCAGGCCTTATGGCATAAAGCAAATCTTTATATTCCTTCTTTTCTTTACTTACGTAATGATCTCCAATATCTAAAATAGTACAATCGGCTGTAAGTCCGCAATTTAAAGCAGAAGCCAATCTTGGTGCAAGATCTCTACCAACAGAAGTTGCCCCAAACAAAACAATTTGAGGATCTTCACTTTTTATAATTTCATTTGCTATTGAAGCATGAGGAAGTGTTCTAAATGGTTCCAAACGAGCGTCATCAGCTACATGGATTTTATCAACACCATAAGGTGCAATTTGTTCTGCAATATCTTTTAATCCTTTTCCAAATACCACTGCCTCTAACGGGCTACCTAATTTTTGTGCTAACCGCTTTCCGGCTGATAACAATTCCTGGCTTATTTCAGCAACTTTTTGATCTTCTACTTCACAATATACAAATACGCTCTTCATATTTTTATTTTTAGATATATCCTGTATTCTATTCTTTAACTTTATACTTTTAATCATTAACCAATCGTATGGTTTTCAATTAGTTCTTTGACCATCATTTCTATATCGGCATCTGAGTCACTTAATACTTTACTTTCTTCAGAAGTCAGAACAATACTCTCAACACTTTTAACTTTAGTTGGAGAACCTAAGAGGCCAATATTTTTAATTTCAGCTTCAATATCTTCTACTCCCCACTCCGGAATTGTCAAATAAGGTCTTTTCTCATGTAATGAAAGTAGTATTTCATCTGTAGATCTTGATTTTAATTCTGTTCTTGTCCTGGCATATTTATATTGCATTACCCGCTTGGCTATTCGTGATCTGCAAGCAGGTGATGAATCATGAACTGTCATCAAACATGGAAAAGATGAAGACACCGTTTCAACTCCTTTCTCTAATCGTCTTTTTGCAACAACTTCAGTATCGGTGAAAGAAATAATTTCTTCTACATAAGTAACCTGTGGAATACTCAGTTTTTCAGCACATTGCGGGCCTACCTGAGCAGTATCACCATCAATTGCCTGCCTTCCTCCCAATATTAGATCGAATGGAGCTAATTTTTGAATTCCTTTAACCAAAGTATAACTGGTTGCTAAAGTATCGGCACCTCCAAATCGTCTGTCAGAAATCATAATTCCGTTATCTGCTCCACGATAATAACCTTCTCTGATAATATCAGCAGCTCGCTGAGGCCCCATTGTTAAAACGATCACTTCTGTTCCGGGTATTCTATCCTTGATGTTCAATGCTAATTCTAAAGCATGTAAATCATCGGGGTTAAAAATTGTTGGAAGTTTACCTCTATTAACTGTTCCATCAGGCTTCATGGCATCCGAACCTACGTTTCTGGTATCAGGCACTTGTTTTGCCAACACAATAATTTTTAATGGTCTCATATTTATTTTTTAAGCTTCCCAAAAGTAATTAAATTCAGCAAAAAAAAAGTGACAATACTCATACTTCAGAAAAATTGTGAGTCTATATATCTCATTCTTTCTTCAATATTTGCTGATCAAATCCATCTAACTAAATAAATAGCAAGGAGTAACAAATTTTATTTGGATATATTTCTACTTGTTAATAAAAAACCAAAAAAAAAGGATGATTTTTTCAAATCATCCTTTAAATATTAATTTTATCAGAAATCAGCTATTTCTTTTTCTGCTTTTTTGGTTCTTCAACTACTGTTTCAGTTTCTTCGTAATTCTTCATAAATTCATCCATAATAGCAGTACTTACTCCCATATTTGAGAATCCTCCATCGTGAAATAAATTTTGAAGTGTTACTTTCCTGGTTAGATCTGAAAACATAGAGATAGTATAATCGGCACATTCTAAAGCTGTTGCATTTCCTAAAGGCGACATTTTTTCAGCGTAAGCTATAAAACCATCAAAACCTTTAACACCACTACCTGCAGTTGTAGGTGTAGGTGATTGAGAAATTGTATTTACACGAACTTTATGATCTCTACCGAAGAAATATCCAAAACTACGCGCAATTGACTCCAGATATGCTTTATTATCAGCCATATCATTATAATCGGGAAAAACTCGTTGTGCAGCCATATAAGACAAGGCAACTATACTACCCCATTCATTCATAGCTTTCTTCTTATACAAAACACTCATAACCCTGTGAAAAGATAATGCAGATACATCCCACCCTGTTTTTGTAAAATTATAATCCTGGTTGGTATAGTGATTTCCCCTACGTACGTTTACCGACATACCTATTGAGTGCAGAACAAAATCAACTTTTCCACCCAATATTTCCATAGACTTATCTATAAGATTTTCTAAATCCATTATTGACGTAGCATCTGCAGGAATAATTTCAGACCCTGTTTTTTCGGCCAACTCCCCTATTGTTCCTAATCGCATCGCAACAGGAGCATTGGTCAAAACAAATTTAGCTCCTTCTTCATGAGCTCTTTCGGCAACTTTCCATGCAATTGAATTTTCATCAAGTGCTCCAAAAATAATTCCTTTTTTTCCTTTAAGTAAATTATACATATATATTATATTTTATTATAGTTTGATTTTAAATAGTTTGCAAATATAGCAATTAATTAGTTTAACAGTTGTTTTGCATGCTCAACTGCTGTTTTAGAAATTTCTTTTCCACCAAGCATTTCGGCCAATTCAATAACTCGCTCTTCAGTATCAAGCAATTTAATATTTGAATTGATCTTTGCTCCTGCTTCTTCTTTATAAACTTTGTAGTGTAAATTTCCCTTGGCTGCTATTTGTGGTAGATGTGTAATTGCCAAGACTTGCATTTTATTACTCATTTCGAGCATTACATCGGCTATTTTATTGGAAACTTCTCCTGATACTCCTGTATCAATTTCATCAAAAACAATGGTCGGCAAGCTTGTATATTTTGAAAGAATTGTTTTAACAGCAAGCATTATCCGAGACATTTCCCCACCTGAAGCTGCTTTTTTAATCTGCTCAAAATGAACTCCTTTATCCGCAGAGATTAAGAATTCGATTTCGTCTTTCCCATTCTGTAAAAATGAATTTGTTTTATTTAAGTTGATCTGTAAAACAGTGTTCTTCATTTCGAGGTTTGCTAAAATCTCTTGCAACTGCTTTGTAAATTCAGGAATTGCTTTATTTCGATTTTTATGAATTTTATCTGCAAGCTGATTTAACTTATGTTCTACCTCCTTAATTTCTTTCTTTTTTATGGAAATGATTTCAACAGCATTAACTGAAATTTCAACTTTTTCTGAAAACTCATCTCGTAATTTCAAAAGTTCTTCAATATTCTCTGCATGATGTTTTTTTTGCAGATTGTAAATCAACTGTAACCTGTCGTTTAGTTTCTCAATCTCAATGGGATCATAAAAGACACTCTCATTTTCGTTTTCTATCTCACCAACAATATCATCAAATTCTATATGAATACTATTTATTCTTTCTGATAGTTCCTGATAATTCTTTGAATAACCGGATATTTTAAGAATTGCATTTTTAAAATTATGCAATAAACTTTTTAAACCAATTTCTTCCCCTTCTGCAATTTGGGTTGCTTGTAATAAACTCTGCTTGATCTCTTCTACATGCGAAAGCTTCTCTAAACTTTCCTCGAGTTCTTCTAATTCACCAACCTTTAGATTTGCTTCTTCCAGCTCGTTTAAAACAAATTGGTTGTATTCAAATTCTTCATTGGCTTTTTGCTGTTCCGCTTCAATTTTCTCTAATTCGGCTACTAATTGTTTCCTAAGGGCCAACCCTTTGGAAAAATTTTCTAAAAACTTTCTATTATCAGCTAAAGCATCTATAATTTGAAATTGAAAATTTTTATCAGCCAACTGTAAAGTTTCATGCTGTGAATGAATATCAATTAATTGCTTAGTCAACGCATTTAAAACCGCTAAAGTTGTTGGCGTATCATTAACAAAGGCTCTTGATTTCCCACTTGGCAGAATCTCTCTTCGAATAGTGGTAATTGTTTCATAATCCAGATCTTCCCTGTCAAAAAATGATTCTAAATGATACTTATCAATAGAGAATTCTGCTTCTACTACACATTTCTTTTCTTTATTATTAACCGATGATGAATCTGCTCTTTTTCCCAGAACCAAAGCGAGGGCACCGAGAAGAATTGATTTTCCGGCACCGGTTTCACCGGTAATAATACCTAATCCTTCATAAAAATCAACATCAAGATTTTCAATCAGAGCATAGTTTTTAACGGTTAAACTTGTAAGCATTATATTGACATGGTTTAAATACAGGTTTGATTATCGGGACTCAAACTTAAAAAAAATTACATGAAGAAGACAAAAATCTATATTTTTATTTTTTGCCATTTTTGATCAAAAGAAGGGTAAATTCTTGAAAGTATATCTTTTAATTCTTTGGCATCTATCCTTGGTCCGTCAGCAAAAATATCGACAATTTCATCACTTTTTGTATCCATGAACACCCTTATCAAATAAGTATTTGGCCTTGAATCATAGATTTTCTGCAACCCTTTGACCGAAGAAGCTATTGTCTTTTTTGCTTCTGTTTTATTCTCTACCATTCTATCCAGACCTTGTAAATGGTAGACATACATTGTTTCTCTGAATCCGTCATAAACGGGTGATAATAAGTTCTCATTCAACTGGTATCTTGTAAAATTACCATCAATTCTTTTCCATCCAGCACCTCCGCCTTGTTGTGCCAAATTCACAACGTTTTCGGCTTCCTTGAAGTAGTTTTCTCCACCTTTAAAAGTAAAAGTATCTGCGTGAAAACCTAACATTGTATAGGCGTAGAAAGTTAACAACGATGTCAAATTCGAATCAAAATTATTACGATTATACACCAATGGCTGGTATTCTTCATAGCTAAATGAAACATCATTATCATTAAAAGTTAATACCGGTGTTTTATAGGTAGAATCATAAACAGGGCGAGACACCTGCAACTGTATTTTCCCTTTAAAAGAATTTGGACTAGGATTTTCGAGAATATTGATAGTTATTGAGCACTCTACTTTTTCGTGATTTTTATAGTTGATATTTGTCCATTTTGTATTGTTCATAAACTCAAAAACAGCTTCCTGCATGGTAGTAAATATCTGTTTGTTGGAAACACCGATCTGATCGGAATTAATATTTACAATACAGTTTAGTTCTTGTGCTTTAACGAATGAAAAAGAAAATAAAAAGAATAATATGAAAAGTTTACGCATCCGTTTTGTTTATTATTTCGTTAAATATATCAACAGCAACTTCATTCTTTGATTTTAATGTAAAAGATTTTAAATTTTCATCTTTATCTATGATCGTAATTTTATTGGTATCACTTTTAAAACCTGCGCCTTTATCCTGTAAAGAATTTAGCACAATCATATCCAAATTCTTACGCTTTAATTTTCCTTTTGCATTTTCTAACTCATCATTGGTCTCTAAGGCAAAACCTACCAAAAATTGATGTTCTTTAATTTTTCCGGCAGAAGCCAGTATATCTTGTGTAGGTTCAAGCTCAATTTGCATTACAGCCTCCTTCTTCTTAATTTTTTGATCGGCAATCGTTTTGGGCTTATAATCAGCAACTGCTGCTGCAAAGATTGCAATATCTGAATCTTTAAAATTCTCGTGAACAGCATTGTACATATCATTTGCACTAACAACATCAATAACCTTTATTGAAGAATAAGATAATTTCATATTGGTTGGCCCTGAAATTAATATCACCTCAGCCCCTAAACTTTCAGCTTGTTCTGCTAAAGCATAACCCATTTTTCCCGAAGAATGGTTTCCAATAAATCTTACCGGGTCAATTGCTTCATAAGTTGGTCCTGCAGTGATCATCACTTTCTTATTTTGTAAGGGCAAAGTTGATTCTATATGTTTTTCGACAAAAGAAACTATTTCTTCAGGATCAGGCATGCGCCCTTCACCATACAAACCACTTGCCAACTCTCCGCTTGACGGCGGGATAAATATTTTACCAAAAGATTGTAATTTTTCAATATTTTCTTTGGTAGAAGGATGTTGGTACATATCCAAATCCATTGCAGGTGCAAAATATACAGTTGATTTTGCCGAAAGGTAAGTTGCAAGTAATAAATTGTCACAAATTCCATCAGCCATTTTAGAAAGTGTATTGGCTGTTGCAGGTGCAATTACCATTAAATCTGCCCATAAACCAAGATCTACATGGCTGTTCCATTTTTCGTTTTCATCCTCTTTATCATAAAAGGTTGAATAAACCGGATTTTTTGAAAGGGTAGATAAGGTCAAAGGGGTAACGAAATCTTTGGAAGCAGGAGTCATAACGACTTGCACATTTGCCCCTGCTTTTATAAAATGTCTAACTAAATAGGCTGTTTTATAAGCAGCAATGCCTGCGGTTACACCTAAAAGCACATTTTTACCACTTAAAACAGACATATTAGTTTAAATTTTCAGATTCGTCAGGATTTCTAAAATATACTTCATCATCTAACCATTCTTTTACTGCAATAGAAGTAGGTTTTGGCAGTCTTTCATAAAAACGAGAAACTTCAATTTGTTCCTTGTTTTCAAATACCTCTTCTAAACTATCGTTATGAGTTGCGAACTCATCTAATTTCTCTAATAGTTCTTGCTTAAGGTCTGCATTAATTTGATTCGCTCTTTTAGCTAAAATTGAAATTGACTCATAAAGATTTTGAGTCGGTTCTTCAATTTTCTGTCTGTCAAAAGTAACTGTAGTTACCGGTGCTTCACTCTGTTTATAATCCTTCATATCTTTAATAATTTGATTATCTGTTTATTGTGTCGATTTTAATTCTAAAAATTTACTATTGTGATATACTGGCTATCTCTTCTCTTGTCTTTAATATCTCTTTATCTATATTTTCCAACATCCTATCCATCTCTTTCAAATGATCAGAATCAGCATAGTACTTTGTAAATTTAAAATAAGCTTGTTTAGCATCCAAAAGCCTTTGCTCTTTTTTACCTAAAACACTATTCATTCCCAAATCATAAGCCGCTTTAAATTTAAAATAATAAGCATCTTCTCTATAAATTGAACCCAGGTTCTCTTCATTAAAAATGTCAAAAGCTACAATAGCTGACTTATAATCTTCTGTGTGATAATATTGCCTTGCTACCTCAAAATATTTTTTTTCTAATCTTCTTGTTAGATCTTGATGATATCTGTTTGCATCTTCTGCTCTATCGGAATTTGGATAAGTGTTGATATAATTTTGAAATGCTTCCAAAGCTTTATCAGTATCTGTTTGATCTAAACTATACTTAGGTGAAGCCAAATAATAACTTTTAGCACTTAAATATGCAGCCTCTTCAACTTTTGAACTTTTAGGATAATTAGTAATGAACTTAGAAAAATAATACGATGATAATGAATAGTCCTCTGTTTGATAATAAGAATCGGCTATCATATACTGGATACGCTCCATCTGAGGTTTACCGGCATAAGGACCCATTATTTTTTCAAAAAGTGGGATCGCCTTTTTATACTCCCCTTTTTTATATAGATCTTCGGCCATTTTATACTTTTCGGTATTCTTACCCTTATTCAGTACTTTTTGATATTCACTACAAGAAACCAACAATGTAGCAACAATAAAAATATATAGTAACTTCTTCAATTTTTGCATCTGGCAAAAGTAAGGTTTTAAAACGTAATTTGAAAAATTTTATTTAGAACGAATTTGACACAGAAAAACAACTCAACATATTATTACTGAGTGTTTTATCTAAATATCAATACAAATCACTTTATTAGTTTAACAAAACTTTAATTCCCGGAAGGGTTAATCGTTAGCATTTTAATATCATTATCAAATAAATAAAGTCCCCCTTTATCATCGCCAATAAGGTTAATTTTATCTAATATATTTCTTGCTAATGCCTCTTCCTCAATCTGTTCACTTACATACCACTGTAAAAAATTATGAGTTGCATAATCTTTTTCCTGCAATGTGATATCAACCAAATCGTTTATTTTTTTAGAGACCAGTACTTCATGATCAAATAAAGTCTTGAACATTTCCTTAAACGACCCGAATGATACAGGTGGTTCTGCCAATGAAGAAACTTTTGCATGTCCTCCACGCTCATTAACAAACTTAAAAAGCTTTAACATATGTTCTCTTTCTTCGTCACTGTGTGCATACATAAATGATGCTACTCCTTCAAACCCCTGGCTTTCCGCCCAAGAAGCCATTGACAAGTATATTTGTGAAGATTCATGCTCTAACTTTATTTGCTCATTTAGAGCATTTTCAATTTTTCTAACCAACATAATTAATCAATTATAAATTCTCGACAAATTTACAAATTTTTTATCGTAAAGCAACAGAAGCTTTTATAGTGGAACTTCCTTACATATGATTCAGCTCAAGGTTACTTCAATAAATTTAAAATATGAAGATATTTGGCAAGTTCTTCATTGAATGTATGTATTTTATTACCCTGCGTTTTGATGGAAATATCGTAAAATGGAGTTTCGTCGCTATCAAATCCTGCTTTTAAAAGGGCTTTTGAACGTAAAACCAAAACATTGGCATAAACATTATCTAAGTCGCAATAATTGATTAACAGATCAAATTTTGTATCGGCAAAATGCTGAATATTTTTGCTTTTAATTTTACCATTTAATTTAAAATCATTCTCATTAAAAATATCATGAGCAAGATCCTTGGTATCATCTTCGGAATCTTGATATAAGACCAATTGGATATCCGCCTGATGCATATTAAAATTTTCACTTAATTTTTTAGTAAAATCATAGGCTTCAAACAATTTAGTATCAGCTAAAATACCAACTCTTCGAATAATTGCAGGTGATTTTTTTTGTGATTTCTCATCTAACTTTAATTGCTTTTTAATATATTTATGAGCTGATCTTTCTTTTAAACCGAATACTTTCATATTTATAAATTATGTATACAAATCTATATAAAAAATTAAAATACCACTTCATTTTACTTGGATTCTTATCTTTATTGGTTTCATGCAGAAATCAACCGTACCGTATTGATACGGTAAAGTCTGGACAAACCAAAATCGACTCTAATTTAACATCGGATCCATCAATAACAAAATTCGTAGAACCATATAAGGATAAACTGGAAAAAGAAGTTAATGTTGTTTTGAGTTATACTTCAAAAACACTAACCCGAGAAGACGGAGAGCTTCAGAGCTCGTTAGGAAACATCTACGCAGACATCTGTTTTCAGAAAGCCAATCCAAAGTTTAAAAAAATAATAAATAAAGAAATTGATATGGCCATGTTCAATTATGGAGGGGTGAGACAAGCTATTAACAAAGGAGAAATTAAAGTAAAAGATGTATTTAAGCTGATGCCTTTTGAAAATATGCTTGTAGTTGTTGAATTGGATGGAAAACAGATAAAAGAACTTTTTAAGTATTTTGAAAAAGAACAAAAAGCCCATCCATTGAGCGGAGTAAATTTGGGATTTAATGGTGAAAAATTAAAGAAGATCACTATTCATGATAAACCTTTTGATGAGACAAAAAACTATTATGTTTTAACTAGCGACTATTTACAGCATGGAGGTGATCATATGGATTTCTTTAAAAATCCCGTTAATCTTTACAGCCTTAATTATAAAGTTCGTGATGCTCTTTTAGATTACATGAAAGAAAAAGATACTGTTAGAATTGAGCTGGATAATAGAGTCATTATTGACAATAACCCGTAAGTTGTAACCTTTTTTTGATAAAATACCTGCAAACTACAAAAATTAAACACGAAAAATGAATCGAACATGAAAAGAAGAAAATTTATACAACAAACTGCAGCTGCAAGCACCTTATTGACACTTGGCGGGTTTTCATTGAGTTCATTCAATATAAAATCTACTAAACATATAACCATTTTGCACACCAATGACACACATAGTCATGTAGAGCCATTTGCTGTCAATCATCATCAATACCCAAATATTGGTGGAATTGCCAGAAGAGCCAGCTTAATTGAGCAAATTAGAAATGAAAATCCAAATACACTTCTTTTAGATGCGGGAGATATCTTTCAGGGAACCCCCTATTTTAATTTTTTTGGTGGCGAAGTTGAGTTTAAGTTAATGAGTATGTTAAAATATGATGCCGCAACTATTGGTAATCACGATTTTGATAACGGAATTGATGGATTAAAAGCACAACTTCCACATGCCAAATTCGACTTTATTAATTCCAATTACGATTTTAAAAACACTATCATGGATGGAAGAGCTAATCCATATAAGATATACAATAAAAATGGAATAAAAGTTGGTGTTTTTGGTTTGGGAGTTGAATTGGAAGGATTGGTGGATCCTTCAAATTATAAAGAAACTAAATACATAAACCCTGTAGAGATTGCTCAAGACATGAGCAGGATTCTTAAAGAAGATCAACATTGCGATCTGGTAATTTGTTTATCTCATTTAGGTTATTATTACAAACGTTCTCCAAAAAAAATCTGTGATTTAAATCTAGCAAAGCAAACAAAAAATATTGATTTGATCATCGGAGGCCACACACATACCTTTTTACCAAAACCTACGGTTGTAAAAAATAGTATTGGTGAAAATATGCTAATCAATCAGGTTGGAAAATGGGGAATAAATTTAGGTAGAATTGATTTTTATTTTGATAATGATAAAAACAAGGCAAGTAAAGGAAAACAGATATTACTAAGCTAAAATTTAATAAAATATATATAAACTACTTATATTTAAAGTATTATATCTTATTGTTTGTTATTAAAATAATATAAGGTGTAAAACTAAAACGATTCTATACCAGCTAAAGTGGAATTGGCTTATCTCTTTTTAATAAATGATAAAAATTCATTCCCAAAATATATAAATTAGCAATAATAACCGGAATAGAATCAATTAAGACACCATATGCAATAAAAAAAATGCAGCCTAGAATATTAACAATTCTAAACTTACTCATGCTTCTAAAAGTAAATGAAACTGCAACAAAAAATGAAGCAGCATAACCTATCCATTCAATATAATTTTCTGTCATTTACCAAAAATACAAAAAATCTAAATTTTCTTCATTTGCTGCTTAACCATTTTAATTTGGTCGGTTAACATTCCGTGTTTGTCTAACTTTTTAGCTTCTGCAATTAAATTGATTGCTTCACGTTTTCTTCGCTTGGTCATTGCAATTCCAGCCAATTGTAATTTTGCCATTGCCTTATCATGATCCATACTCAACCCTAATTGTAAAGCTTTTTTAAAATGCTTTTCAGATTGTGTTAAATTAGTTTGTGATAAAGTAATACCTCTTAAAAAGTTATAATAACCTTCTTGCTTTTTGATCAATGCTGCAGAAGGATTTTTTATTCTATCCAATAAATTGGCCGTTCCTGTAAAATCCTGCTTACGCAATTTTAAAAATGCCAATAATAAGATCTCATTTTTAAAATAGAAAAACACAAACAGTCCTGCTAATAATAATATTGAAATTCCATTCCAAATATGGCCTTCATAAAATTCAAATCCCGCCCAAACAACTATCAATGCAGCAATTACTAGTTTAATATTTTTATTATACATAATTCTCTTTTTTTATGGACTGCAAATTTACATCTTTCAATTTAATCCCATCTAAAAATCGCTTTAAAAGTTATAAAGCAAATACATTTAAAAATATTTCACTATTCCTTCAAATTAAAATCTTAAAATATTATCTAAAAAGATAAAAAATCAACAACATATTAGAGCTTTATCAAACAAGATGACAAGATTTAACAGTAAAAATTCAATAGTTATTATTTATTACTTAATTATCATTTTATTCGTCTTTTTATGTTTTTTCTTTAATATTTTATTGTAATTTTATCATGTTTTTAATAATTCTAAAAAATAATGCTTGTTTTAGCTTTTACAGATATCTTCAAAAACATCAAAAGTCCAATGCAATAATTTGTTTACACTACCATGTCTCAAATAAATCTGAAATAAACCTTTGACATTGGACTTTTAACTTTATCCTTTTTTATTTTAAACTTTACTCAATGAAACTACCTTACTCTGAACCATATAAAATTAAAATGGTGGAAACCATTAAACGATCTACTCTAGAACAAAGAAAACAATGGATCAAAGAAGCAGATTATAATTTATTTAACCTCTCTTCCGATAAGGTTTTTATAGATCTTTTAACCGATTCAGGAACCGGCGCCATGAGTGATAAACAATGGGCTGCATTAATGGAAGGTGATGAAAGCTATGCCGGATCTCGTTCATTCTTAAAACTAAAAGATACCATCCAAAAAATTACAGGTTTCGAATTTGTCCTACCTACACACCAAGGAAGAGCTGCCGAAAATGTATTGTTTTCCGCCATGGTAAAAGAAGGCAATCTGGTACCGGGAAATACCCATTTTGACACTACAAAAGGACATATAGAGTTCAGAAAAGCAATCGCAGTAGACTGCACTATTGATGAGGCATTTGACACAACAATTCTACACCCGTTCAAAGGAAATCTAAATACACAAAAATTAGAAAAAGTTTTAAAAGAAAACACAGATAACATTCCATTTATCATTGTTACCATTACCTGTAATAGTTCAGGCGGACAACCTGTTTCTATGAAAAACATCAAGGAGGTTTCTGCAATTTGCAAAAGGTATAATACTCCTCTATTTTTTGATTCAGCCAGATTTGCTGAAAATGCCTATTTTATCAAGATTCGGGAAGAAGGATATCAGGATAAGACCATCAAAGAAATTGCCAAAGAATTCTTTTCCTATGGTGATGGCATGACCATGAGTTCAAAAAAAGACGGTTTGGTAAATATGGGCGGGTTCATCGCTTTAAATAACGAAGAGGTCTTTAAACAATGTACCGTTTTCAACATTATGTACGAAGGCTTTATCACTTACGGTGGAATGAACGGAAGGGATATGGCAGCTTTGGCTGTTGGGCTTGACGAAGCCACCGAATTCAATTACCTGGAAAGCCGGATTGAACAAGTAGCATATTTAGGCAAAAAACTGGTAGAATATGATGTACCTGTACAACTGCCTTTTGGCGGACACGCCATTTTTATCGATGCCAATAAATTTGTCCCTACTATTCCAAGAAAAGAATACAGAGCTCAAGCATTGGCTATCGAATTATATATTATTGGAGGAATAAGAGGAGTTGAAATCGGCACTGTATTAGCCGACAGAGATCCTTTTACACGTGAAAATCGCTATCCGGAATTAGAATTGGTTCGTTTGGCAATTCCTCGTCGAACTTATTCGCAAAACCATATGGATTATGTCGCTGCCGTATTAAAAAACATTTACGATACACGCGCCGAAGCCAAACATGGGTATAAGATTATTGATGAAGCACCAATCATGAGACATTTTACGGTGAAGTTTGAAAAAATCTGAGATATAAAATATTTATCTATCCATACTAACGACCCTGATACAAACATCATGGCAAATATTGTTCATCATTAATCACCTATATTCAGGCACATCAAACAAATAAGAAAAAACAACAAAGAAATACATACCTGCAATAGTATACAATTCAGACCTTTTTCATTGTTTCATAAGCATCCTTTATAGAATCCTGAGCCTTACCTATTTTATTGGCGTCACCTATCACATAAAGTGGAATATCACCTTTTAATTTCTTTTCTAACGGATTATAACTTTTCATTCCTGTAGCTAAAACAATTATATCAATGTTTTCAATGACTTGTTCAGATTTAGGAGTTTTAATAAAAACTTTTTTACCGGATACTTTTGTTACTCTTGTATTAAGATAAACACTAACATCATTTTCTTTAAGTGCTTTTAATGTTAATTTTTGTTCTATCATTTCCATACCTCTGGCAATTTCGTCAAGCATTTCTACAATAATCACATTATTACCTTTTGAAAGTAATTTGCTTGCTATTTCTGTACCAATAAGTCCGCCGCCAATTACAAGTGTATTTTTATTTTCAGGTAAATTCTGGTCTTCAAGAACTTCTGCCCAATAATATTCTTTTAAACCATCAATTGGTGGAATCACCGGTATTGAACCTGTAGCAACAACAATCTCATCAAAATCATTAAGATCATCAACTCTCGCCTCCTTATATATAATATCAATATTATTTACTTGCAACTCATCAATATAATAATCAATTATTTTTTTCAAAGATTCTTTATGAGGTGGTAAAAATGCTAAATTGAATTGTCCGCCAAGTTTATCGTTTTCGAACAAAGTTACACGATGTCCTCTTTTATTTAGTGTCAAAGCAGCTTCCATTCCAGCCAATCCACCACCTACAACGGCAATATTTTTTGATACTTTTGCTTTTTCAAAAACATCAATCTCTTTGCCTACAACCGGATTCACAAGACATTGAAGTCCTTGCCCTGATTTCACTCCTCCCAAACAACCTTCGGCACAAGCGAGGCACGGACGAATATTTCCTTTGGCCTGGTTAGTATATTTCCCCACAAAATCCGGATCGGCAACAAGAGCTCTTCCTACAGCAATATAATCAGCTCTATAATTATCCGTAAGTTTATGTATATCAGCTTCTTCATTTATTTGTCCTACAAAAACAGTAGGGATTCCCACTTCATCTCTAATTGTTTTCGCAAACTCCCATGTCTTCCCTTTTGGCACAAACATATGTTGGAAGAACCAGGGAGGTGTATTACAAACTGTTCCAGCAGAGACATGGATAGCTTCAACAGATTTTTCTTTTAGAATTTTAGAAAATTTAATCATTTCCTTTAATTTAATCCCATCCGGAATCATTTCATCTCCACTTATTCTTACAATAATTGGCAGATTTGTGGCAGCTTTAACTGCATCTAATATTTGCAGGGGAAATTTTATCCTGTTTTCAAAAACACCCCCATATTCATCATTTCTTGTATTTACTTTTGGAGAAATAAACTGAGCAACAAGATAACCGTGACCAAACTGAAGTTCAATAATATCAAAACCTGCTTTTTCTGCTCTTTTCGCTGAATCAGCAAACAATTGAATTGCATTTTGAATATCCTCATTTGTCATTTGCTTAGGTGTTGCACCTCCGGCTTCACAAGCTTTATCAGTTGATGATAAAAAGTAATTTCCCGGTAATTTTGGATTTGCCATTCTACCCGGATGGTTTAAATGAGCTATCGCTTTTGTATTAAATTTGTGCATTGCAGCAGTTAGCTTTTTTAACCCCGGAACTTTATCATCTTTATCAATACCAATCTGCGTTGGTAATTCTCGCAAACCTGCATCCATATATAATGGTTCAGGAGTAATTGCACCAAGGAATTCGCTTCTATCTGAATAAAACTGCAAATGTTTTTCAGTAATTATACCTGTACCATCACTGTATCCTGTTTTAACAGGAGCCATTATAAAGCTATTTTTTAAATCTAACATTTTATATTCTTTTATAATTCTAAAAATATATTGGTAATATTTATTATTTCGCCTGCTTTTATTTACAATAATTTCTGTTTTAATAGTAATCAAATGTAAAGAATAATTTACTAATTTAAAGTTACTAAAATTGCTTAATAAATAAGTAATGTCAATCAAGGGTTGCCTTGAACTTGCCTACGGCAGAAAGAGAATTCATTTAGCCTAATATTCCTCCTATCCTAA
>JBDLIB010000050.1:0-18742 GCA_039715085.1 Bacteroidota bacterium | reverse complement strand
TTTTTTATTTAAAACAAGAAATACCAGAAAAAATGCCATTGTTGCTCCAACTATAAAAATGACTTCCATATATAATCCCCCTTATTATAGACTTTAAAGCTGTATGTTGCTTATTAAGCTAATGCAAGATATGTATTTTTTCAAATATTTGAAATTTTTAAATTACAATTTGATTTTTTTTTTGAAATTTGCTTAAAACTGTGCATTTATAATTGTTTCTGTTGTAATTTCAACAGAAATCGATATTATTTGTCCACACAATTTTTATTCAAGGATTATTAATTCTCTAGGGGTAGAATTTAACAATTTTTTATTACGTCTATAATGAAACAAACAACGAACACAATTTTAATGATTCATCCTGTAAATTTTAGGATGAATGAACAAACCGCGGTAAATAATTTTTATCAGAAAGAATTAAAGGGGCTAACAAATGAAGAGGTTCAGGCAAGAGCTGTAGCTGAGTTTGATACCTTTGTAGAAAAGTTACAAGGAGTAGGTGTACATGTAATTGTTGTAGAAGACACAAAAGAACCAGATACACCTGATTCCATTTTCCCAAATAATTGGATTTCCTTTCATCAAAATGGAATCGTTGCTTTATATCCCATGTACGCTAAGAATCGTAGATTAGAACGCAGAGAAGATATTTTGGATATTGTTGAAGAAAATGGATTTAAAATTGAAAATGTTGTTGATTATACTTCAGCCGAAGAAGAAGATGTTTTTTTGGAGGGAACAGGAAGTTTACTATTAGACAGGGAAAACAGAATAGCCTATTGCGCTTTATCACCTCGTGCTGATGAAGATCTTTTTATTGAATTTTGTGAGGATTTTGAATTTACACCGGTAATGTTTCATGCCTTTCAAACGGTAGGAAGTGAAAGAAAATTAATCTATCATACCAATATTATGATGGCATTGACTGAAAAACTGGCAATCATTTGTTTAGATTCTATTGATGATAAATCTGAAAGGAAAACTGTTATAGATCAGATAAAGAAATCAGGTAAAGAAATACTATCAATTACAGAGAAACAGGTAGAACACTTTGCCGGAAATATGTTGCAGGTAGTAAATAATAAAAATATGCTATATACGGTGATGAGTGAAGCTGCTTATAAAAGCCTTACAGCAAGTCAAATTAAAACAATTGAAAAAGAAGCTAAGATTCTCTATAGTAATATCACAACCATAGAAACTGCCGGAGGAGGTAGTGTGCGGTGTATGATGGGAGAGGTTTTTATGCAGTGAATAATTTGATTCATTTTGAATAAAATCTAATTCATAATAATCCTATTCTGTATCATTTTTATTGTATTTCGTGTCATAGTATTTAATGTGTAATTTTTAAATTTGTAACAATTTAAAATACATTATTATGAAATCATTACAACTATCAAACCTGTCTTTGGGATATATTGATAACGAGGGTACAGGTCCATCTATACTATTAGTACATGGGAACTCATCCTCAAAAGAAACTTTCAAAAAGCAGTTAGCTAACAAGTCTTATAGAATAGTAGCTATTGATTTGCCGGGACATGGGGATTCTGAAAAGTATGAAGATGCCTCATCTTATAACATACCGGGGTATGCAGCTATAGTTGCAGAGGCTGCTAAAGCTTTAGGTATGGAAGATGCTGTGATTGTGGGTTGGAGTCTTGGTGGACATGTAGTTCTTGAAGCAGTCGAACAACTACCCAAGGCAAAGGGTTTTGTAATATACGGAACTCCACCCTTAGCTTTTCCACCGGCTATGGAAGAGGGTTTTCTTCCACATCCCGCCATGGCTGTAGGTTTTGCAGCTGAACTTACTGATGAACAGATTGCTGCTTACGCCGATGCATTTTTTAGTGAAGGGATAAAAGCACCTGCAGATCCTTTTCTTTCAGACATTAGAAGAACTGATGGCAATACACGTGCCGGACTTGCAGCAAGTATAGTGCCGGATGGCTACACTGATGAAATAAAAATTGTAGAAAATTTAACTACTCCATTAGCCATTTTACATGGAGTAAATGAACAATTGGTTAATATTGAATACCTTAAGTCATTAAAAATACCTTCTCTTTGGAAAAGTAGTGTACAAATCATAGATAATGCCGGACATGCAACTCATTGGGAAAATTCTGAACAGTTTAATAATGTATTGTTTTCGTTTGTTGATGCTGTAAACTAGTCACATTGAAAAATATAAATTATAATTTTGAAGAAGGTACCGAAATACTGAAAAGACTCATTCAGTTTGAAACCATCAATCCGCCGGGGAACGAACATGATTGTATTTATTACATTAATAGTTTGCTAAAAAAGGAAGGTTTTGAAACCCAAATTATTGAAAAAAGCAATAAGCGTTTAAACCTTATCACAAAGCTTAAGGGTAAAAAAAAGACCCCACCATTATTGCTATACGGACATATTGATGTAGTACCTGTTAAAAATCAAAACTGGAAATTTCCACCTTTTTCAGCAACCGAATCTGACGGTTACCTTTGGGGTCGTGGCACGCTTGATATGAAAGCCGGTGTAGCCATGATGATTACAGCTCTTATCAATTTAAAACGTTCTGGCTTTGTACCTGCGGGTGATATAATCTTTGCCGCATTAAGCGATGAAGAAGCCGGCGGTACTTATGGAGCTGAATTCTTGGTAAATGAGCATCCTCACCTTTTTAAGGATGTAAAATTTGCCTTAGGTGAGTTTGGCGGATTCCCCATATATATTGGTGGAAAAAAGTTCTATGCCATTCAGGTAGCCGAAAAACAGGTTTGTTGGTTGCAAGGAACTCTAAATGGACAGGGCTCACATGCATCGTTCCCTATGAGAAATGGTGTAATGGGCAAATTAGGAAGGATCTTAACAATATTAAACGAAAACAGGCTTCCTTATCATTTGTTGACTTCGGTTGAGAAAATGTTTCAGATTATGTCTGATCATTCCGATATGCCATTTAAAAAGTATTTTAAAGAGCTTACCAATCCTGATAAAGTTGTAGAAGCTCTTGAAAAAATGGGGCAATACAAGAAGTTGTTCGAGGCAGTACTTCACAATACAGTAAATACTACTGTTATTAGAAGTGGAGAAAAAATCAATATAGTTCCATCAAAAGTCAGTCTGAAAATGGATGCACGATTACTTCCGGGATTTACCGATACAGATGTGATTAATGAAATACAAAAATTAACCGGAAAAGACTTACATCTCAAATCAGCAAGTTATGCTTCCAGTAAGAGCAATATTGATTTAGGTTTGTTTGAAAATCTATCAAAAATTATTACCGATCTTGATCCGGAAGGGATTCCCATTCCGCTTGTATTAAGTGCAACGACCGATGCCCGGCATTTTGCGAAATTAGGTATTCAAACCTATGGTTTTATCCCGATGAACCTTCCTGAAGGTTTTGATTTGATAAAGCATATACACGCCGCCGATGAGCGAATTCCTATAGATGCGTATCATTTTGGAATTACCGCCATGCAAAATGCGATTATGCAATATGATGGCTAATTCTTATTTTGATGTGCTATTAATATAATTATTGATAGCTTTGTGTGTCTTTGTGTCACCTTTGCGGAACTTTGTGACATAGCTATTCCACAGAGAATCTCAAAGATAAAAACAAGTAGAATAGTTAATAAATTGTAATACTGTTACTGAGCAAGATTTGATTATAGAATACAGGCTATAAATACCACCAGAATTATTGAATTTGTGGGTACGTTTCCAATGAGGTCAAAAGGTAAAATACTGAAATGAAAGTTGAGAAAGTTGAGAAACAGGGATAATAACCTAGGTTTTATTACATTTGTATCATTCTGATTATCAAATATAGAACCATGATAATATCCACACCATATCTCAACCCATTGGCATTTGTTCAATCCTTACAAACGGAATATCATTTTGATCATTCTATGAAGTGGAATGCGCACAATATAGAATTACCTTCTGACATAGGAAAAGGGAATATGCAGGTTTTTATAAGGAATAAAATGCATTTTATCCGATACAAAGTAGAAAAAGTCAAAAATATATTATTTCATTCATCCGATGAAGTTGGAAGCAACGGATTAATCGATTTTAGGTTTTCAAAATCCGGTGAATTGTTTTCTGCCGTTTTAGAAAATAAGAAAGAGTATGAATGGGAATTAACCGATGCCAACAGGTTTGGTATATTTTTGCCTGCTACTGCTGTAAAATCTGATAAATCAAAACTATATAAAAGAATTGAAAATGGTTTAAATAATGCTACTTTTCAAAATTTACTTGGTGAGATTTTTTCAATACCAACAGATGATTTTGATTCTCCATTACTACTTGAAAGTAAATTTCTGCAATTTACACATCACTGGTTAAAAATTATCAATACCAACGAAAGCACAAATACAAAAAGCTATATTTCAGAAACCAAACTAAAGGGTATTCAAAAAGTTAAAGAAATACTTGATGGAATACCTGAAACCATTCCGAATATATTACAACTTGGTCGAATCGCCGGAATGAACCAAAATTGTCTGCAAAGAATTTTTAAAAAGAACACAGGCTTTACTATTCGTCAATATCTAATAAAACAAAGGATGACTAAAGCGCGTGAATTGGTGCTTAACACCGATTTACCTATTACAGAGATATGCCATATAACAGGATATGTAAACAGAGGGCATTTTTCGAAACTGTATGAAAAGTTTTTTGGAATGTTACCTTCTCAGCATAGATTACGCAACTAAACCACTATGAACTGCAAGTCCATAGGTTTTGTTCCGAATAAAATTCGTTTAGTAAGCACCAAATACCCAAAAGACAAATAAACTTATATGCGGGTTACAATCTTTAATCTAACTGTTTTTTTAGACCATAACCCAGAAAAATAAAAAGCTTTACATCTCTGTAAAGCTTTTATTTTCAAGTGGTCCCACATGGGCTCGAACCATGGACCCCCTGATTATGAGTCAGGTGCTCTAACCAGCTGAGCTATGGGACCTAATTTTGGACTGCAATATTACTATTTTTTTATTTGATGTACAATATAAATTTATATTTATTAAATTTGAAATATTCAATTTTCTCAAATACAATGTTATGCTTAGATTATTTACCCTTATTTTTGTTATAAACATCTTTGTAATTTCGGTTTCAGCACAGGAAAAAGTAATCCCAAATAATCCAAACTACCAATTTAAATCCGATAAGAATCAAACAACAAACTCAACTACACAAAAAACTCAACTCCCAACATTTAATCCTTATTGGAGATTTGGCGGTAGTTTTGGTTTTTCATTTTGGAATGATGGTACCGATATACTTGTTGCCCCAAAAGCTTATTACCAGCTTTCACCCCAATTTATGGCAGGCTTTGGTTTGACCTATATTTATTCCGATTATGACTATAGAAATTCTTCCTATAAATCACATGCATATGGCGGTAGTATATTGGGTGTTTACAGGCCAATGCCCTATTTACAATTATCTGCAGAATTTGAAGAACTACACATAAATCAAGAACAAAGGTTTTTTGGTAGTGATGGAGGAACTTTTGATAGGGATTACTGGAACTCTGCGCTTTACCTTGGAGTTTCTTTTGTTTCCGGAAATTTTGCCTTTGGATTACAGTATGATGTACTTCACGATGATGGTAAAAGTCCGTACAGCTCTGCCTGGACTCCTGTAATAAGTTTCTATTTTTAAACCTGAGTTAGACCTAAGATTTTAAGAACTTAAAGACTCCTAAAATATAATTTTTGCCATTCTTTTCTAAGTATCAGGATAGCTACTTTATTAGAAACAGACTCTACTTCAATTTCCTGAATATCTTTTAATTGCTTTTCGGAAACATCCACCCTATACAATAAATTTACGTAAGCCCGGAAGTCCTTATTGATCAGTTCAAACAACAGTTTCTGCAATCCAATATAAAGATCCTGAGGAGAAACATCTTTATGGAATTCAAAATCAATTCCTGTTAAATGAAGATCCTTATTCAATTGTTGAATAAGATGTTTTAACCATTTCTTATTCTCGTTTTCTTTAAATATCTCGAAAGAGAATTTCTGAGGTAACATTATTTATAACTTTCTTTTCATCAAACTATTCCCAAAATCAATTAAAACCTGTTTATTAGAAATATCAATATTCAGATCTTCAATATTTTTAAAAGCCTTTAATGTATAGGATTCAATCTCAGATCTCACATCCTTATCAACCCCATACTTACGATATAAATTGGTTACTGCCTGTACTTTTTCCCCTGTTTTTTTATTATTTGAAAACCATTCTATTACCGTTTCCTTATCTTTATCAGAAGCTAATTCAAATAATTTGATTGCCAAGAAAGTTTTCTTGTTTTCTAAAATGTCCCCTCCTATTTGCTTTCCAAAATCTTCTGAACCGAAAGTATCCAAATAATCATCCTGCAACTGAAAAGCTAAGCCTAAGTTGATACCAAAATCATAAATCAATTCTGCATCGTTTTCATCCGCTTCAGCAATAATTGCACCCATTTTTAGAGCACAAGCAACCAAAACAGCAGTTTTAAATTTTATCATAGTGATATATTCCGGAAGGGTAACATCTCCTCTGCTTTCAAAATCCATATCCATTTGCTGCCCTTCACAAACCTCTAAAGCCGTTTTATTGAACAATGAAACTAACTTTTTATAGGTTTTTGCATCATAACTTTCAAAAAACTGATATGCCAGGATTAACATTGCGTCACCTGACAGAATTCCGGTATTTACATTCCATTTATGGTGAACAGTTGTTTTTCCCCTGCGTAACGGAGCTTCATCCATTATGTCATCGTGCATCAGGGTAAAATTATGGAACATCTCTATAGCCAGTGCGGCATCCATGGCATTCTTATAATTAGCTTTGAAAATATCACAACTCAATAAAGTTAAAATCGGACGTAGTTTTTTACCTCCTAGTTTTAATATATAATCAATGGGCTCATAAAGATTACCAGGCTCTCTATCTGCTCCATAAATATTATTTTTTTCTTCTAAATATTCAGCAAACGATCGTTTAAGTTCTTCTATATTCAAAATCTTTAAATTTTTTGTAAAAATAAGCTTTTAAAAAAACTATTGTTTAACTTTTTCATAACACTTTGGAAACTTTTTATGTTTTTATAGTTTCCATTTATGTATATTTGCAGAATGAAAGAAAAAATCTTAAAAAAAACTCTTGATTTATTTCTTACCTATGGTGTAAAAAGTGTAACCATGGATGATATCGCCGAGGAATTAGGAATATCAAAAAAGACAATTTATCAAAATTTTAAAAATAAATCACAACTTGTTAATGATGCAACATTTTATATGTTCGATAAAATTAACGATGGTATACATCAAATATGTGCTTTGGGCTTAAACTCTATCGAAGAGATCTATAGTATTAGAAACCTAATCTTAGAGCAATTAAAAAATGAAAAAACATCACCACAATATCAACTTCAAAAATATTACCCAAAAATATTTGATACGCTAAAACAAAAACAATTTGAAACTATAGATATATGTATTACCGAGAACCTAAAAAAAGGTATTGAAAGCGGGCTATACAGAAAGGAGATTGATATTAAATTAATAACCCTGCTATATTTTAACGGAATGATTGGTATTAAAAATATGGATCTTTTTCCTCAAAATGAATTTGAAGTTAGTTACTTGATGGACAGCTATCTGGAATACCATACTAGAGCAATAGCTACTCCAAAAGGGTTAAAAATATTGGAAAAAGTTTTAAAAAAATGAAGCAGATTTACTTAATCATATCTTTTATATTAGTAACGGTATTTGCAAATGCACAAAAAAGTGAAACTCTTTCACTTTCAATGGATGAGGCTGTTAATTTTGCTCTATCTAACAGCTATGCTATCAAGAATGCAAAACTCGATATTGATTGGGCTGAAAAGAAAAAGTGGGAAACTACCACGATGGGGCTACCCCAGATAAATGCAGAACTCGGTTATCAAAATTTCTTAAAGCAAGGTGTAACATTAATTCCTGCCGAGATATTTGGAGGTGAAGCAGGTGAATTTATGGAAGTCACCTTTGGAACCAAACAAAATGCAAATGCAACAGTTAAACTAGAACAATTGATTTTTGATGGCTCGTATCTGGTTGGTTTGCAATCTGCCAAAACATTTTTAAAAATTTCTAATTTAGGTAAAGAAAAAACCGAAAATACAATTCGTGAAGCCGTAATCAATGCTTATGGAAACGTACTTTTAGCAGAAGAGAGCATTCAAATATTAGAAAAAAACAGATCCTCGGTTGAAAAAAATTATCTTGAAACTGTTGAGATCGTTAAGAATGGTATGGCTGAAGAACAAGATGCAGAACAACTTCAGATAACTTTATCATCATTAGACAATCAATTAAATAAGGCTCAAAGATTTGAAATAATTGCAAGAAAAATGCTGAACATAACTCTGGGAATTGACATAAATAAAGATATAATTTTAACCGATCATCTTAAAGAACTTGCAGATAGAAATACCGATCTGAACTTATTCAATCAGAGTTTTAACTTAGATAATCATGTAGACTTTAAACTTGCAGATAATAATGTTAGAGCCAATGAATTATTCGTAAAATTAGAAAAGAGCAGGGCTTTACCTTCCATCAATGCTTTTGTCAATTACTCAAAATTTGCAAATAATGATAATAACATTTTCTTTAGTAACTACGATCAAAAATGGTTTGATTCTTCCCTTTTCGGAATAAATATGCATATACCTATTTTTAGCAGTTTACAAAGAAGTTCAAAAACACAACAAGCAAAAATTGCTTTGATCCAATCACAGAATGATCTGGATGAAATTTCTCAAAAACTAAAATTACAGGTTGCTTCTTCAAAAAATAAGTATCAATTTTCGATCGATCAATACCATACAGCTAAACAAAACCTGGCTTTGGCTGAAAGGATTGAAAAAAAAGAGCAAATAAAATTTTTTGAAGGACTGAGTTCAAGTTTTAATCTTACAACTGCTCAAAATCAACTATACGATAAACAAAGAGATTATTTACAATCAATTATTGAAATCATCAACACAAAAGTTGAATTGGAAAATGCTTTAAACATCAAATAATATGAAACGAATATTACTACTTATCATAGTTATAATTGCCAGCTCATGCAATAAAAAAGAAAACTCTAATCAATCATCATTAGAGGATCTATATCAACAAAAAAATATTCTAAATAAGCAACTCGATAGTATTTCAAACGAAATAGCAATTATTGATGAACAAATTGCAACTTTAGACAGTACTTCGTCATTACAATTGGTTTCAGCTTTCAAAGTAGAGCCAACAACGTTCAACCAGTTTGTTGAAATTCAGGGTAATTCTGCATCAGACCAGAACATAGATATACATCCGGAAGTTAGTGGTACAGTCGTTAAAATATTTATCAATGATGGTCAATTAGCAAAAAAAGGACAACTCCTGGTTCAAATTGACGATGATCTTTTAGAAAATAATATTCAGGAATTACAAACTCAATTAACTTTAGCTACAACTACTTACGAAAGACAAAAAAGACTTTGGGATCAAAAAATTGGCTCAGAGATACAATTTTTACAAGCCAAAAACAATAAAGAGGGCTTAGAAAATAAACTTAACACGCTTAAAACACAGTTACATAAATTTAAAATTTACGCACCTTTCTCGGGTGTTATCGATGATGTTATTGCCAAAGAAGGCAGTCTGGCTACACCCCAGATCCCTCTTCTCAGGTTAATGAATCTACAAAACATGTATGTGGAAGCCAAAGTTTCAGAAAATTATTTAAAAGATATAAAATCCGGTAACGAAGTAACGCTGTTTTTCCCCTCAATTGGTGAAGAAATCAAAGCAAAAGTTTCACATATTGGTAACTATATCAACCCTGATAACAGAAGCTTTATCGTAAAAATACCTGTAAAAAATACAAATAGAATGATAAAACCAAATCTTTTGGCTGATATAAAGATAAAAACAGATCAAACGGAAAATGCAGTGGTTATTCCTTCAAGGTTGATACAAATTGATCAAAACGGAGATGAATTTATTTTTACATTAAATAAAGGAAATAACAACTATAAAGCTAAAAAAACGATGATCAAAAGTGGAAATTCAAATAATAATGAAACCATGATTATTGAAGGTTTGAGCCTGGGAGATATTATAGTAAATGAAGGATCGAGAAGTATTAATAACGATCAAAAAGTGGAAGTTATTTTTAACTAAACAATTTTAAAAAGATCCATCGATGAATTATAAAGAATTTAAATTATCCAGCTGGGCAATAAAGAACAGGATTACTGTTCTGGTGCTTACCTTTATTATTTTTCTTATA
The DNA here is from genome assembly GCA_039715085.1 of Bacteroidota bacterium. GTDB lineage: Bacteria > Bacteroidota > Bacteroidia > Flavobacteriales > Flavobacteriaceae > Namhaeicola. Next base: position 8,398 of record JBDLIB010000050.1, on the reverse strand, counting down.
GGAATAATCTCCTACAATTCGATGCCAAATGAAGCTTTCCCAGAGGTTGTAGCACCCGAAATATTTGTTACAACAGTATACCCTGGAAATTCGCCTTTGGATATGGAAAAGCTAATAACCAGGCCTCTTGAAAAAGAGATCAACCAAATAACCGGTATTGACGACATTATTTCTACCTCAAAACAAGGATTCTCTTCAATTCATATAAAATTTGACTTTGATGTTAGCCCTGAAGAAGCGCTCAGAAAAGTGAAAGACAAAGTTGATATTGTAAAAACCGATAAAGATTTTCCAAAAGATCTGCCTGCAGATCCCAATGTACAAGAATTGAATATTGCTGAATTTCGTCCTGTCATGAACATCAATCTATCCGGTGATTTTTCAATGAAGCAATTAAAAGATTATGCCGAATATTTAGAAGATGAAATTGAAAAACTTCCCGAGATCTCAGGAGTTGACATCAGAGGTGTTCAGGATGAAGAAATTGAAATCGCGGTTGACCTGAGAAAAATGGAAGATCTGCAATTGAATTTCAGAGATATCGCTACTGCTGTACAAAATGAAAACATCACCATCTCAGGAGGCGATCTTAAACAAGACGATCTGCTTAGAAATATTCGGGTAATCGGAGAGTTTAAAAATGCAAAAGAGGTTGAAAATGTAATTGTTAAAAACCAAAACCAAAATGTAGTTTACTTAAAAAACATTGCTAAGGTTACTTTTAAAGAACAAGAAAAAGAAAGCTACGCCCGGGAATTCAGCAAACCTGTGGTAATGCTTGATGTTAAAAAAAGAGGTGGTGAAAATCTAATTATTGCTTCTCAAAAAATTGATGAAATAATTACCAAAGCTAAAAAAACCGTATTCCCAAAGAATTTGATCATATCCAAAACAAATGATATGACCAACAAAACCATTTCACAGGTATCCGATCTGGAAAATAATATCATTCTTGGAGTAATACTAGTCGTAGTTGTGTTATTATTTTTTCTGGGTTTACGAAATGCTTTATTTGTTGGAATTGCCATTCCGCTTTCCATGCTTTTATCTTTTATCTTATTAAATAGCATGGGTATTACTTTAAATATGATGGTGCTTTTTGCTCTTGTCCTGGCATTGGGTATGTTGGTAGATAATGGTATTGTGGTTGTAGAAAACATCTACCGCTTTATGGACGAAGGTTACCCTCCAAAGGAAGCTGCCAAACATGGAGTTTCTGAGGTTGCCTGGCCTATCATTGCATCAACTGCAACTACTTTAGCTGCATTTATTCCCTTAGCTTTTTGGCCCGGTATGATGGGCGAATTCATGAAATATTTCCCCATAACTTTGATCATGGTTCTAAGTTCTTCGCTCTTTGTAGCCCTGGTAATCAACCCGGTTCTTACTTCTCTTTACATGAAAGTTAATGAAAAACCTACAGAAGCTAAAAAAGTATATAAAAGATCCGTTTTTTATTTGATCCTTGCTGTTGTTTTCCTTATCGGAGGAATTTCTTTGCACAACAAGATCGTTATTGCTTTAGGAAATATCGCCCTTGCATTATCCATTTTAACAATACTTAATTTAAAAGTATTCAGTCCCGGTACAAAATGGTTTCAGGAAGTCCTTTTGCCTCGAATGGAAAAAGGTTATAAAGATTTTTTAAGTTTCGCTTTACTCGGAAAAAACGTCTATAAATTTTTCTTTGGAACATTTGGATTATTGTTCTTCTCTATTTTATTACTAAATATCTTTCCTCCAAAAACGCTTTTCTTTCCGGAAAATCTTCCCGAACAAATTTATGTTTATATTGAATTGCCTATCGGAACTGATATTGAAAAAACAAATAATATCACAAAAGATCTGGAAAATAAAGTGGAAGATTATTTAAAACAGTATAAAGAAAATGGTAAAAATTTCATGGTAAAATCTGTTATTGCCCAAGTTGGTGAGGGTGCTGGTGACCCAAACCTTGGCGACCAGGGAAAAACTCCAAATAAAGCCAGAATCACACTGGATTTTGTAGAATTTCAAGACAGAAAAGATGTAAATACTTCTAATGTAATGACAGATCTCAGAAGGATTTTAAAAGGTGTACCGGGAGTAAATATAGTAGTCGATAAAAACAAAAACGGACCACCAGCTGGACCGCCTTTAAATATTGAAATTTCCGGAGATGACTATGAAGAGCTTTTGCAAACAGCCGAAAATGTAAAAAAATATCTTCAGCAAAAAAATATTGCCGGGATTGAAGAATTAAAGATCGATGTGGAACAAGGAAAACCCGAATTAAAAATATTGGTTGACAGGCAAAAGGCAAGAAGACTTAATGTTTCTACAGGTCAGATTGCAGATGCAATGCGTACCGCTTTATTTGGTAAAGAAATATCTACTTTTAAAGATGGAGAGGATAATCATCCTATCAATATAAGATTATCAGAAAAATACAGGCATAACGAAACTGATCTGTTAAATCAAAAAATTACTTTTAGAGATCAAACATCAGGAAAGATCAAACAAGTACCCGTATCGGCTATAGCCAAATCTCAAAAAGGATCCACATTTAGTGCGGTAAAACGTCAGGATCTCAGTAGGGTAATTAGTGTCTACACAAATATTCTGGAAGGATACAATGCAGGTGAAGTAGTTCAAAAAACAGAATTAATATTACAGAATTACAAATTCCCAAAGGATATAACCTATTCATTTACAGGTGAACAGGAAGAGCAGGCAAAACAAATGGCATTTTTGAGCAAAGCACTTTTAATTGCGGTTATTGTCATATTTCTAATATTAGTTGGGCAATTTAACTCCACAACTACTCCGATAATAATATCACTTTCTGTGCTATTAAGTTTAGTGGGGGTATTCCTTGGATTGATCATTTTTAGAATGGAATTCATCGTACTAATGACTATGCTTGGAATTATTTCACTGGCAGGGATTGTAGTGAATAATGCTATTGTATTAATTGATTACACCGAGATACTCATAGATAGAAAAAGGAAGGAATTAAATCTCAATGACAATCAAGTTCTCTCAAAAAATCTGATCAAACAAGGGATCATTGAAGGAGGTAAAACCAGATTGCGACCTGTTTTACTTACTGCAATTACCACAATTTTAGGGCTGGTTCCACTGGCATTTGGTATAAATATCAACTTTATTACTTTATTTACTGAGTTTGACCCTCAATTTTATATTGGTGGTGAGAATGTAATGTTTTGGGGGCCTTTATCAAAAACTGTGATCTTTGGTTTAACCTTTGCCACTTTTTTAACACTAATCATTGTACCGGTTATGTATTTTATTCAATACAGGATTAAATTGCGTTTTACAAAAAAGGAAATTATTGAAACTTCCTGAAATATAATCTATTAGAAAAATATAAAAGAAAACAGGAATGGGAGCATTCCTGCTTATTTTGAGTATTAAGTGTGGGCTGCCAAAAGGCAGCCCTTTTTATATATTAAAACCAGAAACCTAAATTAAAATACCAATAATTTTCTTTTGTATCAGGTGACCAGGCATAATTCAATTCTATCGGACCAATAAATGTATCTATGCCGTAACCAAAACCGTAACCGGATCTTATGTTCGAAAATATATCACCTCCATCCCAAACATTATCAGAAACCCTGGCATAATTAGCTATTCCGGAAACATAATTATCCTTAAACAATTCATATCTTATTATAAAAGCAGTTCTTAAAAATTCTTCATCACTGAGTTCTGCCAGATCATAGCCATACATTGGGTAAAATGTATTGATAAAGTTTTTGTTTATTCCACCCAAATGAAAATTATGAACCTTATTACCATTTGAACCTATTGTAATTCCGGCTTCAGATATTACCTGGCCTGTTAGCTTCTCAAAAAAAGTATAAGCATATCCTAAGGAACCATATAATTGAGAAAATGAATTAAAATTATCTTTGAAATTATCTGACAATAACCACAATTTATAATTCGCATCTAAATAGAGGCCTCTTTTTGTAAAATTAGCATTGTCGTAATCATCAAAAATTATCCCTGAGAATAAGTTAAAATAATTACTCTTATCAAAATATATATTCTGGGTTTTATTGTCAATGATATCATCAGTAAAAACTTTTAAATATTTATATTCTGATCCGACTCTCAACGCCAGTTTCTCTTTAAATCTTGTTTGAAGATATACTTGCTGTGTCCAGTCTTTATAACTCACAGGTAGTTTTACTTTTTCTTCCTCTTCCTCAATTAACCCACCGGGGAGCGCTTCTGTTACAATACTGCTTTCGAATGCGTTAAAGCTTGAATTGACACCAAAACTCCATATCTGGCCTGTTTCTAAAAAATAATCAAAATCATATCTTATAAAATCACCTACAACCAGATCGACAGACAAATAGTCATTATCTAATAAAGCGTGTTTTTTAGTAAAGTTAACCAAAATACCGGATTTATAAAGATCATCGTAGTGAGCACTAAACTTGATAAAAGTTGACACATCGCTCTCAACAACATCTATCTTTATCCTGGTTCCACCTTCAACTTTAATAAATTTAAATTTAATACTTTGAAAATTATCGGTAGCTGTTAAAGCATTTACCCCTTCGATAAACTTTTGATGCGTTATACTATTGACATTTTTCAATTTTAATTTATCAAGGATGTAGGATTCCGTATAATTATAAATCCCTCTTATTTTAACTTCTTTTACAATAATTTCTTCATCTGTTCCAAAAGTATTTATATTACCATGATGCCTTCTATAAGGTTGCTTTTTACTGATCTCAACAAATTCATCATAAAACTCTGACGCTGCCTCTTCCCCTTTTCTGACAATTTCTTCTTCTTCTCCAAACGAAAAATCATTATATTTTGTCATATCAGGTTTTATGTAGATATCGGTCATTTTAATTTTTCTATCAAGATTCTGATACATTTGAAATCCTGCTATTTGCATTAAGATCTCAGGTACAGAATTTAACTCATTCTCTTCCCGTAATTTTCCCTGAACATCTACTCCTATGATTACATCTACCCCTTTTTCAATCATAATATCAATCGGGAAGTTATTTACCAAACCTCCGTCAACAATTGGTTTTCCATCAATATTAACAGGTGACAACAGGGTTGGAAAGGATCCGCTTGCACGAATTACTTCGGGTAAGAACCCTTTATCCAATAGTACTTCCTCTCCTGTTTCCAGATTTGTTCCTATACAATAAAATGGAATTGGCAGTTTACTAAAGTCATTCACCTCATGTACATGTTGGGTTAATTCAGAAAATAAATTAAATGTATTTTGGCCTTTGGAAATGGCATCGGGCAACCCAACCTTACCTTTTGAAACGGGTAAGGTAACAGCATATTTTTCACCTTTCTTCTTTTGATAGAAGGACTTTGTATTTCGTGGTAATTTATCCTGTATTAATTCACTGAAGTCATAAGTTTCCAATATAGAATCCAGTTCATTTGCACTATACCCAGAGGCATATAAGCCGCCAACTATCGATCCCATACTTGTTCCTCCAATATAATCGACTCTTACACCGGCTCTTTCTAAAACCTTTAATACACCAACATGTGCAAAACCTTTAGCCCCACCTCCACTTAACACCAAACCAACTTTAAAATCTTTTTCTGGCTGTTTATGGTGTTGTGCAAATGAGAAAGTGATACAAAAAATACTAAGGAATATAATCAGGTTCCTTTTCACACGCTTAATATTTTATAATTTTCCATAAATTAATTAAAAAATTGAGAACGTGTGCAACCACTACGTTCTCACATTAAAAATTTTAAACATTTCCGTTTGTTAAAAAATTTTAAAATTTATTAATGTTCGATTCATAGAGCTATTCTTTCTTCAAATTTAATCTTTATTTTTAAAATAATCATTGATTTTTAAAGCTTTATCTCTACCTATAAGTTGTATTAAATCTTCGAAGGTTGCTTCTTTTATTCGAGTTACCGATTTATACTTTTTCAATAAAGTTAAAATTGTTTTTTCGCCAATTCCAGAGATATTTGTTAACTCCGAATTTATCGCACTTTTACTGCGTTTATTCCTGTGATGTGTAATTCCAAACCGATGTGCTTCATTCCGCAATTGCTGTACAATTTTTAAAGTTTCGGATTTTTTATCGAGATATAAAGGAATGGAATCACCGGGATAGTAAATCTCCTCCAATCGTTTTGCAATTCCTATAATGGCAATTTTACCCCGTAAACCTAAAATATCCAAACTTTTTAATGCCGAACTTAACTGACCTTTACCACCATCGACAATAATTAGTTGTGGCAGATCCTGACCTTCATCCAATAACCTTTTATACCTGCGATGCACAACTTCTTCCATCGACGCAAAATCATCGGGGCCAACCACAGTTTTGATGTTAAAATGACGGTAATCTTTCTTGCTGGGTTTACCATTTTTAAAAACAACACATGCTGCAACAGGATTGGTACCCTGTATATTCGAATTATCAAAACATTCAATATGCCTTGGCTCTACCAGTAAACGTAAATCTTTTTTCATTTGCTTCATGATCCTGTTTACATGCCTGTCGGGGTCAACAATCTGTATTTGTTTAAATCGTTCCATGCGGAAATATTTTGCATTTCGCTGCGAAAGTTCCACAATACGTTTTTTATCCCCTGCTTTAGGAACCGTAACTTTAATCTCTTCACCAACATCAACTTTAAACGGAACATAAATTTCTTTTGAAAAAGAATTGAATTTTTGCATTATTTCAATTATTGCCAATTCTAATATTTCCTTATCCTCTTCATTCAACTTCTTTTTAAACTCAACGGTGTGTGATTGGATTATAGCTCCATTAACAATTTTTAAAAAATTGACATAAGCAAAACTTTCATCCGAAACAACCGAAAAAACGTCAACATTGGTTATGGATGGGTTCACCACGGTAGATTTTGACTGGTAATTTTGTAATAAATCTAATTTTTCCTTGATCTTCTGAGCTTCCTCAAATTCGGTGTTTTTTGCAAATTCCAACATCAGATCCTGAAATCTTTGTAATGAAGATTTGAAATTACCTTTAATAATATTTCTAATTTCTTTTACATCATCATCGTAGTCTCCCTCTTTTTGCAACCCCTCACAAGCTCCTTTGCAATTTTTAATATGATATTCCAGACAAACTTTGTATTTACCTTCTTCTATATTCTTTTTAGACAAATTATAGGCACAGGTTCGCAAAGGATACAATTCCTTGATCAATGACAATAAGGCCCGTGCAGTACGGATTGAAGTGTAAGGCCCAAAATATTCCGAACCGTCTTTTATAACGTTTCTGGTTAAAAATATCCTTGAGAATGGTTCTTTTTTAATACATATCCATGGGTAAGTTTTGTCATCCTTCAACAGAACATTATATCTGGGTTGGTACTTTTTTATCAGATTATTCTCCAGCAACAAAGCATCTGTTTCAGTTTCAACTACAATATGTTTTATTGTGACAATTTTTTTTACCAAAACCCTTGTCTTACCATTTTCAAATTTTTTGGTAAAATAAGATGACACCCGCTTTTTTAAATTTTTAGCTTTACCAACGTACAGGATTTTCCCTTCTTTATCAAAATACTGATATACACCGGGCGAATTTGGTAAAGATTGTACTTGTACTTTTAGGTTCAAAGTTTAGGTTTTTCAATTACAAAGGTATCCAATAAATGAGTATCTGTGGCATCAATAACTTCCCAATCCAATATTGCAGAAAGCTGGTATATCTTTGAAAGCTCTATAAACAGCCTCTCTTTTGCTTTTTCCTTTAATTTTCCTACTTCAGCCGTTTCTTTGATCTTATCAATACTTTTTTTATTTATCTGATTTAATTCATCTTTGCTAAAAGTATTGAAAGTACTTTGCTGAATGTCAAAATATTTCACATCAGGAATGATTATTATATCAGGTTCAGGGATAAATCTTATTTTAATTTGTTTATGAATTGAATCAACTTCAACATCCATCCTTTCAAGATCATATTGTACCTGGGCTTTTGCATTGACCGTTACAATAGCACTTTTATTAAATTCAAAGGTGTCATAAAAATATTTTCTGGCACTTTTGTAATTATAAACTTCGCTAAATATTGCTTCGGTAACGATTAACTTACTTAAATTATTAATACTATGCATTACTACTCTTGTATCTTCTTGCAGATCTTGTTCAGGATCTTTTTTATAGATCAGCATTGCAATTAAAAACCCTAATATTCCAAATAAAAGATACGGACTGACCTTTTTCATACGTTTAAATTTTTGTAATTATATGATAATAAATTAATTATAAAATTGAGAACACATACAACCGCTTCGCTCTCTCATGATCCCGAGTACTCGGGATAATCATTTCCTTATGAGAATTAATTGATAAATTTATTCATGTTCGTTTCATAATCTATAA
>JBDLIB010000049.1:0-18811 GCA_039715085.1 Bacteroidota bacterium | reverse complement strand
GATAAAAAAAGAACCCTGAAACCACAAAAATTAGATCAGAAAAAATATTATCCACTAATTGCAATTAAAGAAAATATTTTATCAAGAAAAAGCCTTGGAGGTATTCAAACGAATTTAGATTCACAGGTTCTGAGTATTCCAAATGAAAATGGCCAACAAAAAGCCTTTAAGAATTTATATGCAGTTGGCGAAGCAGCAGGATTTGGTGGTGGAGGTTCACACGGAAAACGTGCCCTGGAAGGGACATTTTTGGCAACCTGTATATTTACAGCACAGAAAGCAGCAAAACATATAAAAAATAAATACGCTCATCTTGTATCAATTTGAAAATGTGCTAATTTGAAAATTAATTTGATAGTAATCTGTAATGTTCAGCGTAATCTGCGTGAAATTATAAAAAGAAACTTATGAAAAAAACAGGAGCAGAATTAGCGGTTTACGCTTTAGAACAAATTGGTGTAAAATACACTTTCGGAATACCTGGAGTGCATAATATCGAAATCTATGACGAATTAAACAATTCCGACAAGATCGAACCGGTTTTGGTAACTCATGAGGGTGGAGCTTCTTTTATGGCGTTAGGAGTTTCGTGCACTTCGGATAGTATCGGAACGTTGATGATAGTACCTGCAGCAGGCACGACCCACGCCATGAGTGGAATAGGTGAAGCATACCTCGACGGAATTCCTATGCTGATCATTTCGGGAGGTACAAGGCAGGATACCGGAAAACATTATCAATTACATCAGCTCAATCAGGGAAATTTGGTTAAAGAAATTACGAAAGAATTCTTTAGAGTTACGTCCCACGATGAAGTAATCTCCACAATATATAAAGCCTATGACATTGCTGTTTCTGGAGAGCCAGGACCGGTTTTTATTGAGATCCCGATCGAAGTTCAGATGTTCAAAGGCGAAGTTGATAAAATTCTACCCTATACTAAGATCTATAAGAATCCTTTAATTGACAGATCAAAAATTAAAGCTGCTGCCGAATTGCTTCTTCAGGCTAAAAATCCCGGAATCTATGTTGGATGGGGAGCTGCAAAAGCCACTGAATACACACAAAAAATTGCCGAAATTTTGGGGTCTCCTGTTGCCACAACTTTGCAGGGAAAAGCATCATTTCCGGCTTCACATCCATTACACACCGGATTTGGTTTTGGCCCAAATTCAATTCCTGCTTCACAAAAAGCCTTTAAAAATTGCGATGCCATGTTGGCCGTAGGTGTAAGGTTTTCTGAAATTGGCACCGGAAGCTATGGTGTAAAAGTTCCTGAGAATTTAGTGCATATCGATATTAACAAGAACGTCTTTGATAAAAATTATACTTCTAAAATAAGTATCGAAGCAGACTCTAATGAAGCCCTGGAGTTATTAGTTGAAGAATTGATAGAAATCAGCTCGAATAAACCAGAAAAAAATTCCGCTTTAGCGAAAATGATCAAAGAGGAAAAAGAAAAATATTATAACGAATGGAAACAAAAACCATTGGAAGATAAAGTCTCTCCGGGATTTTTCTTTGAAGCCTTGACCAAATTTACAGATGAGGAAACCAGATTTGTTGTAGATGATGGAAAACACACATACCTGGCAGCCGAATTATTACCGGTAAACAAGTCAAAACATTTTGTTTCTCCAACTGATTTTAACTGTATGGGCTTTTGTGTTCCTGCAGCAATAGGAACAAAATTCATGAACCCCAACAGTAAAGTTGTAGGTATAGTTGGCGATGGCGGATTTTTAATGACAGGAATGGAAACTTTAACAGCTTCCACATATAAAAAGGGTATCGTCTATTTTGTTTTTCACGACGGAGAATTGGGCCAGATATCTCAGTTCCAAAAAATTCCGCTAAAACGAAAAACAGCAACCGTTATAGGAAATATCAATATCAAAGGAATCGCTGATGCAACCGGAGCAACTTACTTTTTGATGAAAAATGATGTCGAAATTGAAAAAGTAATGAAAAAAGCTTTTAAAGAAGTAGAAAAAGATATTCCGGTGATTGTCGATGTCAATATAGATTATTCTAAAAAAACCATGATGACCAAAGGCGTGGTGAAAACCAATTTGGGGAGATTCAGTTTAAAGGAAAAAATACGTTTTATCGGCAGGGCATTAAAAAGACATTTGTTGGAATAATAATGCCATTTCAAATAGCATATATTACTTATTCTGCTTTTATAATTAGCATTTTATGGTTATTTGGACTCCTAATATAACCAATCACCTCAACAAAAAGAACAAAAATAGAAGCGGAATAATAATACCCAGAGCAGTATAAATCCCTCCTCTTCCGGTTATTCCTTTTTTGCCTTTGACCATAAACAATGACGTAACAGCAAAGAGAATCAAAGCTCCGGCAAAAATATCGGAAAACCACATCCACCATTTATTGGGATTGTAGTGCAAAAAATTAGCTTCATAAAATACAATGCGTTTTTTTAAATATTCGGCTCTACCCCTGCCTGTTGTGGTATTTACAAGAATAGAAGATCCTCCTTTTAAAAATATTTTCAGGACATCATCTTCAGGATAATAGTGCTTCTTATAGATTTTTTTTGGAGCAACCTCGGCTAAAAGTTGAAAAACATTATCTTCGGGGTCAACCTCTTTAACCAAGGGAATATTAGTGTTAAACTCCTCTATTTCAACAGTATAATTTGGATTCCAATCATTAATATGATTCAATGCAATTCCGGACAAACCGTAAATAATCGTAGTTCCAATAAAAAAATATCCAATATCCCGATGAAGAATCCTACTCCACTTTCGAAGTTTTTTCATAAATATTAAGGAATATTATTCATTCACTTCATGCGAAACATAATCCAACGAATAGAAAGATAAATGATCTACACCTGCAACTTCCATAGAGTCTCTGTAAGATTTTATCTGCTCCATTTTTTGTGCATAGACCTCATCGCTATCGGTTCCTTCTTTATGATTTTGTAAATGATCTTCTTCTTTTTGTAAACAATAAGCTTCGTCCACTGTAAATTCTTTTACCACACCGGTAAGGGTAATTTCATCACCAACCATTTTATCATCAAAACGAGTTTCACTTACCACATGCACATCCCCTTCTTCATTTACTAATAATAATTTTTTTCCGCCGTGCTTACAAACATGATCAACAATTCCACTAACCTTTACCTCTTTATCTACCCATTTTCCGGCTTCAGCATCAAAAACAGCTAAAGCTAAATTTGGCTGTTCAATGGTTTTCTCTGTTACTTCTGCAGATTCGATCTCTTTTTTACTATCCTCTTTCGTTTTCTCTCCACAAGAGATAAATAAAGCCAGTAAGCCTAAAATGATAATTCCTTTGTTCATGATTTGATTGTTTTTTAATTGATTCTCAAAAATATAAAAAATTACAGTAATTTAACCCCGTCATTATAAATATCTACAATTTTTTGTTTGTATAAATTTCCTAAACTTCTTTTAAATGCTTTTTTACTCAAACCCAGCACAGATTTAATTTCTTCAGGTGGACTTTTATCCGTTAGATCCAAAAATCCATCATTGGTTTTTAATGCTGTTAAGATAGTTTGTGAATTTTTATCAATACTGCTTTTATAACCCAAAGGTTCTAATAAGAGATCCATTTTACCATCTTCCCGTACTTGTTTAACAAAACCTTTAATGGTTTCTCCGGGGTGCAGTTTTTTATGAATATCGGAATCAAATATCAATCCTTTATACAAATTATTAACGATTGCAGACATCCCTAAATCTGTTTTTTCATATAACAGGAGTTCAACTTCATCGCCTTGTTTTACATCTATTTTATCAAAAAAAACAAATTCATTTATCTTACAGGAACCTATCAATCTACCCGACCTTTCATCCTTGATCATAAATACGAGATACCATTTATTTTCCTGTATTCTTTTCGATTGCTCATCAAAGGGAATTAACAAATCTATTGGCATTCCCCAATCCATAAAAGCACCGTACTTATTGACTTTCTTTGCTTTTAAGTAGGCAAATTTTTCAAATTGAATAAAGGGAATTTGCGTAGTTGCTATAAAATTTTTATCGGTATCATTATAAATAAAGACTTCAATATTTTCCTCTACAGTCAAGCTTTTTTCAACCTCCTCTTTTGGAAGAAAAACTTCATTATCTATACCATCCGAGAGATAATAACCTGTTTCTTGTATTCTTACTACTTTTAATTTGTTGATTTTTCCAAGTTCCATATTTTGCAAAGGTAGGGAATAATTATTCCCGGGTAATCTAAAATAAAAAAGCCTCAGTAGACTGAAGCTTTTTATTTAAAAATTTAATAAATAGAGTGTTATATATTTAATTCACTAAAAAAGAGAACTATTAATTTGTTTATTTTTTAATCATTCCCCTAACTGTGGTGCCTTTTTCAGAATATATCTTAACCATATAAACCCCTTTTGATAAATTGGTAGTAGAAATAGATCTAAAATTAGAACTAACTTCTTTCACTTTTTGACCTAAAATTGTATAGATCTCAACTTTTGTAAGTTGTAGTTTTGATACAATGGATAGCGTATTGGAAACCGGATTGGGATAGATATTTAACCCTTCAGATAACAGTTCGTCATCAATACCGGCTGTTGAATGACAATCTTCAGAATAAGTTGCTATTGCATCTTTTTGCCATGTATCGTAAGGTGCAATTCCCGCATTTGCATCTGTAGCATTATCTACCTGAATACACGTTAGATAGATGTTAGCAGTAGCATTAAATTCTGTAATCAAGGAATTAGATCCATTTTTTACATTTAAACTGGTCAGGAAATTTTTAGAACAATTTAAACTTGTTAAAGCTGTATTATTACTTACATCTAAACTTGTGAGTTGATTATCCTCACAGTTTAATACTTCCAGAGATGAAGCACCATTTAAATTAATACTTGTAAGCTTATTATCGAGAAGGATTAAACTTACTAATTTCGTATTATTACTTACATCTAAACTCGTAAGTTGATTATCCGTACAATCTAAAGTAACTAAATTTACAAAACCTTCAATACCAGTTAAATCACTAATAGTTTTATCGGTTAAATCAAGATCTGTAATTCCTGAAATATTAGAAGTTACTACATAATCATCCAAAACATCATCATACCCCAAATCAATAATAGCTTGTTCAAAGTTATCATCAGGGATGTAAGTATTTTGAGCATAAATATTACCTGAAATAAACAGATAAAAAGAGAGGACGACAGGAATGTATTTTTTTAACATAACATAATGTTTTTAATGATTATTAACAATTTTCTAAGCAAAACGTTAATATAGCCTCAATATTATATTTTATTATCAAAAAGATTAAAAAAAATGATGATACAGAGATTACAGATCGATTATATAACCTAATGAAATATTAAAGAAGCTTGTGTTCTCCAGGTTGGTGTCCATACCAATTTCTGATGGGAAATTTAAATTATATCCAAATTCAATATCAAAAGATTTAGAACTATAGAGTAATGGGAAATTAATTTGGGAGTATATTAAAGTATAATCACTGGTTTCGGTGTTTTCATTAAATGTTTCCTCTTTTAAAGCAGAAACCTGACTAACATCAACGAGTTGGGTACCTGTAATAAAACTAATTTGGGGCCTGAATTTTATTTTGTGTTTTGGATTTTTTAAAAGATTAAAAGATGCATATGTTCTTGATACAATCTGATATGTATGCTCTCCTCCTAAATAATAAGTACCTGAGAGGGTGGTTCCCAAAGATCTTTTTTTATTATGAATACCGATCCCGGCATTGAAGGTACCATTGTATAAATCTTCAATATCGTTGGAATAAAAATATTGAGAATAAGAAGCATAATATCTTAGCAATTTCTTTTTGCCGATACTATTTCCGTAACCTGCTGTGGCAGTTGTGACATCCCAGTGTGGAGAGAATTCACTATAATAAATACCCGAAAGGCTTCCATAAAAACCCTTAGAGTGCATATAACTTATCTGAGGTCGTAAATTATACTGATCTACATCAATATCACGACCGGAAAAGTATGTGTCACTGGCATAATTCAGCGAAAGATATAGAAACTGAAAATTGGTGGCAGAATACAGAAAATCGTCTATAGATTCTTCCTCCATCAAAATATTATCAATAATTTCATCTACTTCATTTTCTTCTACAGGTTTTACCTGTGCAATTGAATAGGAAATACTTGCAAACCATAAAATTGGGATAAGATATTTTGTCATGTCATAAATTATATTTCAAATTAAAAGTGGTTAAGAAACCTCAACCACTTTTAATTACTACTATCAATAATTTTTAATTTCGTCCGTTACCATTGCCTCCCTGGCCGCTACCTCCTTGTCCGCTACCTCCTCGTTGTCGCTTGGTAGATTCTCTTAATTCGCTTCCGCTACCATCCTGATTGCCGGTTCTTGATCTCTGTCTGCGCATTTCCTGACGTTGCTCATCTGTAAGTGAAGTTTTAAATTGCTGTCTTAAGGCCTGAACACTCTCCCTGTTTTCTTGTAATAATGCCTGTTGTGCATCTGTAAGTGAAGCCATAAGGGCTGTTTGTCTCTCTTCTCTTGTAAGCTCTTTGTTCTCAAGGATTGCTAACTGCTCTTCCGTAAGGACTTCCTTAAATTTTTCCCTGTTAGCTTTGATCAAATCACGTTGTTCCTGCATGATTTGCTTTTGTTCCTCTGTGAGGTTTTCATATCGATTCTGATTTTCATATCGATTCTGATTTCGATATTGATATTGGTTTTCTGTTTCTTTACTATTGCTTTCCTGAGCATTTAAAGTAGAAGTTCCAACGATCAATCCAAAAGCTAAAACTGCGATTATTCTAATTGATTTCATTTTTTTGTTTTTAATATTTATATTTTTTGTTTTTATTCTGAACGTTCAATTCTTTAGACCCCGAAATGATAAAAAAGTTTTAAGCAATATTCATTTTTTTATGTCAATCACCCATCATATCCTCTAAAACATATTTATCCAGGTATTCATCAATTTCGGCATCATCAACAAAAAGGGAAGCTACCATAATATCATCTTCATCACTTAGAAAGTCTCCATTGGCAAGATCTAAAACTTTTATTTGATCCAGAGTATCCGAAACTATAGCCGGAAAATTATCAAAGTTGGGTGACTCTTTCCGGTTGAATAAATTAAAGGTTAGAAGCAAAGCAATTCCTGCGGCTGCAAACCAGACCACTCTTTTTCTATAAAAAGATAAGACCTTGGTTTCCTTTTTTTGACCGGAAACTTTTGCCAATATATCTTCTTTTGATTTAGCAAAATAATCCTTGGGTATCCCTATACCTAAGTCTTCTGAATGCAATTCGTTTAATTGCTCATCAAACGAGTTTTGTTCATTAGATTGTAAATGTTTGACTTTTGAGTTCATATATATTTAGACCTTCGTTTTGGTTAAAAGTTCTACATTCAGTATTTTTTTTTCAATTTGATCTACTGCTTTGTAATAATTCGTTTTTAATGTCCCTTCCTTAATTCCCAAAATGCCGGATATTTCTCGAAATTTTAAATTATCATAATACTTCATCTGAAATACCTGCCTCTGTTTTTCGGGTAATTTTGAAAGAATTCTGTGTAGTTTTAGCTGAACCTCATCCCCTTCAAAAAATTCATCTGCAACTAAATTATCCATATATGAACTACCCAGATCATTTAAAGAATAATGAGATTTCTTTTTATCCTGTTCCAGGAATCGCATGGATTCATTATAAGCAATTCGAAACATCCAGGTTTTTAAGGAACTGTTCTGCTTAAAATTTGATAGATTTTTGTAAACTCTTAAAAAAGTATTTTGCAGAACATCATCTGCATTTTCATGGGTAATTACCAATTTTCTGATATGCCAATACAACTGCTGTTGATATAGGTCTATCAATTTTTTAAAAGCTTTATCCCTCTGCCTGCTATTTAATAAGCTCTCTATAAAATCCGATTCGTTTGTCAAAGTATAATATATTTATCCCACCAGTAATGTTCTTGCAACTTAATAAAACATAAGTATTAAAAATTAGACCATTATAATTCGTAAAAGTTTAAATATAAATAGAAAATCTTTTATCACCTGCATTAAATCATTGTTATAAAGATATGTAGACTAAATAAAGTGGAAGTGAAACGTTATGTTAAAATAACTTAATGGGCAAAATATAGTGTGATCCTGGAAATTATTAAAGGAAGAGTTATATTTCTAATTTTTTAGATACAACACAAAATAAACGCAGTTAAAACCTACGCTTATTTTGTGCTTTTTGTAATCTGTTTAATATTTTAATTTAGTGATACCTATTTTATCTATCACCTTTGCATTATATTTTTCATGGTCATGATAAAACTGACTTAATATATAAAATTGTCTATTTTCCTTATCTACTAAAGCGAAATCTGTTGCAAAATTTCCAAAATATGGTGTAGCACTTGACTTTTTAGAATAGGCTATCTTAAAAGGAGTAAATTCAATTTTTGGAGTATTGGAAGTACCGGTAATTTTTATCATATAATAATTCTTTTTCTTCTTAGCCAACACAACTATTTCATCATCTTTATTTTCAATAGTTTGAAATTCTAAGTTCGATATAACATTAGGATTAGCAGGAAATGAATAAAAATCAAGAGGTTTAAAGTTTTTATCCAAAAGAGAATAATTAATTTTTGAATCGGTTGGTTTCGATTCTGTTATTAAATTTCCTTTTGAATCTTTAGTGGTTACATTTACATTATCAGAAATAACTTTCCTCACGATATAGTAATCCCCAAGTTTGTCTATTTTGTCATAATCGCTTAAGTAATCATAATAATTAATATAAACATCATTTTTTACTTCAGAATTTTTCTCAGAAAAGCTAATATTAATGTCTCCACTCTTGTTCACTGAAAACATTTCATATTTTACATCTGAATATGAAAGCATTTTGTTGTTAATAAGCTCTAATTCTTCTTCATTCTTTTCAATTACAAATACCGGGCTTATCACATTTTTATATTTTTTTTCACTGCCATAATCCAGCTTCGTTTGAAATTTGATATTACCTGAAGTATCCATATAGATCAAATCAAATTTATTGACAGGGTAAATATCTTGTTTCTTCTTTCCTTTCCTGTGATATCCATAAATATTCAAAACTCCTTTTAGGTTCATATCTTTATCATATACTGCTTTATTAATAACTTTATGTTTCCTGGGCGCTTCAAATTCAAATGATTTTACAGAAAGATTTCCTTCTTGTTTGTTATAAATTATCATTTTGTAATTAGAAAGGTCATCCTCTTTCATATACCAGGCATAATTGTAATCACCAATGGTCTTATCAGTGTAAGGCACAAATTTATAGCCTTTAAGTCGCTCATCTTTAGATATATCAATAATATCTTTTTGTTCAGTTGTGCTTATATAACCTTTACTTTCATCATAGGTGAAAAATCCTCTTTCAGAAGTTAGTATTGGCCTTATATTTTTTAACCCCAATAAACCATCTCCCTTCATTTTAAAAGAAGTAAAGTTGATAATATCGCTATTATATTTTGGAGCATATGGGAAAGGAATATTTAAGTCTTTATAATGATATTTTAACATTTCCCCTGTATCAAAAGGTAAAGATAGGTCAACCATACCTGATTTTTTTTTGAAATACACCTTCATACCTTCTGGTAAACTTTCGATTCTATGGAATAGCTCTTTTTTCTCGGATATAGGTTCAAACTGATTTACACCCAAAATTTTTTCATACACTATAGGTATAATTGAATTCTCATAATAGTTATCTCTCTTTGAAGAAGCAATAATTTTTCCAAAATAGCCTTTACCCCCATATTTCTCTTTCTCATTTTTTATTTCTTCTTCATTGGTCACGATCTGACTTCCATTTATATGACTATAAGCGTATAAGTAAATTTCATTTTTTTCATCATTTAATGTCCAATTTAATAAATGAGCCCCTCCATTCTTTCCTATGAAAGGAATCTCTATAAGGGTTGAGTCTAAAACAGTTTGAGAATTAATCATAAAACTATTTAGAAATAATAACAATAGCATTTTTTTCATTTTATATTAATTTTAATTTATAATTAGTTACAGTTCATATTAAGCCACAACCTGATATGTACATGCTATATATTAGATGTAAACATCAGGTTGAGTTATTTCAATATTTGATTTAACCTTATCAAATATCTAAAATACACTTTTGATATTTAAGGTATTCACATACAGTTGTTTACATATTTAATATATAAATAACCCAATTACCATTAAATTTTAGGGGGAGATTAACAATTTAGTTGAAGTAAAACTAAATTAATTTATCTACTTGTGTAACACTTTGAAATTAATTTTTGGTTACCTTGGTAACATTCATTTGTAACTTAAATAATTATTAAAACAAAATTTCAGCATAACTGAAAATTTTCATTGATTAATTTATTGAGTTTTGCACCCTTGTAAATACAAATTTAAATCAGCTCCTTGAGAACGAAACGGATAAACTTATTGATTCTTTTAGTACTTTATAATTCGTTTGCTCAAATGAATATTATTTTCAAAAGTTACTTTTACAATTAATATCGTACCATCTTTAATATTATCAGCATTCAAGTCAAAGTTTTTTTTATCTGGATTATTTTGGAGTAATAATCTTCCTAACATGTCATATATTTTAACTTCGTTAACAACTTTGCTGGCATTAATATTAAAACCGGTAAAAGTATTTGAAATTGTAAAGCTATTTTCTTTCTTAAATTCATCAACTCCGAGGTTTGTCGTAGAATTTTCAATTATTATCACACCGGATAATAGGCCCTCAGGTTTCCAGATTACAGCATCTACATCAGAATTTATATCAAATCTTGTACTCGCTGTCCTTTCGGTTATTTCATTGGGTTTTTGTGTATCTAATGTTCTTATTTCTATAGCATTTTGATCTACAAAAATTAAATTAAAAGCATAAAAACTATCTTTTGCGAGAGTGTAAGAATAGGAAACATCAGCTTCACGTATTACACCCCATGAACCTCCTCCTATAAAAGTAATTCCTTTGTCTTGATCAATACCCGTTGTTTCAAACCAGTTTTCAGGATCGTCACCTATTGCTGTAGAAGAAGCAGGTTTAACTTCTTTTGTCAATTTTACCAGATGGGCATCACTTTCCATAACAACTCTTACTCCGTAATTATAAAAATTATTAACCCAATCATCAAATGAAGCTTTAGATGGAATCTTTCCCGAATTGTGAGGTGAAATTGGTCTGTGGTATCCTGCAGATTTCCAAATACTGTTATCAGTCGCCAATTCATTTTGTAACCAATTTCTTTGAGCAACTCTTTTTGTATTATCATCTTCGTTTGTATTTGGAAGTAATTCTCCATTAAGAACATAATAGGAAAACAGATCACCTCCAAATTTTACATTATAGTAACTATCTTCCGGTGTGTCGAACAGCCTGTGCAAAGTAAGCAGATCTCCATCGGGATTATCAGATTCATGATTTCCATAGGAATGAACTGTCGGAATTATCTGATTATCAGATGTTATTGTTAATTGCCAGTCATCCAGCCAATTAGCCATGGTGTCAGGTTCATTTCCGGGACTGGCAATAAGATCACCTCCAAAAAGAACAGCATGAGGTCTTAATTTGGCAACCATTCTATTTGAATTTTGGCGATATCCTCTTTCAGTTCTCGAATCACCTCCTGAAATTATTGATAATCTTTTATTATTATCATCAGGTATTGTTCTAAACCAAAATCTTTCACTTGTTCCTTCTGAATCTTTAATGACAAAATAATACTTTGCATCGGGTGTTAAACCTGTAAGTTTTACAAATTGATTGCTCATATCCAAATAATCTGTAGAGCGGTATGGTGTTGCATTAGTAGGATAACCAGACCAATCTGTACCGTGATCGGTAGTGCCGTAATAAACTTTTTGTCCGGTACCGGAAATCTGATCCCACGCAATGGTTATCTCTGTTGATGGATTACTGTTAAACATTAAACGATATTTGTCTGTTGTAGCAGTATTCAGCCAATAAATTGCTGTATCTCCGGTATCATCTAGTTCTGCTGTTAGATAATATTGATTCCTGTCTGACCGTGTTATGCTTTCAATTTGTTTAGAATACCCTGTTGGAGGATCAATCTGAGTTCTTTGGATGATCCCTTCTGAAAATTTATCAGAAGTAATATCAGCTATTCCTATTATAAAAGAAGAAGTTATATTCAAGGAAGTGTCTAAGCCGTACCCTGTAAATAGAATAGTATTCGTTTTGGAATCATATGTTGCACCTGTTACAAGCCCTGATCCTAGCAAATCTATACGATTACCAACTGTCTCTATTTGATAGGTTCCGGGTGTTTTTGATAAGGTATAAACATCTGTAGTCCCATAATTCTCCCTATTTTTAGTAAAAATATATAGGTTATCATAATAAGAGATCAACCCCTCAGCATCATAATTATGTGAATCTCTGGAACTAAAATCCGTTTGATCTGCATAACTAAAATTGATAATATCAGCATCGACCGTATCATCGTTATCAAAATAATCTGAAATAAGAATACGATAAACTTTAAGATCTTGTCTTGTTCCTTTATTATTTCCAAAATCAGCTATGTAAATATAATTGTCATCATAACAAATATCTTCCCAATCAACATTTGAGGCATTATTTACTATAACTGTACGGGTAATGTTACCGGAATCATCCACTTCGTACAGAGCAGGTTCTCCTCCCGAATCGTTATGTGTAATGAGTTTATTGTTTAAGAAAATTATGCCGGAAGTTTCATTTATTGAATTGTCAAGTTCAGTTACTAAAGATATTTGTTGACCAATACCCAATATTGGAGAAAAAATTAAAAAAAGTAAGGTATAAATCAACTTCATATCTAACATTTTTAAGTATATAAACGGCTTAAGTTAAGAAATAAAGCAACTCAAATTATTAGTTGTGAATTACTTAATAAATTTACAACTTTTTTTTAGACCATCCATAATAAACCAAAAAAGCCACTTCATCGGGTGGCTTTATTGTGAGCGGGAGACCGGGCTCGAACCGGCGACAGTCAGCTTGGAAGGCTGAAGCTCTACCAACTGAGCTACTCACGCAATATGTAATTATTTATTGTTTATTCGTCCCCTGAGTCGTCCCCTGAAACAAAAAAAGCCTCAGTAAACTGAAACTTTCATCGGCTAACTTACTGAGTTTCATCAACTCTAGCTAACAACACAACTATTTTAAAAGCGGTCTGGACGGGACTCGAACCCGCGACCCCCTGCGTGACAGGCAGGTATTCTAACCAGCTGAACTACCAGACCGTTGCTCTAAGCGGTTGCAAATATAAGTGCGTTTTTTATTTTAGCAAAATATTTTTTGTTTTTTTACAAAAAACTTTGCCTCCTTATCATGTATTCTGTCAAAATCTGTTCTACTCCAAAATTAATATCTACAGACACATAATCAATTTTATATTGCATACATTTCATTTTCAAATCATTGAAATATTTACTTACTGCTTTTTTATAATTATCTTTTACTGCATCGGCAAATAAATTAATTTTTTCTCCGGTTTCAATATCTATGAATTTTTTGGGCTTATCGTCAAAATTAAAGTCTAACTCATGCTTCCCATCAAAAATATGGAACAAAACAACCTCATGTTTGTTGTATTTTAAGTGACGTAAAGCTTCAAAAAGATCGTTTTCTTTTCTATCTGCCTGTAGCATATCGGTAAATAAAAAGATCATGGATCTGCGGTGAATCTTTTCTGCAATCTGATGTAAAACCTTATAAGTATTAGTGGTTTTTTTGGACTTACTTCGTAACAAGGTTTCCAATTGCTCCAACAACATTCTTCTGTGTCGTTCACTCGACTTAGCGGGAGAAAAATAATCGATCTCATCGGAATAAATACTCAATCCAAAAGCATCCCTTTGACGCTTTAATATTTCTGATAAAGCAGCAGCAGCTATTGCCGAAAAACCTATTTTATTTAAATCGCTAAATGATGTGTTTTTATTTTCAGGATAATGCATCGATGCCGAATTATCAATAATTACCTGGCATCGTAAATTAGTCTCTTCTTCATATCTTTTTACAAACATCTTATCGGTTTTGGCAAATAATTTCCAATCGATATGACGTGTACTCTCCCCTTTATTATACAAACGGTGTTCGGCAAATTCTACTGAAAATCCATGAAACGGACTCTTATGCATTCCGGTAATAAAACCCTCAACTACCTGGCGGGCAAGCAGATCGATGTTTGGCAGATTTGTTAATTTATTTATTTCAGAAATTGACACGGGATAAAGGTACTGCAAAAATAATGATACAATGATTAAATGTTGCAATGATTCAATTGATTGTACCAGAGATCAAACATCTACATTATTGTATTGAAGCATTATATCATTTAAAAATTCTATTTTTGCACTGTAAATGACATTTTTATACAACATAGCCGTTTATATCGGAATTCTTCTACTGAAAATTGTAGCGCTTTTCAATAAAAAAATGCGTCTTTTTATGGATGGGCGTAAGGATATTTTCTCAAAGATTGAATCCGGAATAACAGCAAAAGATAAAGTAATCTGGTTTCATTGCGCTTCTTTGGGCGAATTTGAACAGGGGCGGCCGATTATTGAAAAGGTTAAAGATCAGTTCCCCGATTATAAGATTTTACTAACCTTTTTTTCTCCATCCGGTTATGAAGTCAGGAAAGATTACGCTTTCGCGGATGTAATAACGTATTTACCTTTGGACACAAGATCTAATGCAAGAAAATTCCTCAAACTAGCACATCCCGAAATAGCTGTTTTAGTAAAGTATGAATTCTGGCCAAATATTTTAAATGAATTAAAAAAGCAAAAAATCGAAACTATCCTGGTTTCGGGAATTTTCAGGAAGGATCAGTTGTTTTTTAAACCCTATGGTGGATGGATGCGAAAATCATTACTAGCTTTTTCACACTTTTTTGTACAAAATGAAGTTTCAGAGATCCTACTTAAACAAACAGGATTCAACAATGTTACGTTAAGTGGAGATACACGTTTTGACCGTGTTTTTGAAATTACCCAACAAGACAATCATTTAGCTTTTATCGATAAATTCAAACAAGACAAGTATACTTTGGTAGCCGGCAGCTCGTGGCCAAAAGACGAAGAATTATTAGTAGAATATATAAATGATTCCGCTTCGAGCGAAGAAAAATTTATCATTGCACCTCATAATATCGATGAAAAGGGAATTGAAAATCTGGAAAAATCCATCCATATAAAAACAACTAAATATTCCGACAAAGAAAGAGATTACGACGCCCGGGTTTTTATTGTTGATACAATTGGCATCCTAACAAAGATTTACAGTTATGCAGATGCTGCATATATTGGAGGAGGTTTTGGTGTGGGAATTCACAATATCTTAGAACCGGCCACTTTTGGAGTTCCGTTGATGATTGGCCCTAACTATCAAAAATTTCAGGAAGCTGTGGATTTAGTGGAGTTAGATGCCTGTAAAGTAATTGATTCTCAGAAAGAATTAAATGGTCACTTACAAAAACTTTTTCAGGATGTAAAGTATCGGAAAAAAAGAGGACAAACCAGTAAAGAATATATTTTAAATAATATTGGTGCAACTCAAATTATTATTGAATATATAACAAAAAAACTCTAAATTTATTCCTATCTTGTCAACCATTTAAATCAGTAATTAGAATATGATACGAGAAAAATTAAACGAATATTATTCTGTTGTTTTTGAAGACGAACTAATTGATGAAATTGCTAAGGTTGGCACATACAAAAGAATCAAAGAAGGACATCTTTTGGTAGATATTGATGATAGTTTTAGTAAAATCCCTCTTTTACTTACAGGAGCCATAAAAATAAGCAGGGAAGATAAAAATGGTGATGAAATTGCATTATACTTTTTAGAAAGAGGAGACACCTGCACTATTTCTTTTGGTACCGGACTAAATTTTACAAGAAGTAAGATCAGAGGTTTGGCCGAAAAAGATTCTGAAGTGATTTTTATTCCTACAGAAAAACTGGAAGAATGGATGATCAAATTTAAATCGTGGCGTGATTTTGTAATTGACAGCTATAATGTTCGAATTACCGAAATGTTAGAAGCAATAGACACTTTGGCTTTTATGAAGATGGATCAGCGACTGTACAAATACCTTACAGATAAGGTAAAAATTATGCGTTCCACCACTTTATATACAACACACCAGGAAATTGCTGTGGATCTAAATACCTCCAGAGTTGTGGTTTCCAGACTATTAAAGCAACTGGAAAATGATGGAAGAATTAAATTATATCGAAATAAAATTGAGGTGATAGACTTTTAAGCACCTTATCTTCTGAAAAAGCAAAACATTTTATTATTGAATATTCCAGGTCGACTTTATCTATCCGGTGTTAGTTATAATTATTACATTCCGTAAAACAAGATGTTTCTTTAAATTTCGTAAATTTGCCAACTTATTTGAAAGGATTTGGAATGAAGAAGTTAACCGATAAATTTGGAAGGCAAATTACCTACCTCAGATTGGCTGTAACTGATCGGTGTAATTTACGTTGCAGGTACTGTATGCCTGCACAAGGTATTGATATAGTGGAGCGTAATGAACTTCTTACTTATAAAGAAATGTATCGTATCACACGGGTTTTAAGCGAACTTGGTGTAAATAAGGTAAGGCTTACAGGCGGAGAACCTTTTGTTAGGAAAGATTTTATTGGTTTTTTAGAATCCCTTTCTTTTAATGACAAGCTCGATCAAATAAATATCACAACAAACGGAGCTTTGATCTCTAAACATATTTCCAAATTAGAAGATCTTGGAATCAATGCAATTAATTTGAGCCTGGATACTTTAAAAGCCGATAAATTCAAGCATATAACCCGAAGGGATGTTTTTGCAGAAACTATGCAAACACTCGAAAAATTATTGGCCAGTAAACTTACTTTAAAATTAAATGTCGTAGTACAACCCGACGTTAACACCGATGAAATATTAGACTTTATTGATTTAACTAAAGATAAAGATTTAGGAGTAAGATTTATTGAAGAAATGCCGTTTAACGGAAAAGGCTTGCGTAAAACGGATGAAATTTGGGATTTTGATAAGATCTATAAGGAAATTGAGAAAGGTTATCAAAATATTGTTCCGTTAAAGGATAAAAAATCATCGACTTCCAGAAATTTTAGGATAGAAAATTATAAAGGTTCTTTCGGAATTATTCCCGCTTTTACACGAACCATTTGCAACGACTGTAACCGTATAAGACTTACTGCAACCGGAATGTTTAAAAACTGCCTGTTTGATGATGGCGTTTTTAACTTAAGAGATTTTATCCGTAGCGGAGCAAGTGATGACGAGTTAAAACAGCTGTTTATTGATACTGTGCATCACAAACCCGAAAATGGTTTTATTGCCGAAGCAAATCGAAAGAATAAATCAGTTTCTGAAAGTATGTCGACAATAGGAGGATAATTTCAATTTTAAAATGATCAGATTTGAAAATTTGAAGATTTTTATTCCCGGATAAATGGGAATTCAAAGCGCTCTTTGCGTAATCCTTTGCGATCCTTGCGGTTATTTTTCCGCAAAGTTTATAAAAATATATACAAAATGATCACAACAAAAAAAGCATTAGAGATTATATTAAACCAAACCGAAGATTTTGGTACAGAGGAAATTGACTTTAAAAATTCTTTGGGTAGGATTTTAAAAGAAGATATTGTTGCCGACAGGGATTTCCCTCCGTTTAACCGTGCCAGTATGGACGGAATTGCAATAAATTTTACTGCTTTTGATAAAGGAATCAGAGAGTTTAAAATTGAAGGAATTCAGGCTGCAGGCTCACCTCAACTAACTTTGAGAGATCCTAAAAATTGCATCGAAGTTATGACAGGAGCAATGGCCCCAAAAAATTCAGATACGGTAATTCCATACGAACAGGTTGAGATCAAAAACGGAATAGCAAATGTAACCGTTGATGAATTTAAAGCTTTTAAAAATATCCATAAAAAAGGCCTTGACAGAAAACAAAACGATATTTTGATCAAAGAAAATACCGTGATTTCAGCTGCAGAGATCGGAGTTTTGGCAACCGTTGGAAAATCCAAAGTTAAAGTTGCAAAATTACCAAAAGTGATAGTGGTTTCTACCGGGGATGAATTGGTAGAAGTTGACCAAAAACCTGCTGATTTTCAAATAAGAAGAAGCAATGTTCATACTTTGGTTTCTATCCTGGAAAGGTTGAAAATTAATACAGATACTATTCATATCTCAGATGACAAACCATTACTGAAACAAAAAATTGCCGAAATACTCAATAACTATAATGTTTTACTCTTTAGCGGAGCAGTCAGTAAAGGTAAGTTTGATTTTTTACCTGAGGTATTGGATGAACTTGGTGTAGAAAAATTATTCCACAAAGTAAAACAACGCCCCGGAAAACCTTTTTGGTTCGGGAAAAAAGATACTAAAACCATTTTTGCATTCCCCGGAAATCCCGTTTCAACATTTGTGAGTTGTATGCGTTATTTTTATCCCTGGTATCAAAAATCGGTTGGGATCGAATATGAAATAATAGATTTTGCAGTTTTGGCAGAAGATTTCACTTTTAAATCTGACCTTACTTATTTTTTACAAGTGAAATTAGAGAACAAAAACGGAACATTATTAGCACATCCAATTGCCGGACATGGATCAGGCGACCTGGCAAACCTGGTTGATAATGATGCTTTTATTGAATTGCCTCGGGGTAAAGAATTGTTTAAAAAAGGAGAAGTTTTTCC
>JBDLIB010000048.1:0-19175 GCA_039715085.1 Bacteroidota bacterium | reverse complement strand
GGTTAATCCAGATCCCCCTTAAAAAACAGGATTAGCTGTACTTGTTTGCGTGGCCAATGGTAATAAGTTAAGCTTTTGGCCAATAAAATAGTAGACCTCTGAGAGTGTGAAACACCTCCTAGAGTCAGGTTAAAAGAAATATTTTATCTACTCTCCGAGGTCTAAAGACTCTCAGAGGTCTTAATTAATTGACATTGGTTTGCGTGGCAGGTTCGACTTACCTTAATGATTTATACGTCGGTTGACGAATTCTCAAAAATGAGTTTCACTAAAATAAATTATTCGGGCTTTAAATAAGCTTGTATATGGGCATCTAATAAAATTGTATCAGTTACTATAAAACCTTCCTCCTCTTCTTTAGGTTTAGGATTTTTAGCCGAACCATAAAATATTCCCCAATTAGTACGATCTAAGACAATAGTTTTAGTATTGAAATATAAGCTGTCATTTTTTATTTTTATAGATCCTTCAAAAGTATGACAAAGCCCAATATCAAAAATTATAAAATCACCTGAAATTTTGTATTCATTTTCACTGATTTTAACTATTGAATGTGATTCAAAATATGATTCAGGATAAACTTTTGTGTTAAAAAATTCAATAGATTTCAATACATTTTGAAGTGTGCCTTGAAGTAATTCATTATCAATATCAGTATTGGTAATACTAGTCATGTCAATAGTAAATTTGGCTTTAACAGGCAATTCTTTTTCTAAAAGTATTGTCCCTTCTTTAAATTTCATAAGCCCATAATGAACACTATTCCAATCTATTTTACTTTTTACTGTATCTAATATATAGGTTTTATATTCAATTTGCTGTTTTTTAATAATTGGTTTAGAAGCAAAAATAAACAACCAAAAAGCAGCAAATAAAATGATTATTCTATAGAAAAAAGATAATTGCATTTTTATGATTGTTTTTAGTTTTATACTGAATTAATTATTTTTTATCATATTTAAAGTTCGAAAACTGTTGACTGAAGACTGTCGACTACTTAGTGTCTTGCCATATACCTGTAGCCATTCCCTTTTTATCAATGAATTTTTTAATTTCTTTTGGGATGTTTATAGCACCATTAAAATTAGTATTTTCAAATTCAGTCCCAAAAAAATTACAGCCTTTAAGATCGGCTCCTCTTAAGTCAGTACCCTGTAAATGTCCTCCCTGAAAGTTAGCATACCACAGTCTTGAATTGATAAATGATGATTCTTCAAGGCCTGCACCGGTGAAATCAGCATATGAAAAATCACAGCTGTCAAGCTTGGACTTTAAGAGTACAGCTCTAAAAAGTTTAGCTTTAATACCTATTGAACCTGTTAGATCACTTTCTAAAAATTCTGAATCTTTCATCAAAGCTCCTGAGAAATCACAATTACGCATAGTGGTAGAATGACCTTCCATTCCAAACATATTTGCACCTCTAAAATTTGAATTTGAAAGAGGGACATAATTGACCTTTACATGAAACAATCGACTTTGTTGGAAGTTAATACTATCCATAGTTGACCCGTCAAAAATGGACCACCTGATATCGGCTGCCCTAAAATCAGATTTACGGTAATTACCATCGGTACATCTTGCCGACCTGATTGATGCTCCCCGAAAATCACCTTCAATAACACTTACTTTAGGCCAATAGACTTCGTCTAATGAATCAAGCCTGAAATCATCACCATTTTGAGGAATTGCCTTAATGCCTTTATGTCTTTTTTTACCATTAGAGAGTAAGGTTTCTTCATTAATAATGGCTTTAATTTGATCCGGTTCTAAAAAAACTGCTAATTCGGGTAACGAAGTAGTATCGGGTTTATTAGGAAATAATTGCGTCACACCTGATGAATTCTTAATATCACATGAGTAAAATAACACAGCTATCAAAAATAATCCTATAAAATTAACAATACCTCTCATCTGTTTTGTAATTATTGTCCACAATTTTATTCAATATTAAAATTTTCAAAATAATTCACACATTAAACCACATCATTCCTGTTAAAATACCTATTTCCCAAAAAAGCAAAAAGAAAACCTAATCCTATTGGATAAAGAATTGAAAATGTGATAAAAACACCTCGGCTTACAGTGTCTAATACATAGTATGATGCTGTTCCCATAACCGTAAGTTTTGGGTCGAACAGAATTAAACTTCCCGTTCTAAATACCTGTAAAGGATTTAGCATTCCCAAACCGATTATCAGATCGGGATTGCCACGCATCCGCAGCATAATACCTATCAAGATCAGATCAATAAATGCAACAAGAAATAACCAAATAATAAATGCTGTACTTACAGCGATTTCTTGTGAAGAAGCTCTGGCAGAGATATACATACTTAATCCAAGAAAGAAAAATACCAAAGAAGCCAACAAAGCACTATACAAAAAGAACAAATCCCAAGGAACTTCAATATTGGTTAATACAGCCCAAATAACCGAACCTAATAATGCGATAAAAACAGGTGTATAAATAATAAAAAAACGTCCTATAAGTTTTCCCCAAAAATAACTGCTAAAAGATATTGGTAATGATAAAATATACTCCATTACACTATTTTCTCTGTCACCCACAACAGAACGCACTGTTGAAATGAGCACATATATGGGCAGAATTGCCATACTGATCTGCATAAAAGTAACCATAAGGCGACTTAAGCCAACAAATCCTATGATTTGAGATTCTGTAATTCCAGATGTGAACATGACGGCTACAAATCCTCCGAATAAAATACTGTAAGCCCAAAACCAACGAGAGCGTAAGCTTTGGCGTATGTCTGAGTGTATGATCTCTTTTAAACTTTCAAGATTTTTCATTGAGTTACAGATCTAAAATGATTTTTATTTAATTTCTTTTGATAATAATGTGATTTCTTAAGGATTAATCATCTTCCTTTTTATTACGTTCTTTCTCTAGTTTTTCTTCAAATATTTTTAGTTTTTCAGGATCATCTTTCATCATTAACATCTTTTCCTGAATAAAATTTTCACGCATCGTTTTTCCTTCGTTGATACGCTGAATTACCTGTTCAAAAGTGAAAATACTATCTGCACCTGGTTTTTCGGCATAAGCAGAATAGCCATATCCCATTGGTGTATGCTTTCCATAATCATAATAAGCGGTTTCGGCATCAATCCAGTTAGATGGATCATTTCCTTTACTTGCATCACCGATCCAAAATCTTACTTTATCTCCTTTCCATTGATTCCAGGTTGAAGTATCTCTCATTTCTTCGGCTAAACAACCAATATCGTCATACCAATGAACTTCTCCGTATTCATTAATAGATTGGGCATTATAGCGTTGGTCTGTCAATCCCATAAGACATATATAGCAAACATCCCGGTCAAAGTTAATATCACGAGGTTTAAAATCATTTTGTTGCTTACAAGAAACAAAAATGCTTAAAAGCACAATTGTTATTACTGTATTTTTCATTGTTTATAGTTTCGTTGTCTGTTAATATTTTTCTTTTAACCGCAAGGTTCGCAATAATCATAAATTATGAACTACTCGTTTTATTTTATTTTTTATCTGTGTAACATTAAAATTAATTAGCATTCCAAGTTTAGAGTTTGATAATTTTAGATATTTCGTTTTAGTCAATGTTGTATTTCTTGGGAAAAGATTATTCTTTTCTTTGTGTCCCTTGCGAAATCCTTTCCGTTCCTTGCGGTTAAGATTTTCATTCAACTTCTTTATTTATCACTATTTTACCCATATCCATTTCTATTAAACGATTTACCAGCCCTTCAACTTCATCAATCCTGTGACTACTGATGATCATCAAAGCATTTTTATCAAATTTATGCAAATAGTCAAATAATATGATTCTGGCAGTAGGGTCTAAGTTAGCAGCCGGCTCATCCATTAATAAAATTTTTGGTTTTCTTCCCAAAGCAAAGGATACAAGTAGCTTTTGTTTCATTCCTCCCGATAATTTCATAAAGGGTTTGTTGATGTTACTTTGTACATCTAAGCCTAAATTTTCACTGATATCAATAAATTCTTGTTTATCGGTATTGGTCAAGGTTCCGAAAAAATCCAACATTTCACCTACAGTCATTTTAATTGGAGGTGGGATCTGTGGCACAAAGCCAATATTTTGAAGAATTGTCTCACGATCAGTCCGGGGGTTCATCCCAAGAACTTCAATATTGCCTTCATATTTATACAATCCTAATATACTACGTATTAGTGTTGTTTTTCCCGCTCCATTTTGGCCTACTAAAGCAACTCGTTCACCAGCTTTAAAACGATGGGTTAGATTCTCAATTACAGTAATCTTTTTAAAGGATTTTGTAAGCTGGTCAATTGAAATTAAGATTTCTGAATTATCCAATATAAATTTTTTAAAGTTTTTATTCTTTCAGTTATTTTGATCATTTGCTCTCTTCTTTTGGAAATTGAAGCAATATTTTAGGTTATTTTATCAAAACCTCTTATCGTATACTTTAAAGCATCTCCATAGCAAACATCAACACATAATCCACACCTGGTGCAATCTGCACCGGCAAAGTGAATTTCTTTAGTTGCTTCACCACGTTTTACAAACCATAATTCATGTGGAACCAAACATACATCCTGGCAATCTCTGCAATGTCCACATTTAGATAAGTCAAATTTTATAGCTGTTGGTGATAATTTACCAATGACACTATAGGAAACTCCTATTGGGCAAACATATCTGCACCAAAACCGCTTCGAATATACAATTTCAAAAAGCAATAATGCAACCACCCACAATAATACTAAGCCCGGACCATAAATTATTGCCCTGGAAATAATACCTACCGGATTGATTGTTTCAAAAACCAATACTTTTGTTAATACAGCTAACAAAAGAAATCCTGTCCAGAAGATATACTTAATACCTTTATTATAATTATGCTCTTTTATTTTTTTCTTTTTTACAAAATAATTGTGCAATTTTTCTGTATTTTCTGCTAGAAAATGATAAGGACAAAGCCAGGAACAGAAAGTACGGCCACCAAGCAGAAAGTAAAATATTAATATGATGAAAAATCCGATAAAGAAATTGGTAGTTAACATCGCAAAGAATCCGGTACTACTTCCAATAAACATTTCCTGAAGGGCATTAAAAGGATCCATTAGGTATATACCGAAGAAACGGGAACCACTTAATGAACCTTCTAAAATTCCTATGTCAAAAGCAAAAGAAGCCCAAAATAGAAAATTCATAAAAAGTAATACTCCCCAACGAATGTTTCGCCATTTGTTCTTGTTTGGATTGCTGGCTTTCCATTCTTTAAAGGTTATACCTAATTTAGAATTAGGCATTTCTTCTCTTCGTTTTGCTGGTATCGGCGTTAGTTTTTTTATGTTTATCATCAGAAAATATTTTAAACCATTTCTAATTTTTCTATAACAATACTACTTGGTGTTGTTGGACAGATCATAACACAAACACCACAGCCTGTACAGGCATCCAGTACCTTTGGCTGCCATTGTTTACGACCGTCAGTTCCGGGTTTTTCTTCCAGAATAATAGCAGTGTCGCCAATAGGACATTCGGTGACACAAAGGTCACATATCTCACGGTTAAATTGATGATCATTTACAGGAGATGCTTTTCGCTCTTGCCGTTTTGGATTTGGAGAACGATATACTCCTTTAAAACCAGATTCTCTCGGAACCCCCTTAAAACCTTCTCCTTTTACAGCTAAGCAAGTAGTTGTGTTTATTACTGCAAGTCCCATTTTGGTATTCGATTTCATAGCTTTTGATTGAACCACAAACGGATTGTAATCTGGGCCGGGAGTTGGATTTGCTTTTTGATAGTCTGTTAATGCATTTTCTCCGGCTTTTTTAAACGGAATGAAATCTAAAGCAGCGGTTGGGCAAGTTTCAACACATTGCATTGCATCACAGGAAAAATCGCAAGCCTGCATTAGCGGATCAATATATGGAGTTCCGTAGGAAAGCCCATCATTTATTCCGGCTAATTTTACAGCTTCTATTGGGCATATCTGAACACAAAGTCCGCATTTAATACATGCATATATAAATTCATCTTCATGAATTGCTCCGGGAGGACGCAATAATGTTTTGGCATTTTCCTTATTCAGTTTCTTTAAATAATTTACGCCAACCCCAGCAGCGCCCAGAGCTGCTATTGCAAAGGCTCCGTTTTTAAGAAACTGTCTTCTGTCAATTTCTGAATTTGATTTTCCCATAATGTTTGATATTTAATAATTACGGTCTATATTTTTTTCCCATTTATAAATCGGATTCTTATCTTTTAAAACAAATTTTGGTTTAGAAAATGGAGCTAATCTCTCCAGGAAGTCTAAAACTTCTAATATGGGAGCTCCATAGAAGAATTTTACATTTTTATTAAATGCCCACAAATGTTCGCTGTAACTGTATAACCTGTAAGGAACATCACCAATATTATCATTATCTTTGTCAAACCCCTGATAATCACTCCAGTAATTGCCTTCAAACTTATTGTTATTTGCTGTTTTACCACGGGTATATACCTGTGTTAAATTATCGTGTAAATAATTTTTTTTAACTAAATTCCCCTCAAGATCTGAATGAAAAAGCATTCCTACGTTGCAAAATGCTATTTCGTTACCTACTACCGTATTAATTTTTTCCGGTACGAAAGGCGATACATCAAAGTGAATACCATAGGCAGAATATAAAAATCGATTGTTTAATATTTGATTTGATGAGGTTTCCTTTAATCCTAAGCACATACCTGTTGAACCAACCGATCCCTGGATTAAATTTTCAGAAAGTATGGTCTGTTCACTGTACATTAAAAATACACCTACAGAATTTCTGTAAAATTCGTTTTTATGAATACGGTTATTATGAGCATACATGAAATGAATACTGTATCTGTTCTCTACACCTTTATTCCCTTCAAAAAGATTTTCAGAAGAATACCAAACTACCATGTCACGTACCTGGTGCCAATAATTGAATATTATTTTATTATTGGTAGAGTACCAAAGACGAATAGCATCGCCTTTTAGGGCTAATGGTTTTCTTTTGATAGATGAGATCTCGTTATGCTCCACAATACAATCATCTGATTTAAAGATATCAACTCCAAACAGACATTCATCAATCAGGTTATTTTTAACAACAGTATGGTTTGCTTCAACAATCTTAACACCTGCATCTAACCTGTCAGGTGAATCCCCTGAGTTGGTTATATGCAAATTTATTATACTTACACTATCTGCTTTTACGTAAATTACAGATTCGTTACTCATACCTGAAATGGTTGCTTTACCACCACCATCAATTACTACATTAGGTACCTTGATTGTTGCCGGGCCTGTATAAAACCCAGGTTTTAATTTTAAAGTATCACCGGGTTTTAAATTTCGTAAAAGAGTGTTGAGAAAAACTTGATCTTTATCAGAATTAAAAGGTGATATTTCAGTAAGTAAACCAGATGTTTGGGTATCTTTTTCTTGTGAAAAAGCACCCCACTGTATTAACATCACCAATATAAGGAAGTAGATTCTCATAATAACAATTTTGTTTTTTTGTTTGAGAAGAAAAAACTGTCTCTAAAAATAAATATTTAACTAAATTACATGAAATTATTAAAATTATTTATAAAATTACTTTAAGAGACAGTTTGAAAATTAAACCATTAGTTATTTGATTTTAATGAAATAGACTTTCTTTTAAACATTATTGCAAACAATAAAAGAACAAACACAGCCAATGCCACAAAGAACCCATAATAAGGATATGAAACTGTTTCAAATTGGGCCACTTTACCATGTCCGAAAATAGTTGGCATAAAAGGTTTAATCCCACTAAAAGCCCCACCTCCGTGTAAATCTAAGTGATGGCCATACCAATACATAGAATACATATATAGAAAGAGGAAATAGAAAGGTAAAAGTGCCGGTAAAAATGCGAAAATTAAATTTTTCTTTTTAGGAGTAACAATAAAATAAATTAGAAGTATTACGAAAAACAAAAATATGAATTTAGAATTTCTTAGAATACTATCCAGAGTTTTTAAGTAACCGGGGGTTACATTAATTTCAACAGCACTTCCTGTTTTGGGATCGATAACATCTTCGCCATTGGCATCTTTTTGTGTATTAAATACATAATATTCAGGGTATGTAATCTTTTCACCATCTTTAGGGTGCATATTGGTACGCGTATTTACACCTTGTACAATAGGGTACATTCCAATATAATGATTGATCGCATTCATCTCAACCAAACATTCGGCTCCTTCATTTGTGGTTATTTCTTCACGTTCTTTTACTCCTTCGCAACCGTTATAAACCCCATCATATTTGAACTCAATACGAATTCCTTTAGGGTACATAGATTTTGGATATTGATGGCTTTGTAGTGCTACCCACCATATAGGCATAAAGTATAAGGCAATGATTAACAGCAACCCAACTACAGCAAAGATTTTGTAGAGAAGTCCAAATTTTTTAGCATGATTGTCCATTGAATTTAAAATTAAATTTGAAAGAATAGAATTTTTAAGCTTTGGTTAAGTTGTTATATAAGAAAGCAAAATGGTATTGAGATCAATACCATTTTGCCAATAAACCTGAGTTATTTTGCTGTTGCACCTGCCTGATGTAACATATATTTAATCGCATTTTTAATATCATCGTCAGATAAATCAGTAAATCCACCTTTTGGAGGCATTACACCTTGTTTACCCTGGAATCCTTTAACAGCATGGTCTTGTATGACGTTCATGCCCTGAGAAGCAATGATCGCCCAACGATCTTTTTCATCTAACTTAGGAGCACCCGTTACACCGGTAGCATGACAAGCCATACATTTAGTGTCATAAGTTTCTTTACCATTACCATAATCACCGCCTGTAGTTTCTGTTGTGCTTTCACTTGCTTTTTCTTTCTTTACTTGTTCTGTTTTGGCTTTTAAGAAAGCAATAATTTTGTTCGCATCTTCATCAGAAACATTTTGATTAGGCATCGCTAATTTATAATGTTGACGCATCGCTTCAATATCGGCATCTTTCATTTTAGATTCAGGATCCATAATCCATTCTTTCAGCCATTTGTCATCTCTACGCATATCAACCATGAATAAGTCGGGGCCATTGAATTCTTCTGCAAATTTATGACAAGCACTACATCCATAATTTAAGTATTCTAACTCACCCGGCAGTAGATTTTCTAACTCAATAGCTGATGGTTTAAATGATTGCATTTTCATATCAGCATTAATCCTGTCTGTATAAGCTAATACGCGGTCAGTTTCAGCTTTTTGATTGAAATTAACAGCTAAATAGCCTATAAGCTGGCGTTTATCAGGACTATTTTGTGAATCCATTAATAATGGATACATACCCGATTTTTCTGCTAAAAATTTAATTGTAGCTGTTTCACCGGGACTATAGTGATACATTTTGTCATAAGACGATACCTGGTAAACATAGTGGTCTAACTTGGATTGCCCATGATTAGTC
This sequence comes from Bacteroidota bacterium, assembly GCA_039715085.1. Lineage (GTDB taxonomy): Bacteria > Bacteroidota > Bacteroidia > Flavobacteriales > Flavobacteriaceae > Namhaeicola. The sequence goes on along the minus strand of JBDLIB010000048.1, from coordinate 9,712 downwards.
AAGTGTAGATAAACTGTTTGACCTTGGGTAACATTTATGTTTTCAGGAGTAACTTTTCCATCTTTGATGGTACCATAAATACGTACATCATTACCTTTCACATCTACTTTTTCAGCACCTAAATCTGTAAAATACTTAGACTTTTTATTAGTTGCAATATTTGTACCCAAAGGATAAACAGCGTTTGATTTATATTGGTCAATACGCATCAAAGCTGTGTAATGAGGTTCACCCATCGGCAGAGGCATATCATAAATAACTTTAGGGTCTCCATCTCCGCTAATATCAATTAACTGGTGATTCTGTGGGTGTAAAGGCCCTACAGGATTAAATCTGTCAATAGATAATTTATTCAATGAGATCAAATATTTTCCATGAGGATCTTGTGTGTCACCAGAGGCAGCAACCAAGTGCCCAACATTATAATGAGAAGGTACATGACCTAATACTTTTAGATTGATATAATCCCATTTGGTAATACGTGAATCTACATAGATAGAAGTATATATCACTCCTTTTTTGCTATCATATTGACTGTGTAATGGACCTAAACCAACTTCTACACTACCATGTAATGCATCTTCTAATTTAATAATAGGGATACCATACCTGTCTTTTCCTTCAAATCTTTTATTGTTGATAGCATCCATTATCTTATCAAACTTATAAACCCAGGCATGAGAATCTAATTTACCGGCTACTACAATATATTGGCCGGTTGGATCAACATCAACACCATGAGGTGATTTTGGCTCAGGAATTAAGAAAAACAAATTGTGCTTAACAGCATCAGCAATTTTAATTACTCTATGGCCACGTACCATCATTGGTTTGATTGTTCCGTTTTTTAATAGTTCTTCAGCTTTTTTCCAGTTGGTTACATGTAAGTAATCCACATCTCTTGAAGAACAACCTGCTTCAAATGGAGGACGGCCACTTTCAATACCACCATAATACATTTCTGTACAGAATGAATTTGTAAAGCCCCAACCATAACTGTCTAATTTACCAGCATCTGATAGATCTTGTGTATAAGGAGGAAATTCAAAAGTAAAAGAGGCTTTTTCATCCACTCTTCCTGCTTCATTGTCAAAACGCCAATAAGTAAGTCCACCTCTCCAGTATTTCTCAAAATTAGCTTCACTCAACTCATGATATTTCCAGTCTAGCGGAGCAGGATATTGAGAAGCTTCCATAAAGTAACGTGAGTCGGGTGTAAAGAAGCAGCCACCGTGGTTAGATCGGTAAATAGGGCTTTTGATTACTTGTTTTACATGCCAGTCGTTCAGGTCATAAATATATACTCTTGGATTGGCTTTATCATTAATAACTGCCCATCTTCCGTTATAAATTCCTTCAGTTTCAGAGAAACCGGGGTGATGCGTATCTCCCCAGAGGATTTCCTGTCCGTCAATAAATCCATCTTCAAGTAAACCCCATGTTTCTTCACTATATCCAAAACCTGAGTAAGGCTGACGTGTATTGGTAGGTACGTATTTTAACATACGCATAGAAGGTATCGTGTACATTGGTAAGTTACCTTCCTGTCCACCTGAGTTTAATGATACATACTCATCTTTCAGATTATCAGGAGTATAGGTTTTAGCAGCAGATAACACGTCTTCGGCATTAAGCCCCCTACGTTTTACTACATCTCCAAAAGATTCTTTTCCGTATGGTTTTCCGGAAATATTTGTTCCACCTGCATATTCATCTCCTTTTTTGTCTTTATCACCACAACTTATAGATAATAAGCCTAAAGTGATAATAAATAAGCCCAATATTAATACAGAGCTGTATTTTTTATTTAATATATTTTTCATTGTCTAATATTTTTAAATTAACCTTAGGTTATTCTACATTAACTTTTTCACTTAAGAGTTTTTTAGCACGTAGACCAACATCAGCTGTTTTTACCTGATATTGCCAGTATTGCTCAGCCCATAAGAACGCATCTTTATATTTTCCTTCTTTAGCATATCGTTCATGATTTTCTTTAGATGTTTTAGCTTGATCTAATTGGTCAAAAGCATCATCTACTAAGGCTGCAACATATGGATAATCCTGGAAGTTATTTTCTTTCAACCAAGTAACAACTCCATTAATAATATCCTGAGTTTGATCGATCACAACTAACTTTTCTTCGTAAAGTTTTTTGTATTCAGCCAATTCTTCTTCAGTTAGTACCACATCTTTTTGTTCAACATCCACATATCCTTTTGGTCTTATAAGTAAAATTCCTTCCATCTCTAAGTGTAAAGCCGAACAGAATTCTGTACAGTAGTAAGGGAATACTCCGGGCCTGTCTGCAGTAAAAGTAACCGAAGCTGTTTTACCGGGCTCAAAACTACCGTGAATACCATAAGTATCTACAGTAAATCCGTGCGTTTCATCTTCTGCACGTTCTAAGTTTGTTAAGTGGAAAGTAACTACGTCACCTTCATTAACTTTAACGATCTCAGGAGTAATGTGAGAACGAATTAAGGTTCCGAATATATGTACTCTGTTACCTTCTCTTTCAATTTTTTCTTGTCCGGCTACTGTTTTATATCTTGAAATTTCACCGGTACGGGTATTAGTTCCTAAAGGATAACGTATAATAGGTTTAATTGTAGTACGTAATACTGCAACAGATCCATACATATTAGCTTGTGGCAAGCTCATGGTATAGATATCAGCCATATCATCAGATGAAATATCAATTAAATGTTGGAAACTTGGACGTACAGGACCAACATTTGGATAATTATCATACAAACCTTCTTTATCAACAACCGTTAAGTAATTTGAATGTGGTGATGCCGACATTCCTTGAGGAGTCATCAAGAAACTTGGCTTAAAACTCAGTTTCAACTCTTTTTCTACTTTTCCGGATTCATAGTTAAAACGCACTATTTTACTATCTCCATGAGCAGATGCATATGCAGTATTTTTGCGTTGGTCAAAAGCAATATCGATTACATTTTTTCCAATAGCGATACTTGTTTTTTGAACACTTTTAGTATCAATAGAAGTTCCTTTGCCTAAAGCGTCTTTTACTTTTGCAAAATCAAAAACTAATGTATTGTCAGCTGCTACAATAAAATAATTACCATCGGATGTTACTTTTACTGACTTAGCTGATGCTGGAAGAGCAATAAACCCAACTGCATTATTCTTTGTAGCTTCATCAAAAGAAATTACATTAAAGTCATTTATTTTTTTTGTAGTTGACTTTGCCAGTTCGTCATAGTTGATCACATAAACATAATTTTTACCATCTTTTTCTGCTAAACCGACCATAAGGCCATCGCTGCTTTTTTTACCTGCATCAAAATAATCTAATGTATATGGTGGTAATTCAAGTGTAAACGATTTTTCTTTGATCATTCTGCTTTTATGAATATTTTCACCTTCTACGAATTTCCAGAAGGTAACACCTGATTTGAATTTAGTATTAAACTCGGATGCAACATCAGCCGTTTTAGAATTCCAGGGAGCCGGATATTGACTTGATTGGATAATATACTCTGTATTTTGAGTAACAGCAATACCTGGATAGGTACTGATGAAAAGAGGATTTGATAATACCTGTTTTGTTTCAAAATCATCTAATCCCATCAGTGCAACTCTGGAGTTAGCTCCATCAGAGAAAAAGGCAAAATGACCATCATAATTACCTTCTTTTTCAGAAAAAGCAGGAAAACGCATATCACCGTATGTGCTGATTCGATTGTCAATAGACGATTTCTTCAATACCAACGAACTTTCATCATCGAAACCATAACCTTGCCATGGCTCAGGTGAAAATACACCTACGTATTTGTAAATTCGCATTGAAGGCATACCATAGACTATCATAGTACCAGAATTACCTGTTCCTACAATTGAAAAATACTCGTCACGGCCACCACGTGGCATGAACGTTTTAACTGCTGCCAACACATCTTGATCATTTAGACCGCGTGCTGTTTTTACATCTTCAAGTGTTTGTTGTGCAAATGCATCAGTAATGACTAAAGTTACTAAAACAACCCCAACAAAAACCCTGATAAACCAATTGGAAATTTTCATTTTTCGTATAATTATTTAGATAAACTAGTTAAGTTTCACGAATTTACAAATAAAAAAGGATTAAAGAGTATTTTTTCTTAATAATTTAAGTAATCATAGTCACAAAAGAAAAAGTTGGAGAATGGGTCTTTTTTACCTTTACATTATGAATTATAGATGTGGTAATCTTGATAAAATCAAGGTCTCCCTACAAGAATATGTTACAGACTTTACATCTATAATTAATTTTTGTCATGTAAAAGATATGGATATCTTTTTTATATTTGCACTCATGTTAAGTAATCAAAGTAAATATGCAATCAGGGCTGTCTTATATTTGGCAGTAAATGCTGATGTAAAAAATAAAATAAGATCTAAAGTTATTGCCGAACAAATTGAGATACCTGGACCATTTCTTGCAAAAATATTTCAAACTTTAAGTAAGGCGAAGATCATTTCTTCTGCGAAAGGACCTAATGGTGGGTTTTACTTAAAAAAAGAGGAACAAGAAAAAACTATATTAGATATCATTGAATGTATTGATGGACTTAGTAGGTTAGATGAATGCTTTATTGGTTTGCCGAAATGTGATGATGAAAACCCTTGTGCTATTCATCATATTATTGCTCCTTTTAAAAAAGAATTAAAAGAAGAATTATCCTCTAAGACTATAGCCGAATTTGCTGAAGAGACAAAAAAAGGTAAGTCATTTATATTTTTAAAATAGCTACAATCTTGAAAGGAGATGATGATATAAAGTATATTGTTTCTATGGGATATGGAAAGGAAATATTTAAACCAGCACTAAAAATGATTTGAAAATTTGTCAATTTGAAAATGTATCAATTTGAAGATTAAATTATTTGAAGGTTATCACTCAAAATTAAAAATTTCTGAAAAGTATAGAGTTGTTTGAAGTCGAAGGTCCAAAGTAAAAAGCTTACAGCTTATAGAGCTTACTGCTATTTAAATTTTAACCGATTTTCCTCCTTTTATCTTTAATAGCCCAATAATAACCTTTTACATCAGATACCCAGTTATCAAACATGAATATCAGAATAATTTCCTCGATAGTTTCAAATACTCCAAAAACAATTAATAAATAGAATAAAACATAATTTGGACTAAAAAATAGTGCCCATAAGATGAAGACACCCTGAATTATTGCAGATAGTTTTGCTAAATATGTATGGAATGCTGTAGCTTTACCATATTTCTTATAAGCAATTAACATTTGAATAATGTATAAGGATAAAGCAATAAGAATTACGATCAAGTTCCTCCTGATAAAATCATTTTCAAAAACAATCAAGCCAAGTAAACCTATTATTAGAGTTATCTGATCACCCATCGAATCTAATTGGGAACCCCTTGCACTAGTAATTTTTAATTTTCTGGCTAAAAAGCCATCTACCATATCGGTGCAATAGCTTATCAACAAAAACCAGGTGAAAAGCTCACGTTCTTCAAGCCATAACAATACTAATAATAACGGTGCTGCTGCAATGCGATAAAATGAAAACCAATCGGCAATATTATAATTTTTGAATGTTAGCATAAGCCCATTTTTCTACTCAAATGTATTTATTTTTTTTAATTTTTTCAACATTTGTATTATTTCACCTGTATTTTTTTAATTTTTTATATAATTCCCCGGCCCAAAGTACACTTGATGAAAGAAGGAATAAGGTCATAAATTCTGTAAAATTAAGAGATTCAAAATTAAATATGGAAGCAATTTTTGATACTTCCGTTACTAATATCAATAATAAAACAGAAACTACAATAGCAATATTTATATATTTGTTTGAAAACAAACCAATTTTAAATACCGATTGTTTAATGGATCTCATGTTGAATACGTTGAATAATTGCGTAAAAGCCATCATAATAAATACTCCGGTTCGGGCTTTTGCAATATTCTCATCCATATAATGAAAAAAAGTTGCCAGCGAAAGTCCTGCCATCAAGCATACATTGATGATTAAAAATGGCAATATTTCTCTATTCAGTATTTGCTCATTTTTCAGATAGTGATCTTTTTTTAATATTTCTCCATGCCCCGGTTCAGTGGCCAGAGCCATATCTGTAACACCATCGGTTACCAGGTTGAGCCAGAGTATCTGAGTTGCAGTTAAGGGCAGATGAAATCCCATAGCAATAGAAATAAGGATTGTAACACTTTCTGCAATATTGGTCGTTATCAGGAAAAAACTGGTTTGTCTCGAATTCGTAAACACAATTCTGCCTTCTTCTACAGCACTTACGATTGTTGCAAAATTGTCATCGGCAAGTACAACATCCGAACTGTCTCTGGCGACATCTGTTCCCATAATTCCCATAGAAATTCCTACATCAGCCTGTTTTAATGCAGGAGCGTCGTTTACACCATCACCTGTCATAGCAATGAGATACCCCATGGATTGAAGTCTTTTGGCGATTTTCATTTTTATTTTGGGAGTGAGTCGTGCAAATACAGAAACATTTTTAATAGCCTCATCAAATTCATTTTCATCGAGTTGTAATAATTGTTGTTCGGTTAAGGAAATAATATTATTATCTGCTTCATCATCAATTATTCCTGTTTCTTTTGCAATCGCCACTGCTGTATTTATATGGTCGCCTGTAACCATTACAACTCTTATCCCGGCGTCTTTACATTTTTTAACTGCTTCTTTTGAATCGGGTCTTGGAGGATCGATCATACCGGTTAAACCGACAAAGGTCAGGTCATCAATTGAATTCTCGTCAATTCTATCTGAGTTCACTCTTTTATATGCTAAGGCGATCACACGAAGAGCCTGGTTTGACCATCCGGTTATTTTTTTACTTATTTCAGTTCTGGTGTTTTCTTTGAGTTTACTTTCTCCTTGTTGTGTTAAAACAGATGTTGATATTTTTAATAATTTTTCAGGTGCACCGATCACTAAGAGCTCATTATGATCTTCAGTATTTAATAGTGTTGCTCTAAATTTTTTATCTGAATCAAATGGCAGGTCATCTATTCTGAACTGTTTATATTGATCAGTTTGGATACCTCCTTTTCGTGCCAAAACAGATAAAGCACCCTCGGTGGGGTCTCCTATCAGTTCATATGTTTTTGATTTTTCATCAAACCTGAATTCTGATTTATTCGAAATAGCAGCAATTTCAAGTAGTTTTTGTAAGCATTTATTCTTGTCGGGTTCAATGATCACCTCCTTTTTAACAAAATTCCCGGCAGGAAACCAGCCACTTCCTGTAACGGAATAATCTGAAGAACCGGGGGTAAAAACTTTTTTTACTGTTAATGTATTTTGTGTTAAAGTACCTGTTTTATCGGTTAAAATTGCTGTTACCGCTCCCAAAGTTTCTGTTGCTGTAAATTCTCTGATAATTGCATTCCTTTTTACCATGCGATTTGCGCCAATAGCAAGTACAATGGTTATAACAGCCGGTAATCCTTCTGGAATAGCAGCAACCAAAGCAGCTATTGAAATAAGTAGTATTTCTTCAACCGGAAAATTCCTGTAATAATATCCTACCAGAAAAATTAGTATGGTACTTACAAATGCAATGACCGACATTTGTTTAGCCAAAACATCGGTTTTTATCATAAAATTTGTGCGTTTCTCCTCGATCTTTCCCAGGGTTTCCGATATATCACCGATAGCAGTATTTAGACCTGTTCCGGTAACTATTGCTTTTGCATAACCACCCGCTACAAAGGTGCCGCTCCATACCATATTTTTGCGGTCTGCAAAAGGTATCTCTTTAGGAAGTTTTTCTGTTGATTTTGAAACAGGAATTGATTCACCTGTGAGTGAAGCTTCAATGGTTCTGAAATTTTTCGAATGGAAAATTCTTCCATCTCCCAAAATACGATCACCTTCCTCTAAAACCATAATATCTCCGGGAACAAGTTGTGATGATGATATTACAATTAATTTACCATTACGAATCACTTTTGCAGTTTTAACGATCATCTTTTTTAAGGAAGCGATGGCTTTTTCTGCTCTGTAATCCTGCAAAAATCCGATCCCTGCATTGATCAAAACTACCGCTACGATAACCCAAGTATCGATTATATGGCCAATAGCCCAGGAGATAATTGCGGCTATGATCAAAATAATTATTAATAGACTTTTAAATTGTTTAAGTAGCAGGAGGAAAAGTGAAGCAGTTTTTCCTTCGGGTAATTCGTTTAGGCCATAAACCTGCAATCTTTCTTGTGCATCACTTTCTGAGAGACCGTTTGTGTTGCAATCTAATTCGCTTAATATTTCATCAATATTTAGTGAATGGGGATATAATGGAGTTTCTTTCATTGCAAACGATTCGGTAGCTTAATGAATTTAAAAACAGATTTCTACAAATAAAGTTACAAAAAAATGTAGTACAATTTTATTGATAAAGTAATTAAGGTTTTTTACCTTTGAGTATAGGCTTCGTAATTCACAATGAGATGCAAGAAATAATTCTCATAATTTTAGGGTTGGCCGGATTATGGCTGGGAACCGAACTGGTTATCAAAGGCTCTTTGAGTATAGCTGAAAAGTTCAATTTTTCTCAGGTGTTTGTTGGGTTGGCTATACTGTCTATTGGTACTGATCTGCCCGAGATTATCATAGCTTTGAATGCTTCTGTACAAAAACTTATTAGTGGAGTTGATACATCAGGTATTATTATTGGAGATGCGATCGGGAGTAGTTTTAGTCAAATTAGTGTTGTTCTGGGTACAGCAGGCTTATTGGGATATCTGACTTTAAAAAAAAGGCATCTTTTTGAAGATGGGATCATGCTTTTAGGATCTGTCTTGATGATTATATTGTTAGGCTATGACGGTAAAATTACCAGGGTTGAGGGTATTATTATGATTGTAGTTTATGTTATCTATTATTCCAGACTATTCCATCAGGAGCGTATAAGGAAGAAAATAAAAAAGGGCTCAGAAAAAAAAATAAGTAAAGATGTTATATTTCTTATATTAGGCTTTATTATTATAGTTTTCACCTCAGAATTAGTAGTAAACAACTCTGTGGCATTTGCCGAAAATATGGGGATCAGGCAATCATTTGTGGGAATTATTTTATTGGGTCTGGGCACCAGTTTACCTGAATTAGCCCTTTCAATTAATGCTGTAAGAAAAAAGGCAAGAGGCTTGTCGGTAGGTAATATAATTGGTAGTAATATTTTCGATCTGCTGATCCCTGTTGGTATGGGAGCGACTATTTCAGAACTTAAAATTGAGAAGAATCTTCTATTCTTCGATCTTCCTTTTTTGTTCATTCTTTCTTTTTTTGTGTTATTTTTCTTTAACAAAAAGAAAGGGCTTCAAAAGATTGAAGCTGTTATTTTGATAGCTACGTTTGTACTTTATGCAGCCTTGAAGATCGTTGGGGTGTAAAAGTTAATGATAAAATGATTTAATGATGGAATGCTACAATGATTAAAGCAATAATATCCATTATATTATTCTATCATTTTTCCGGAAAGTAAACGAGATGATGCCTGATATTGAAAAATAGGAGGTTATTGCTTGTCGATCAGGTGTTAGGGTACAGGCGATTTATAAATATGGTAATTTGGCGGATGATTTTATAATTGTTGATCATAATGGAAGTATTTATAAATTTAATGATCCGTCTCCTAGTTACAGCATGTTTGCTAATTGCCGATGAAATCATTTCCAAAACTTAAA
>JBDLIB010000047.1:0-19180 GCA_039715085.1 Bacteroidota bacterium | reverse complement strand
AGAATTCACACATATAGGCGATAAGAACCAACCAAAAATGGTTAATGTTGGTGATAAAAATATAACAAAACGCAAAGCCATTGCCAAAGCCAAAATGTTTTTAGGCAAAAAGATCATTTCTCATTTTAATGAAGATGAATTAACTACCAAGAAAGGCCCGGTTTTTCAAACCGCGATCATTGCAGGAATTCAGGCTGTGAAAAAAACCTCCGACCTTATTCCGATGTGCCACCCATTAATTATCAATGGAGTAGATGTCGATATCGAAGTGATTGATAATGAGAGTATTGAAATAACCTGCGAAGTGGAGATAGACGGTAAGACCGGAGTGGAAATGGAAGCTTTAACAGGTGCAAGCACAGCAGCTCTTACCGTTTATGATATGTGTAAAGCGCTGTCGCAAAAGATGATCATCAAAGAAATAAGACTGGTGGAAAAAACAGGAGGAAAATCTGATATTAAAAATGGCTAAACTAGAAGGTGTTAACCTAAGCGGGATTAGCCGGCAAGACAGAGCCTCAAGGTATTCTTTTTGATTAATATTACGGTGCTCTGCACCTTATCTCTACTTGCTATAACTTTACTACAATTGTTTCGGTGCCCTGCACCTGGTAAAATCGTTCTTCCTAAACTTTCATTAAATAAGCAGCAGAGCTGCATAATATCTGTAGAAATTCAATAGGTATAATTGATTTAGGTGCAGAGCACCGTAATATTAAAAGATAATAAAGTAGGATATTTTAATGTATTTCCCCTAATGTTACATAGGGCTTGCTGAAAAAGTCAGCAGTGCATTAGATATGTCCCAGATTGCTATCGGGATAGCAAAGTGAACATGTAGATGCATAGAAGCCAATAAAATAGATTATGTGCTGCTTTGAGACAAATGAGTTTCACTAAATAAACACCAAAGCAAGTTTAATATCACCATAACTAACTTCCCCGTGAAGAGCGTCAAAAATTGGTTTTAAACTTATTTTATTCTCTTCGGAATTTGCTTTTAAAATTTTGTTTCTCGCTTTTTTAACTTTTAGTATTATTTCTTTTTTAGGTTTAAATCTCGAAAGGTCTGTTTCAGGATACAAGTCTGAAATCCTTATAAAATGTGTAGAAACTGTCCCGATTGTAAGTTCTCTTTCTTTAGCAATTTCCTGTAAAGAAAATCCTTTATCAATTAGTTGTTTTGTAACCAGATAAGTCGATTTTTTCTTCGTTTTTTTGCCTTTTTTCAGATTTCTTCTATTATCTTCAATCTCATCCAGATTTGTAATACCGTTACACTTTTTGATAAAATTAAGTGCTTCTTTTTTTAATTGTTCATCGGAATACTTTCTTTCCGCTTCCAATGATAAATCCTGAAACCTTTGATCGGCTTTTAGGGCCAAAGCATCTACCTCTAAAGCAATACTGTTATAACCGGAAAGATTGAGTCCGCTTAAACTTTTAACCCTCGATAACGCCACATATCCCTGCCCTTTTTCAAATGTTTTACGAAGATCCATCTCGGCAGAATCTAATGTCATTCCCTGACTTTTATGAACGGTTATCGCCCATGCCAGGCGCAACGGAATTTGCTGATACGAAACCAAAGTCTTTCCGAATTCATTCTCAATTTTCCATTCTTCGTGCTCTGCTGTAATTTCATAACCATTTAATAATTTGATCACAGGCAACCCATCACTATCATACCTGATCACATTTCCTAAACTACCGTTTAAATAACCTTTTTCATGGTTATTTTTTACAAACATTACTTTAGCTCCGATCTTTAGTTCCAGATTCACGGGAGCCATCATCGATTTCTTAACAACTTCGGCAAGTTTCGGATTACCTTTTGTTGAGGCTTTAAATGTTTTCTTTCTTCCTTTGATAGATTTTAGATGTTCCGTATTAATCCTGTCAACATCAATATTGTGTGTATAGAGCTTTGTGGGTTCCTCGGCATCAATTTCATTATTATTGGCACTTAATATATTTTTACTGTCTTGCGAAATAATTCCCGACCGGATCTCATTCAGAATATCATTCAGTTCATTATCGGTTTGACGAAACTGTTCGGTAAGATAGCAGATCGTGAAATTTGCATCAAGCCATGACTGAGACATAAAAGCAAATTTTTCGCGATTGCTTTCATTATTATTTCCAATTGGAGGTAACTGGAAAAAATCTCCGGAAAGGATTACCTGAAAATCACCAAAAGCCTGATCTGTTTCTCTAAAATATTTTAAAACATCATTGACCATATCTAATTGCTTTTTATGCAACATAGAAATTTCATCAATGATAAGTACCTTGCTTTTATCTATATTCTTTTTCAGGTATTTCTTCTCTTTTAAAGCATGAAGATCTCTGGTTGATAAAGCATTTTTTATCCCAATTCCTGACCAGGCATGAATAGTTGTTCCTTCTAAATGTGTTGCAGCAATTCCTGTAGAAGCAGTAATAGAAACAGGAACCCTCCTTTCCTTTAAATATTTAATGTATTGATTTAATACATAGGTCTTCCCTGTTCCGGCAGAACCGGTAAGAAAGACATTCTTTCCGGATTTTAATATGTCTAATGCTTTTTCCTGATTCAAAAGTTTGTTTATTAAATAATAATACTTTTTACAAATTTATGATTTGAAATTAGAAAGGTTAACATCAAAATTACTTTTTTTAATTCATCCTCCTATTTTACCTAAATATTGTCCTTTTTTATCATTTACGGGTTTTCAGTATATAAAATATAATAGTTTACTTATTTTTAAGAAATAATTTTCCTGATTTTGATTAAATCGGATAAAATAATAATCACTATGAATTATACAAACTTACACATAACTCCAAAATTACTTGTAGTTTTACTATTACTTACCATAAATATTTCAGGTCAAAAAAATAAACAAATGGCAGATATTATTTTTACCAACGCTACCATCTGGACAGGTAACGAGAATCAACCCTACGCAGAATCCATTGCAATTAAAGGAGAAACCATCTTAGCTATTGGGAACAACGAAGATGTTTTAAAATTTAAAGGAAAAAACACCAAAACCAAAGACCTTAACGGAAAATTTGTTACCCCGGGTTTTATTGATAGCCATGTACATTTATTGATGGGAGGTTTTAATTTATCGTCTGTACAACTCAGAGATGCCAACACCCCGGAAGAATTTATCAAAAGGATAAAAGATTACACAAAAACTGTAGAGCCGGGTACTTGGATTCTTGGTGGAGACTGGGATCATAAACTATGGGGAGGTGAACTGCCAACAAAAGACTGGATCGATGAATTCACCAAAGAACATCCGGTTTTTATCAGTCGTCTGGATGGGCATATGGCACTCGCTAATTCTAAGGCAATGCAATTACTCGGCATAGATGATTCAATGAAAAAGGTGAAAGGTGGAGCTATGGTAAGAAATGCTAATAACGAACTTACCGGAATTTTTAAGGACAATATCATGTATCAGATAATGGATAAAATTCCGGAACCAAACCCAAAACAATACGATAAAGCTCTACAGGATGCCATGCATCATGTTGCCTCAAAAGGCGTAACCTCAATACATCAGATGATTGGAGATTATGATACATTTAAAAGAGCTAAGACAAATAACCAGTTGATCACCCGCGTTTATTATGCTTTTGGACTGGAAAACTGGAAAGGTCTGAAGGAAAAAATTGAAAAAGAAGGCAAGGGAGATCATTGGTTAAAAATTGGTAGTTTAAAAGGATTTATTGATGGCTCCTTAGGTTCACATACTGCTGCATTTCATCAGCCATACGATGATAAACCATCCGATAAGGGTTTATTTGTAAACTCTGAAGAAGATCTTTACCAATGGATTTCAGATGCCGACAGGGCAGGATTACAGGTAATGATCCATGCTATTGGCGACAGGGCAATCGACTATTTGTTAGATACTTATGAACAGGTTAAAAAAGAAAATGGTACAAAAGACAGAAGATTCAGAATTGAACACGCCCAACATATTTCACCAAACAGTATAGGAAAATTTGCACAACTTAAAGTAATTCCCGCAATGCAACCTTACCATGCAATTGATGACGGAAAATGGGCTGAAAAATTGATCGGGCCCGAAAGAATAAAAACTACTTATGCTTTTAAATCTTTATTTGATTCGGGAGCAAAACCTTCTTTTGGAAGTGATTGGTTTGTTGCCCCTCCTACTCCGTTAGAAGGAATTTATGCCGCTGTTACCCGAAGAACACTTGACGATAAAAATCCTGATGGTTGGGTGCCAGAACAAAAAATAACCGTAGAACAAGCATTAATTGCTTATACAAAAAATGCTGCTTATGCCTCCTTCGATGAAAATATTAAGGGAACATTACAACCTGGAAAATTAGCAGATTTTGTGATTATAAGTGAAAACCTGATCAATACAGATCCGGTTAAGATAAAAGATGCAAAAATATTAGAGACCTGGGTTGGTGGGAAAAAGGTTTTTGATCATAATGAGAAAAATTAATAAGCCTTAGTTGATCATTCCTCAAAAATTGTCCAAAAAAAAACTCCTTCAAATTGAAGGAGTTTTTTTTGCTTAACTTAATCATCATCATGCACTATCACTATGCATCTACCTCAACATCTAAATTAGTAGTTACCGATACAGTAGGTGGAGTAACCATATGCTGTTTAACAGGACATTGGTTAACAACCGCCTTGATTGCTTTGTTGTACTTTGTTGGGAAAGTATCCGGCAATACTACTTTTACTTCTATATTTTCAATCATATTTGTCGTACGATTATAAATCATTTTTTGTTCAAGAGATACATCTTCTAAAGACATTCCTCTTTGTGTCAGGAACGCTCTTACATAAACTGCTGAGCACATTCCGGTTGTTGCTAAATAGATCATATATGGTGATTCATCCATAGTGATCTCTCTTCCTTGAAAAGATGGAATTATTTTTCCCGCGGCATCAAATCTAATATCAATAATCATAATACTAATAATTTTTAGTTCTTTGTTTCGGGGACAAAATTATAACTACCTGAAAGTATAGAGTGTAACTAGCGTTACATTTAGTTAGAAAGTTTTTTTGTAATTGAATTTTCAATTTTCAATTTATCTTGTTTAGATAGTAGAAGATCCTGATAATCAAGTGTCCAGCCTATAGTCTCTACCATAGTTTGCATCATCAACACAGCTTCTAATGCTTCGTTTTTAGCTGTCTCTAAAAGGCCGCTATCAGGTATTTTATCCATCACGTGCTCTTTAGCCTTTGAATTTAGATCGGTAAGGTCGGTTGAATCGAATTTATTGAAAAGTCCGTCTTTTTTATCGTAGTATTTAAAGTCGGTGTCCACACTTAAAACTTCTGGTTGGGGGAATTCAGTAAGTTTGATGGTTTTCTTTTCATTGATTGCTTCCATTTTAATTTTTGAAAGATCAAACCCGATATGAGCTTTGGCATTGATTAATATGATGGCTTTTTTCTTACTCGAAACCATTTTCAGAAAATGTTCTTTTACGTTTTCGTAATGATATATTTCGGCAAACTCCCCTTCTACAGTTATAAGCTTCCATACTTTCCTTATCTTCTCCATTAAAATGGCAGATTGCTCGGTTGTCCTGCCTTTTCCTGTTTGAACTTTTATATAATTCAATACAAAATAAGTAATAACTGCGCCAAGTACAAGTCCGAGAAGTGCTTCCATAAATTGTTAAACGTTAAAAGGATAAAGTTAAAAGGAAATATATTATAAACCAAAAATAAAAGATATACTACCTCCTCTGTAAGATTATTGAATAGATGGAGTGATCGAGAGATGGAGAGACTATTCAGAGTTGCAGCAAGAAAATAAAAAAATACATATTTATTTTTTGATCAATTTCTGCTGACTCAATTTCCGCCGACTTTAGTCGGTGGTCGCTTTTCATAAGTCTTCAACTCTAAATTTTCACCATTAAAAACAGCATAAGTAAAATATTGGATCCAGTCTCCTGTATTGACATATTTACTATTCTCTCCGATATTTATTTCCATAGGTAAATGCCTGTGCCCGAAAACGAAAAAGTCGTAATGTTTGGTTTCTAATTTTCTTTTGATATACTGAATCAACATTTCTTTTTCTTCCCCTAAAAATTTGAGGTCTTCTTGTCCTGAAATCAACTTATTCTGTGTTGACATATATTGCGCTAACCAAACTCCGATATCGGGATGCAACCAGCGATACAACCATTTTGAAAACGGATTTATAAACACTTTTTTCATCCGTTTGTAGCTCTTATCCCCTGGCCCCAAACCATCGCCGTGTCCAATTAAAAAAGTTTTATTGTTAAAAGTAAATTCTTTTGGTTTATCGAAAATCGGGATATTCAATTCGGTTTCAAAATAATCGTTCATCCACAGATCGTGGTTCCCGATAAAAAAATAAACAGGTATTCCGCTGTCGCGAATTTCGGCAAGTTTACCCAGAACCCTTACAAATCCTTTTGGTACTACTTTTTTGTATTCGAACCAGAAATCAAAAAGGTCGCCAAGAATAAAAATAGCTTCAGCATCCTGTTTTACTACGTCGAGCCAGCGAACGAATTTTCTTTCTCTTTCCCTGCTCTCTTCAAGATTGGGAATTCCAAAATGATGATCGGAAGCGAAATATATTTTTTTGTTATGATTCATACATGAGATTCCCGCCTACACGGGAATGACAGTTTTGTAATTACTATTTCTGGTCATCAGCAAACCATTCAGCATACGAATTGGCAGTTTCATATAATTTTAACGAATGTAAGGAAACTTTTTCAGGTAAATGAGGTTTAATTCTTTCCGCAAAATCAAACAACATATTTTCGCTGGTTGGTTGGTAAGAAACCAGCTCTACTCTATGAGAATAATCCTCAATTGTTTTTGCCAGATCAATATGTGGTGATTTTTCATTCAAGATCACGGAATGATCAAAAACATCTACAATTTCTTTTTTTACAATCCGTTTCAAATCGCCAAAATCCATCACCATTCCGTTCTTTGGATTTTCGGGGTCTTCAATCGGTTCGCCAATTACGGTTACATATAAATGATAACTGTGCCCGTGAATATTTTTACATTTTCCATCATAACCATATAAGGCATGGGCAGATTCAAAATCGAAATGTTTGGTTATTCGTATTCTTCTCATAATTAAAAGATTGAATGATTGAAAGATTAAATAATTGAATTGTTTAATCTTTCAATCTATAAATATAAAAAATTACACACCCCTGTCCTCCTATCGTCGGACTTCCCCACTCAAGAGGGGAGGTTAAATAACTTTTAACTCTTTTCCAACTTTGATAAAGGCGTTTATAGCTTTATCTAAATGTTCCTTGGTATGTGCAGCACTTAATTGCACTCTTATTCTCGCTTTTTCTTTTGGAACAACCGGGAAGAAAAATCCGATTACATAAATCCCTTCATCCAATAAAGCATTTGCCATATCTTGGGATAACTTAGCATCATACAGCATTACCGGTACAATTGCCGCGTCAGCACCAACAAGATCAAAACCGGCAGCTTCCATTTTGCTACGGAAATAATTGGTGTTTTCTTCTAATTTATCGCGTAAAGTGGTGTCTTTATCGATCATATCAAAAACTTTTAAAGAAGCTCCAACAATTGAAGGTGCTAAAGAGTTTGAAAATAAATAAGGACGAGATCTCTGACGTAAAATTTCGATAATTTCTTTTTTCCCGGTAGTATAACCACCCATTGCACCACCAAGGGCTTTACCTAAAGTTCCGGTAACGATATCTACTCTTCCCATTACATTTTTCAGTTCCAGGGTTCCTCTTCCGGTTTTACCGATAAACCCGGCAGCATGGCATTCATCAACCATTACCATTGCATCGTATTTATCTGCAAGATCACATATCTTATCTAACTGTGCTACAATTCCATCCATGGAAAAAACACCATCGGTAACGATAATTTTAAAACGATGATCTTGTTTATTGGCTTCGATCAATTGTTTTTCAAGATCTGCCATGTCATTATTTTCATAACGATACCTTGCAGCCTTACAAAGCCTTACACCATCAATTATAGAAGCGTGGTTCAACGAATCGGAAATTATTGCGTCTTCTTTGCTTAACAGGGGTTCAAAAACCCCACCATTAGCATCAAAAGCTGCAGCGTATAGGATAGTGTCTTCGGTTTGATAAAAATCAGCTATCTTTTGTTCAAGTTGTTTGTGGATATCCTGTGTTCCACAAATAAATCGAACGGAAGACATGCCGTAACCATGATTATCCATGGTTTCTTTTGCAGCTTGAATTACTTCCGGATTATTGGATAAACCCAGGTAATTATTCGCACAAAAATTAATAACTTCTTCACCTGTTGATACTTTTATCACTGCATCCTGAGAGGATGTAATGATCCGTTCACTTTTATACAATCCTGCATCTTTAATAGATTGCAATTCGCTTTGTAGTTGTTCTTTAATTTTTCCGTACATATTTTTTATTTTGAGTAGTACAAAAGTAAGGATTATAATTTAAGATTTAAGATTCAAAATTTGAGATTTTTATTTGGTATTTTTGCATAATCCAAATTCTGTATCCTGAATTAAGTAGGCTAAAACTTTAACAAAAACTGCGTTTGGAATTTATCATTTATTAATTGGAATTTTAAGATAATATGTCAAGAGACGAAGTAACAAAACAAAGCTGGGAAGAAATTCAAAACGATCTTTCAAAAAAATTTGGAGGAGGCGAGCTATTGGATTTAGATGCGATCACCTACCTGATAGGAATTCAGGAATTAGGTCAAGGACATAGAACTTTTTCCAAAGACGAAAAATTGGATATAATTCATATTGCAATCTGCCGCCTGCTGGAGCCTTTTGGCTTTTATGAATTTGATTTTTTTGATGAAGATGGATGGCCGCATTATAAAGTTATTGATGAGTTGCCAAACCTAAAACCCGGCGAACAGACAGTTTTGATGAAAGAAGCAATTGTGATGTATTTTACTGAGCACTAAGCTATTGGCTTTTGGTTAGTGACTCGTACTGATTTTTGTTTACATTTTTTGTTAAAACTCATAATTTTTTTCACGCAAAGTTCGCAAAGAGTACCTTTATTCTATTGTTCTGTCACTCTATCACTTCCTTCTTCGGTCTTCCAAACATTCTTCTCAACTCTTCCTCAATTTTACATTCTCACATAGAAAGCACATAATCACTCAATCTCTCCTTCTCTATTTCACTCCAACTCACTCAAACCGCTTCAAAAATTTTCCCTGGCAAAGGTTTTGTAACTCCTTTCATCTCCAAATTAAACAATAAAGTAGCGGCTTTTTGTATTGGATATTTACAATGCAAGGCGATAATATCAAGACTTTGTTTTCCTTCTTTTAATAAGAAATCATAAACAAGTTGTTCCTCTTCAATAAGTTCAACAAACAGTTGTTTTTGAATGGTCTTAGGCTTTTTATCATCAGCTATTTCCCAGTTTAAAATATATTCCAGATCTTTTACCGAAGTCAGCATTGCTGCTTTATTGATCTTTATTAACTGGTTACAACCTTCGCTATATTTATCGGTAATTTTTCCCGGAAGAGCAAAAACATCACGGTTATAAGAATTTGCAATATCTGCTGTAATCAGCGAACCTCCCTTGGCTTTTGATTCAACAACAATGGTAGCTTCAGATAGTCCGGCTACAATTCTGTTCCGCTTTATAAAATTTTCTCTGTCAGGATTTGTTTTAGACCAAAAATCACTCATCAACCCTCCATTTCTCTGCATATTCTCAACATCTTTTATATGCATTTTAGGATAAACTGCATCCAGGCCATGAGCCAAAATCCCAATGGTCTGTAGGTTATGTTTTACGGCCAAACGATGTGTATAAATATCGACTCCATAAGCCAATCCACTAACAATTATAGGATTATATTTTTTTAATTTCGGAATAAATTCATCTAAAAATGACCTTCCGTAATTAGTCATTTGCCGTGTTCCAACTATGCTGATAATTCTCTGATTTTCAAGGCTGATATTGCCTTTTTGGAATAATAAAACCGGACCATCGATACAATGTTTTAATTTATCTGGGTAATCCTCATCCAAAAAAGAAAAAGCTTTGATATGGTTATCTTCAATAAAATTAAGTTCTTGTTCGGCATTTATTAACAAACTTTTATTTCTCAAACCTTTAAGAACAAAAGTTCCTATTCCGGATATTTTTTCAAGATTCCGGTTCTTCTCTTCAAACACTGCTTTTGCGCTTCCGCAATGTGCAATGAGCTTTTTAGCGTTTATATCGCCAACACCGCTTGCTTTTTGTAAGGCTAAATAATAGAAAAGATTTTCTTTTTGCATGCTTAAAAATTGATTTTCAATATACAAAACAATTGTTAATAAAATTTTAACAACTTTAGAAAATCACGCCGGTTTTTTTTTAGTTTTGTTTAAAGAACCCTGTAAATTATTTAAACGAGTGAAATTAGCAAATTATATTAGTGATTTATTATATAGATATGAATGTGTCATCGTTCCAAACTTTGGTGGTTTTGTAACCAATAATAAATCTGCTAAGATCAATAATTTCAATCACACTTTTTATCCGCCTTATAAACAAATTACCTTTAACAGCCGGTTAAAAGAAAATGATGGTTTATTGGCTAATTACATTTCTTCTGTTGATAATATATCTTATCAAAGCGCTGTAAACTACATTAAATTCGAAGTAGAAGCCTGGTTTACAAAATTAGACAAGCAAACATTAGAGCTGGATAAAGTTGGAACCATAACTTTGTTAAACGACAAACTGATCTTTGACCCTGAAAGCAGAAACGATTACCTCACTTCTTCTTTTGGTTTGAGTAGTTTTTCCGGTAGGGAGATAAAACGTGAGGTTTACGTAAAAGAGGTTCAAAAATTAGAAGAAAAAGCACCTATTCTGATTAGCAGTGAGCGTAAAAAAGCACCTAATTATTTTAAATATGCTGCCATATTTGTATTAGGTTTTTCTGTTTTGGGATTGGGTGGAAAATTCTATAAAGATCATCAAAATAAGCAGACGATCATTGCTGCTCAAAAACAACAAAAAGAATTAGACACTAAGATCGAAAGCGCCACTTTTGTTATCAGTAAACCTTTACCTGCCTTAAATATGGAAGTTGCTGAAGCAAAGAAAGATTTTCATGTAATTGCCGGAGCGTTCAGAATTCCTGAAAATGCCGATAGAAAATTAAGTCAGTTGCAATCTGAGGGATTTGAAGATGCGAGAATTTTGGGTGTTAATAAATGGGGACTTACCGTAGTTTCTTATGGTAGCTATGATACTCGTGATGAATCTTACCAGGTATTACACAAAATCAAGGAAGAGAGAAACAAGGAGTCATGGTTATTGGTTCAGAAATTCTAATTCTTTTCTAAGCTGAATTTTAATTATATTTTCTTTTTTACTTTTTGAAGAATCAAAAGAGATTTTTATCCTTTCAATTTTTCGTATTTTTGCTATCCTAAATTTCAAATCTATGAAAACCAGAACTCCAAAAGATACCTTAACAACCTTAACCGATCTGGTTTTACCTGCCGAAACCAACCCTTTAGATAATTTATTTGGTGGCGATCTGCTTGCGCGAATGGATAGAGCTTCCAGCATTGCTGCCCGCAGGCATTGTAAACGAATTGTGGTAACAGCATCTGTAAATCACGTGGCTTTTACCAAAGCTGTACCGGTTGGAAGTGTGTTAATTCTTGAAGCTAAAGTCTCCAGGGCTTTTTCGACCTCCATGGAGATCTTTGTGGACGTTTGGATAGAAGACAGGGAATCCGGTGAAAAGACTAAGGTTAACGAAGGAATTTACACTTTTGTGGCAGTTAATGAAACCGGAACTCCGGTAAAAGTTCCTCCAATTGTTCCCGAAACAGAACTGGAAACAGAAAGATATAACGGTGCTTTACGACGCAAACAACTAAGCCTGGTTTTATCAAAAAGAATGAAACCTAGTGAAGCTACCGAGCTAAAAGCTTTATTTGAAGAAAAATAATTCTAATTCGTCTTCGTATGGACAAATCATTATTAATCGTGTTTTTAATCTTTTCTTTTACGACGCAAACCAATATGAACGCCCAGAAAAGTGCAGGTAAAAAAATTGTAATTGCACATCGTGGCGCTTCAGGTTATTTACCCGAGCATACCATGGAGGCCAAAGCTATGGCATACGCAATGGATTGTGATTTTATCGAACAGGACCTTGCTTTAAGCAAAGATGATATTCCTATTGTTATACACGATATTTATTTGGATGAAGTTACAGATGTAGTACATAAATTTCCGGAAAGAAAAAGAGAAGACGGTCGGTATTATGTAATGGATTTTACTTTTGAGGATTTAAAAAAGCTTAAAGTCTCTGAAAGATTTGACCGTGAAACCAAAGAGGCCGAATACCCAAACAGATTCCCTTCAGGTAAATCAAATTTTAGATTACACTCTTTACAGGATGAAATTGAATTGATAAAAGGATTAAATAAAAGTACAGGTAAAAACATCGGAATTTATCCCGAAATTAAAAACCCTGAATTTCATCGGGAAAACGGAAAAGATATTTCGAAGATCGTTTTAAAGATTTTATCGGAGTACGGATATAAAACAAAAGAAGATAATTGCATTTTACAATGTTTTGATGCTGTAGAGTTGAAACGAATAAGAACCGTACTAAAAAGTGAACTTTTCTTAACCCAATTAATTGGAATACCCGGACAAGAAGAATTGATACCTGAATATGCTACTTATGCCAATGCTATTGGACCATGGGCGAAACTTCTAATTTCGGGTTATGATGATAATGGAGATATCATTTTTTCTGATCTTGTAACAAATGCACATAAAGCCGGACTAAAAGTACACGCATACACTTTTAGAGCAGATCAATTAGATGATTTTTCTTCATTTGAAGATTTATTGGAAAATGCATTTTACAAAGCCGGAGTTGACGGTGTTTTTACCGATTTTCCGGATAAGGTTGTGGAGTTTTTGGATTCTGAAAAATAACTCCAAAATAAAATATAGCAGTTGATTCTTCGATTTATTTAAATAATCGGTCATTAAATGGGAAGCTGTACGAATTTGTTATTTTAATAAGTTCAAAATCATGATGAAAAGGATTGATAAGATAATTGATATCGCCTTTTACAACCGCAGAAGGGACTTGTAGAACGCAATACTTCTTCTTCTTTATAAAATTATCCCCAATTTGTTGAGTTGGTATTATGTGTGGAAATAAATCCCAGTCTTTTGGGATATTTTTCTTATCAAGTTTCTCAATAATTATAGAATCTGGAACATCAATCTCGAGCATTAAGTAGTCGTTTGGAAGTAATGCTAAGTTTAGATGAACTGCTACTTCTGCCATGGCTAATGCTCTGCTGCTCGCACAGTAAATAATTTCAGTTCCTTTTGAATTCCACCTGTTTCCGGAATAAGACGCTCCCCTTCCCGATAATTCTTTTGAATATTTTTTTCTGGATAATCTGAAAACTTTCATTAGATAAATATTCCTTGGTCTATTCTGTTTAATTCATTCATAACCATTTCTTTTCCATATGAGTCTCTGAGTAATTCTATTGGTTTCAGGTTACCTAAAGCTAATGAAGGAGAGTTTAACCAGGTATAAAATTGCTCCGTAGAGTCAAAAATATCTTTACCTAAGTTGGTAACTTCTGCAAGTTCAATAATTTTTTCGGTGTGTATTGGTTTGAACACATATTCACTATCTTTTTTGTATCGTTGAAGTGATTTAGTTGATATGTCGAGAAATGTTGCCCAATCATTTTCGGTAAATGGAGTAATATCTTTAATGTGCTTAAAAAGTGTATAAGGAATTCCTGATCGAATTGATTTTACTATTAACAATCTGTTAGTAAAGAATGTTTTGTAAGTAACATTCTTACTATAAACTCTAACTTTTCCGCTTTTATCAATTTTTCTTAGGTATGAATTTAATGCTCTGTTTATTTTAACATCATTTTTCTCTGCTAATCCAATCATAATATAGACATTTGTCTTCAAAGTTAAGACATTTGTCTAAATAATCAAAGATATTTTGTTCATAATTTGTCATCGACACTCAATTATACTACTTCCTATAGCCTCTTAAAGACATAAATCACTATACCTGAAAAACTATTCGAATGTAAATAAAGATTAACAACAAATAAAATACGATTCTACGAAGTAACCTGGATCAGCTTTCTTCTGTAAGCTGTCAGCAATTTAGATTTTGACATAAATCCATAATATTTTCCATCTTTTAAAACAGGTAAATTCCATGCCCCGCTGTCCTGGAATTTTTTCATCACCATCTTCATATTATCGGTTTCATAATAAATAACTTCAGGTGCTTTAATCATGTAATTTCTTACATTGGTTGTTTTGTACAATTCTTCATTGAACATCACCTGCCTGAGATCATCCAGCAAAACAATTCCCAGGAAATTGGTTTCCTCATCTAAGACCGGGAAAATATTTCGCGTGGACTTAACAACGGTTTCTTTAAGCATAACTTCAAGGTCAGTATCCGGTTTAACAGGAATAAAATTTCGTTCAATTATTTTATTAAAATCCATTAAAGACAATACTGTATGGTCTTTATCATGTGTTAGGAGTTCTCCACGTTTAGCCAACTCAGATGCATAAATATTATGAGGAATATACTTTTTAGTGATCACAAATGAAATAGCAGAAACGATCATCAAAGGCACAAAAAGCTCATAACCTCCTGTAATTTCGGCAATTAAGAAAATAGCTGTAAGGGGAGCCTGTAAAACCCCTGCCATCAATCCTGCCATTCCAACCAAAGCAAAATTACTTGTAGAAAGTTGATGATCGATCCATCCTGTATAATTGCTCAATGTTGCCAAAATATAGCCTGAGATACTTCCTGTAAACAAAGTTGGTGCAAATACTCCACCAACTCCTCCGGCTCCAAAAGTGAGTGACATTGCTACTACTTTTAAAGTTACCAAACCGATTAAAAAAGATATAATCAGTAAAACATTATCTGTAGGAATATTAAAAAAATTATACTTTAAAACACCTTCATAATTATCTTTTAATAAATTATTGATCACTTCATATCCCTCACCAAACAGCGGGGGAACAAAATAAACCATTACTCCAATCAAAATTCCCCCAATGAGCAGCTTATTTATAGGGCTTTTCAACCGATCAAATAAATCACTAATCCAAAAATACATTTTACTGAAATATATGGAAGTTGTTGCTGAAGTAATTCCTAACAATACAAAGAAGACAACATCTTTTAAAACAAATTTATCCTGTAACTGAAAATGAAATAATACATCGTTACCAAAAAAGAAATAAGAAGTCAAAACTGCTGTTATCGAAGCCAATAACAACGGGAATATGGAAATTAATGTTAGATCCAAACTGAAGATCTCCACTGCAAAAACAATTGCTGCAATAGGGGCTTTAAATATTGAAGACATTGCCCCGGCTGCTGCTGCTCCAATTAAAAGTGTACGGGTCTTTTGGTTTAAATGCATCAATCTCGCAAAGTTAGACCCTAAAGCTGATCCCGTTGCAACTGTAGGCCCTTCAAGCCCGACAGATCCACCAAAACCTACGGTCAACGGAGCTGTGATCAATGACGCCCACATTTGATGTCTGGGCATTAATCCTTTTAGCTTTGATATAGCATATAGTGTGGAGGGAATACCGTGGCCAACAGGTTTTTTAACGATATATTTTAAAACAACAAATACTAAAAACAAACCGATTATCGGAAATATAAAATAAAAAGCCTGGTGAAATTCTTTAATGAAATTTCCCTCCAGTAACTCCTGAATAAAGTGTGTTAAGTTCTTTAAAGTAACAGCTGCAAGTCCGGCAAGTAAACCAATTATTGCACTTGCAATATTGATAAATTGTTGGTTTGAGATATGTTTATACCTCCACTTGTAGAATTTTTTTACCAGCTTTTTAGTATCGTGCATTTTATTTATAACTGTCTAATTATTTTAAAGATCTAATTTCAAATTTAATTCTTTTAACTGCTCTTCATCAATATTTGATGGTGCATCGATCATTACATCTCTACCCGAATTGTTTTTCGGAAATGCAATAAAATCGCGAATCGTTTCCTGACCTCCTAATATTGCGACCAATCTGTCCAATCCGAATGCGATACCTCCATGAGGTGGCGCTCCATATTCAAAAGCATTCATCAAAAATCCGAATTGTTCTTGCGCCTCTTCTTTGGTAAATCCTAAAAGATCGAACATTCTCGACTGCATTGCTTTGTCAAAAATTCTAATAGAACCTCCTCCAATTTCGTTTCCATTCAACACCAGATCATAAGCGTTAGCTCTTACTTTACCCGGATCAGTTTCCAGCATTTTCACATCTTCAGGTTTTGGTGAAGTAAACGGATGGTGCATTGCGTGGTATCTTTCGGTTTCGTCATCCCATTCTAAAAGCGGAAAATCAACAACCCAAAGCGGTGCAAATTCATCGGCTTTTCTTAAGTCCAATCTTTCGGCCATCTCCATACGCAAAACACTTAATTGTGTGCGTGTTTTATCAGCATCACCGGCCATGATCAACATTAAATCTCCTTTTTTAGCATTCAGCCTTTCCGCCCAGGCGGCAAGGTCATCCTGGCTAAAGAATTTATCTACAGATGATTTGAAACTACCATCTTCATTGTATTTTGCCCAAATCAATCCGTTGGCACCAACCTGAGGGCGCTTCACAAAATCGATCAGTTTATCGGTTTGTTTACGAGTGTAATTTGCACAACCGGGAGCGGCAATACCTACCACCAGTTCCTGTGAATCAAAAACACCGAAACCTTTCTTTTGAGCCAAATCGTTTAACTCGCCAAATTTCATATCAAAACGAATATCCGGTTTGTCATTTCCATAAGTTCTCATTGCTTCGTCATAACTCATTCTAGGGAAAACACCAACCTCAACACCTTTTATCTCTTTTAAAAGATGACTCGTTAAACCTTCAAAAGCGTTTAAAATATCTTCCTGTTCCACAAATGCCATTTCGCAGTCAATTTGCGTGAATTCAGGCTGACGGTCGGCACGAAGATCTTCGTCTCTAAAACATTTTACAATCTGAAAATATTTATCCATTCCACCCACCATCAACAACTGTTTAAAAGTTTGGGGTGATTGCGGTAAGGCGTAAAACTGGCCCTCATTCATTCGTGAAGGCACCACAAAATCACGAGCTCCCTCAGGTGTAGATTTGATCAGATACGGAGTTTCCACATCGATAAAACCTTCTTTTGAAAGGTAATTTCTCACTTCCATGGTTACTCTTGAACGAAAGATCAAATTCTCACGAACCGGGTTTCTTCTAATATCCAAATAACGGTATTTCATTCTCAAGTCATCTCCTCCGTCAGTTTCATCCTCAATGGTAAAAGGAGGTGTTTCAGCTGAATTCAAGATAGTTAGCTCAGAAACTAAAATTTCAACATCACCCGTTTGCATATTCTGATTTTTAGCTTCACGTTCAATAACAGTTCCTTTCACCTTAATCACAAATTCTCTTCCCAGAGTTTTTGCTTTTTCCATCATGGTTTTATCTGTACGCTCTTCGTCAAAAATCAATTGTGTAATCCCGTAACGGTCGCGCAAATCCACCCAAATCATAAATCCTTTGTCACGCACTTTTTGCACCCATCCAGACAAGATAACCTCTTGGTTTACATTCTCTAACCTTAACTCTCCGTTGTTATGACTTCTATACATTTTCTTCAAAAATTTAAGATTGCAAATTTAGTGAAAACCTAATGAGTTTTTAGCATTTTGTTTTTTATTTTTTTTGGGCTTGCAATGTGGGAGCAAAAAAGGTTTTCTAAGGATTATTTTTAAAGACCTCCCACATCGCCGGGCTTTCGGCACTCGCTTTTTTGGTTTTGATAAAAAACCAAAAAGAGCTCAAACAAAGCCTCTATCCCTAAGCCGGAAAAATACTCAGGGTTTCACTAATAAATCAGTTTTTCCATTATACCTGACTCTTCCGGGTCTTTCAGACTCCGGAAGGTCAAAACCTTTCAGAGTCTGAAAGACCTGAAAGAGTTAATATTATATCTAAAAAGTATTATAAAACTTAGCTATATATCTGTGTTTGTGTTAATTACATAATTAATTTGACTAAGCTGAGTGATTTATTTTTAAATGCATTTGTACTGTAAAACGGTTACACGAATAAACAATTAAAATTGTATTTTTGACTTTAAATTTAATTTCATGAGAGAGCGAAGCGTTTGCATTTGTTCTCAATTTTACAATTAAATTATTTTCAAATAATTATAATAATTTAAACAAATGAAAAAATTATTCTTTCTTAGTCTTATCCTTTTCAGTTCCTTCACCTTTTCACAAACCAAAAACTATCTCGATAAACCCTATTATCAAACAGCAGCTTCGGCAGATACTTTGGTTACCCCAGATAGAATTTTTATAAATATCAACATCAGCGAAAGCGACACCAAAGGAAAAATTTCCATCGAACAATTAGAACGTAAAATGTATAACGCTTTAAAAAGTATTGGCATTGATACGGATGAATATTTGAAAGTAAATGATATGTCCAGCAATTACAAAAAATATATTCTTAAAAAGAAAGATATTTTAAAGGATAAGTCATTTAGCCTGCAGGTTGACAATGCCAAAACTTTAACCAATGTTTTTGTAAGTCTTGAAAAAATTGGAATCTCAAATACAAGTATCCAAAAAGTGGAATATTCAAAACAAGAGGAAATGCAGTTTTTAATGAAACAAAAAGCATTGCTAAAAGCCAAAACCGAAGCCAAATTACTTACCCAAAGTATTGGTCAGAATATAGGCAAGGCAATTTTTATTTCTTCCGAAAATTATATTCGAAATTATGCCAAAGGTAATTATCAAATGGAAATGAAAGCTTATAGTACCACAGATGCTGCTCCATTGGATATTGACTTTAAAAAAATAAAGATCAGTAGTACAATTAATGTGATCTTTGAATTGAATTAAAAAAAATTATATATATATTAATTCTTTAAAACTTTGCCTTTTGAATAAAGGAAATAACGGTTGTTGAAACTCTCTATCAAGATGGATTAAACACTAGTTTTAAGTTTTGTGTTAATTTATAACCTGGAATCAAAACCTTAAATTACATTGTTTTAACACTAAGATTAAGGAAACGGTCC
>JBDLIB010000046.1:0-19509 GCA_039715085.1 Bacteroidota bacterium | reverse complement strand
GATTTTAGAAGGGATCATAGTTTTAGAATTCCCCGACCAGATCAAAGTGTAAAATACAATACCCCAAATGCCTGTACCGGTTGCCATAAGGAAAAAACTGATCAATGGGCTGCAAATGCTATTAAAAAATGGTACGGGACAAAAAGACAAGATCATTTTTCTGATGCTATGATCTTAAGTTCTCAGGATAATATAAATGAAGAAGAACGAAGTAAACTAGATGCTTTTATTAATGACCTCAATTATCCGGCACTTACAAGAGCAACGGTGATAGATAATTTAGATTATACAACCAATGATCAATATAAAAGTTTGTTTACAGCTTTAAAGGATTCTTCTGCATTGGTAAGATTCAATGCACTGGTAAAATTCAGGTCAGTGGCTTTACAGGATCGTATAGGTATTGCTTTAAAACATTTAAATGATACTACAAAGTTGGTTAGAATTGGTGCAGCACAACTGTCTGTAGGTTTTGATGAAAATAATTTAAATGAAACCGACAAAGCAAACTTGATCAACTCGAGAAATGAACTGGAAACCATGCTTTACAGCAATGCCGATTTCTCAACCGGAAGAATGCAACTAGGTGATTATTATTTGCAGAATAACGATATTAATACTGCAATTAAACATTATGAAATGGCTTTACAAAAAGATAGTTTGTTAACTCCGATCTATTCAAATTTAGCCACAGCATACAGTATGAATGGTAATAATGATATGGCAACGAAAACTTTGGAAAACTGGATAAAATTAAATCCAACTTTAAGCAGGCCTTATTACTTAAGGGCATTGCTATATTTTGAGTTAAAAGATAACGATAAAGCTTTAGCAGACTTAAATACAGCAATTGAACTCAACCCTGAAGATACCCGATCAATGTATAATTTGGCAACTTATTATTTTCAGGACAAAAAGGACCTGAGCTTAGCAGAAAGTTATATCAAAAAAGCTTTAAAAATTCAGCCTGAAAATACTGATTATAAATATTTACTGGCTTTAATTTACAGGGATCAGGGAAAATTTAAATCGGGGCAGATGATCATGCAAGAGTTAAGAGCTAATCTGAGGAAGTAGAGTTTAACCACTTTCTGATATGAA
Source organism: Bacteroidota bacterium (assembly GCA_039715085.1). Classification (GTDB taxonomy): domain Bacteria; phylum Bacteroidota; class Bacteroidia; order Flavobacteriales; family Flavobacteriaceae; genus Namhaeicola. The sequence goes on along the minus strand of JBDLIB010000046.1, from coordinate 18,408 downwards.
CGAAGAAGTTTATTTAAACTTAAAAAACTCCTAGATATGATGGTGGTTATGTTTAAAGGCTTTTCCTATCTTCGAAAAAGGAGTAATAAATGATTTACAAATGTGATCATCATATTGTTTATCTATCAATTAAATATTTATTATTGTTATTGCTAATAAAATTGACAGCTCCTTTCAGAACTTTTATATTTAGTTTTTCAAATTTACCAATAACTTCTCCATCCAATTGCAGTAATCTTGGTTGGTGAAAATTGATTTCGGCCTCATCAGTACTGATTACTATCCCATTTTGACTATCGTGGAACATTTCGTCAAATTTTGACAATCCGGCCTTGATTAATGAGTTAAGGTCTATATTTTTAACTATAACAATTTCAAATTTCCCATCCATCGGGTTACCGGTAATATTGAGCGGAACGCCAGTACCATATTTCCTTGAATTACATATTCCAATCATAAGTCCTTTACCTTCAAAATTTTGTCCGTTAGCTTTAATTGTATAACGGAATGGTTGGAGTTGGTTGAGTTCATCGATAAAATATTTTGCATAGGTTGCCATACCACGGTTTTTATCTTTTTCATAGGCTTCAACGATCTGGGCGTTTACACCAACATCACCAATGTGAATGGTGTAAAATTCATCGTTTACAACAACCATGTCGAGACCTGCCACAACCTGTGACATAATAATATCCTTTAGCGCTTTAATTGGGTTTAAGTTTACAAATAGTTCTGCAGCCATGCCATTAGCCGAACCTAAGGGGATAATCCCCATGGAATATTGTGTATTTTTTAAGACAACAGAGGTGAATAATGTTGTGCCATCACCACCAACAGAAACTACTTTGTCAGGATTCACATCATTTAAAACCAGTTTTAAATTTTCTTCGTCATTTTTACCTGTGGTTTTAAAAATTTCATAATCAATACCATATTTCTTACAAAGTATTTTTGCATCCTTTAAAAATGGTCCTTTATCAACTCCACCTGAAATTGGGTTTACAACAAATAGTAGTTTCATAAATCTAATTTTTTAAATGATTTTCAATAAGTTTTTTAGCTTTCTGTATCGAAAACGTATTATTGCTTTTTAAACAATTTATCTATACTTTTTAATTCAGCATTTATATCTGTTTCTTTATTAAAATATACAGATTTTGGGAATGTACTTTTCAGATTTTCCCAATACATTTGCTTTCTTTTATTTATTTTAGTTTTGGTTTGCCTGATGTAAATTTTTGAAATTCTATCTGGATAATATTTTGCAATTTTAGTGTAAATCTTCATGTCTTTTTGTGTGTCATCACCAAAAAGCACAAACTTTTCGTCTCCGGAATTTTCAATAATGAAGCTTATATTTTCAATCTTAAAATCTTTTCCTTTTTTTCCTTTCAGCAGCTGGACGAAATTCAGGTATGGTGTAAGCAATAGAAAACCTTTGGGAAGTTTATTATGTTCGATAAAAGAGGATAATACACCAAACAAATTACTCTCACTTTTTGATACATAAAATACTCCTGCATGGTTTTTTTTAAGGTAATTAATTATTTTTTCGGTAAATTCTATGGTTTTCCGTTTATGAGGGGAAACCATTGCGAGAGTTCCGATCCGCTTTATCGCAGTGGCAGTATGTGAAACAATAAGAGTATCGTCAATATCTGAAATCACATCAATATTGCCTTGTGAATTTTTATGGAAAATAGGATAATCTTGGTTGATTATTAATTTTTTACCCTGATAAAATACACTGATATTGGGTTCCTTTTCAATAGAGTAGTCGAGATCTAAACTGAATGCTCCCTGGTTATTTGTGGAAACCTTATATTCAATTTCATTAAGCTTAATACTTATGGAGGCATTTTTCAGTGGGGGAATTGTATAAGAATTAATTAGTTTAATCAGGTTAGTTCTTATGCTCATCCTGTTTTTTTGCTTCTTTGGTTCTGAATACAAAACAACTCCTCTAAGTGAGGTTATTGATGAGAAAGCAATTATTGATATTTGCCATACATGTGCCATAAAACAATACAATTGACAGAATATTAATTCTAGATTTTAAAAAGATATTTCCGAGGCAGAGCCCCGGAAATAAATGGTATTAAGAAATTTTTAATTTATACCTGTATTGGTATAAATTATATTTGATAGTTTATTTTAAAACTAAAAATTGAGAATTATTTTTTAGTTAGTATCCTGAGATGCAATTTCTTTCTGAATTTCTGATATAACAGAATCATATTTATCAACCAGATCAGAGGATATTTTTTTAGGTAGATCGCGTAATTTCTTTATCTTGAATGACAACATAATATGGGCTATTCCAGCTATAATTAAAGCGATACCTGTCCATGTTACGATGGTCATTCCTCCAAATAAAGGGTTTAAAATAATAAACCATGAAAATAGCGTTAAAATTAAACCAAAAACCAGGTAATAACCCCAATCCATGACTTGGTAAGATTTCAGTTCGAAAGAAAAACCTATTAGTGCAAAAGATCTGAATAAAAGCCAGAATCCTACATAAAATGGTAATATTGCTATTGTAATATGCATGTTGAACATTAATATAAGTCCAAGAATTAATTCCATAATACCCAACGCCAATTGCCAGCCCCAGCCTTCAGCTTCCTCTTTGTTGGAGAATGCAAACCATGACTGAAATATACCGGAGAATACCATACTAATTGAAAAAAATACAGCAAGGGTGACATAACTTTCCATAGGTTTTGAAAAAACCAGAATTCCCATTCCTATAAATACGATACCTAAGAGCAGTAGTACCCACCAGTTTTTAATACTTCTTTTAATGTTTTTGATTGATTTGATAGTTGATTTTAAAGTTTCCATAACGTGATAATTGTTAGTTTTTTTAATTTTACTCTATCTCATAAAGATAGATAGTTTTCTATAAATATTATTTACTCATAAATTGTAAGTTAATACCTGTGAAAATCTGAACCTGGGGTTGTGTGCCTTTGTGTAATACCGAATATTGTGGTTCAACAAATAAGTTAAAAACTGTGTTATCAAGTTTGACAACCTTACCTATACCCAGTGCCAGAGGCATATGATAACTTGAGTTCTTAAAATCAAAGAACCAGATTGGGGCACCTCTTAAATAAGTTCCTTTACCTAATTGCCAGATATAAAATGGTTGTAATGCACCAAAATTTGTATCTTTTCTATCATCATCTCCTGCAAAAGAAGCCTGCCAGGTAATTAAACCTCCAAATTGAAAAGTAGGAGATTTTGCAATAAACGCAACCAATGCCAAACCACCTTGCCATTTTTCGGTTCCCAATGCATCCTCAGTTGCAGTGGGCATAGCCAATAATGGACCAATACCAACAGTTGCAGTTGGTTTAGAGACAAAATTATAAGACAAAAAAGCATTAATATCACCTAAACCATTGATCGAATTTACAGAAGAAGAATTTGGATCAGGTATTGCCAAAGTGTTGATTGGTATTGATAAACGAAACAATAACCTGCCACTTGCAAAGGGTTTTGCATAACGAATCCATGCATTGTTCAGGTACGCATCATCAGGTGCATCGGTTAGTTTTGGGATATAATAATTATGAAAATTCAGTGCAGTCATGTTTGCCAAAGGATTGTTTGCCTGGGCAGCAGATCCTGATTTTTCTTCCTGGGACAGAACTTTAAACTGGCTTAATCCAAGAATTAAAATAGCCAACAATAATTTGCTTGTTTTCATTTTATTAAGGTTTGGTTAGTTGTTAGTTTTGATTAATTTGATTTTAAGGTTACCAAAATTAACAAAGGTTTAAGTTAATTTGGTTAAGGAAATTTTTGATCATTAAATTTACGTTTTTTTTAACAAAACTTATTTTGGTTCAATAGGATAGATCACTTTCCAGTCATTTTTCATATCTACAATTGTCCAATTGTCTTTTAATGCCTGATCCAAACCTTTATCAAATTTTCCTATATGTGAATCCCTGTCATAAGCCCATTCACGAACAGCATCTGTATGATGAACATATAGCATAAAGTTTTTAAATTTATTTGAAGCTGTCCACTGAAGCATCTGTAGGTCACCATCAGAATTACCTGCTGCAAAAACCGGTTTTTTGCCGATAATATTATGAATATTAATTGGTTTTCCTTCCTTATCGTCATTAAAATCCAATTCAGGCAAACGTTTTATAACAGGGTTGCCATTGTTATAATCCCATTCGGTTTTCACCCTGCTTCCTATGATCTGTTCGGCAGGAATACCATAAACTTCTGTTACAATTGCTCTCATAAAGTCGATTCCGCCACCCGAAACAATATAGGTTTTAAAATTATTGGCTCTCAAATAATTTAAAAGCTCCAGCATAGGCTGGAAGACCAATTTATCATAGGTAACTTTTTTTGTAGGATGTTTGGCTGTTTTTACCCAGTTTTTTACAATATTTTCAAATTCAGCGGTTGTTACACCAACATGTGAGGCCATTACCAATTTTAACAGGCCTTCCATTCCTGATTTTTTAAGGGCTTCCATATCGTTTTCCAGTACAGCTTTAAAAGGTTGCTCATTCTTCCATTCTGGGTGTTGGGGTGCCATGGCTTTAATCCTGTCAATAGCAAAGAACAACTGAAAATATGCAGGTTGTTCACTCCATAGAGTTCCATCATTGTCAAATGTAGCTATTCTATCATTTACAGGGATAAAACCGGAATTATTTTTATTGGTTACAGTATTTACATAGGCAATGATCTCTTTTTTTGCCGAAGTATCATTCCATGATGGTAAAGGGTCTTTTTTTATTGTTTCTGTTTTCCAGCCGCTTAACAGAACGGAAGAAATTAACAGAAATACAATGATCTTTGAAAATTTAAGCATACTTAATTGTTTTTTAGGATAAAAAAAGCTGTCAAAAGACAGCTTTTTATTAGACATATTTTGTGATTAATGACTTCCGGACCCCTTACTCAATTGCTCTTCAATTTTACTAAGATTAAAGGCACCAGGCGTCTGGCTCGGTGGGTAATCAACCATAGTTTTCAGGAATTGCCCGGCCAATTGTTGGATTGGTACTAATACGAAAGCTCTATCGAGGAACCAGTCATTATAGGTATTCGAGTTGTGTTGCGCTTTTTCGAATGGATCACGACGTAAGTTGAACAGAAGCGGAATACGTAATTCAGTAAATGGTTCACGCCATACATCAAAGGCTCGCGCACGGTTTTCGAGGAATACAGCTTTCCAGCCGGCATAGCGAGCAGCTACTACCTGCCCATCATCATTTACATACCAAAATTCATTACGAGGAGATTTCTTCACGGTTCCTTTCAGGTAGTCTAGTAAATTATACCCATCAATATAGTTTCTGTATTTTCGACCGTTTACTGAGACACCATCAAGCAATTGTGATTTGATTTTAGTGTTTCCTGCTACTGCAGCAAATGTAGGCAACCAATCTTCATGTGAAACAATTCCGTTCAAAGTAACGTTCGCAGGAAAATGTCCAGTCCATTTGATGAATGCTGGAACTCGGTATGCACCTTCCCAGTTTGAGTTTTTCTCTGAGCGGAAAGGGGTAGTAGCGCCATCTGGCCAAGTGTTATAGTGAGGCCCGTTATCAGTTGAATAGAAAACAATGGTATTGTCTGCAATGCCAAGTTCGTCAAGCAAAGTCAACAATTCTCCTACATGCATATCATGTTCTACCATACCATCGCTATACACATCCTGACCGGATATACCGATGTGTTCATCTTTTACATGAGTACGGAAGTGCATACGTGTTGCGTTCCACCAACAGAAGAATGGGTTCCCGTCACTATTCTGACGACGGATAAAATCCTTAGCAGCCTTAACTGTCTCATCATCTATGGTTTCCATCCTCTTCTTGGTGAGAGGACCTAGGTCTTCAATAGATTGACCACCTTTACCATCAGCTTTCGACTTGATTACACCACGTGGGCCGTAATTTTCAAAAAATGTCTTTCCGTTTGGTAGAACCATATCACGAGGATAATCCCGATTTTCTGGCTCTTCCTCTGCATTCAAGTGGTACAAACTACCTAAGAATTCGTCCCATCCGTTCATGGTTGGTAAATGCTCATCTCGGTCTCCCTGGTGATTCTTACCAAACTGGCCGGTTGCATATCCCTCGCCTTTCATTACAGTTGCGATTGTAATATCTGTAAGTTGCCAACCTTCCTTCGCACCTGGTAGACCAACTTTAGTCATACCTGTACGCACAGGAACGTTACCACCTAAGAAAGCCGCACGACCGGCAGTACAACTCTGTTGTGCATAATAATCAGTAAAGCCAACGCCTTCTTTAGCAATGCGGTCAATGTTGGGAGTTTGGTAACCCATCATTCCACGATTATTGTGGCTAATGTTCCAGGTACCTATGTCATCCCCCCAGATCACTAAAATGTTAGGTTTGTTTTGTGAAAATACTGAACCGGCTATTAATAGAGCAGTCAGTAATGAAAATAAATGTAATTTTTTCATAAGAATTAAAGTTTGATTAATAAATTTTTTAAAAAGGTTGTTAAAGATACAATATTTTTTTTTAATCATTAACAATCAAAGGTATAAGATAACATGAAACAGATATAAAATATTAATATTATAGAAATCTTTAGTAAAAAATAATTTTTACAAAAATTTGATTATTGAAAACTTATGAAAATAGATCTATAACTTATTACCGCAATTATAACAGAAATCTGCATCATCACGATGCCTTTCGGCAGAACAATGCGGGCATGCTGAAGTATTGATATGAACTTTTTGTGAAGATTGTTTTGAAAATTCGGCAGTAACGATACCTGTAGGGATAGCTATGATACCATAACCCAGGATCATAACGATACTTGCTAAAAACTGTCCGAATCCGCTTTGCGGAGCTATATCACCATATCCTACAGTTGTCAATGTAACAATTGACCAATATACACTTCGTGGAATACTTGTAAATCCGCTTTCATCACCTTCAACCAGATACATTATCGTACCAATGATAACACAAACAACTATCACAAAAGATATGAAAACCAAAATTTTAAACCTGCTTGCTCTTAATGCTTTTCTTAGTTTATCGGCTTCGCCAATAAATTGTACAAGTTTTAATATTCTAAATACTCTTAACAGGCGTAATGCCCTTAATGCAACCAATGCATGTGTTCCGCCAAGGATTAATGATAAATATTTTGGAATTGTTGAAAGCAGGTCTACAATACCATAGAAACTAAAAATATAATGCTTAGGATCTTTTACACTTATTATTCTTGCGATATATTCAATGGTAAATAAGATGGTGATGACCCATTCAGCTACGTTGAAGAAAGTATGGTATTTTGCATCGTATTCTTCTATACTTTCCAGCATTACAAGAACGATACTTGCCAGGATCAGCCACAAAAGAACAATATCAAATAATTTACCGGATTTTGTGTCGGCTTCGTAAATTATTTCGTGTAAACGGTTCTGCCAGTTTTTATTTTTATTGTTGTCTGTCAATCAATTATAGTTTTCCCTAAAATTAAAAACTATTTTTAAAAAAAAGTATTTTCACACTACTTTTTTTTAAATATATATTAAACCTTAGTTAATTTTCTTCTGCTTTTTCTAATATTATCAATGTTTTTTGAGTATTTATTATTTGATTAAAAAACTCTTTTAAATCTTGGTATTCTTCGGGATTGAAAATAGGTTTTTTTAATAATATCTTTGTGAATATTGTAATAATATTTTCATCTTTAGTGCATTTTGCAATAAAGGAGGCACTATTATCATTTAGTTTGATATTAACTGGTTTAGGAATCGATTTTATTTTAAACGTAGCTGGTATTTCTATTTTACCGATGTAAGTTTCATTAAATTTAAAACCGAAATCAACAGGGTAGGAGCGTTGATCAAGATTAAAAGGGTTTTTGTTGAATTTTCCTATAAATGGATTGATATAGAGCGTGTTGCCTGTGTTCTCTACAGCTTCTATGGTGACTTCAAATTTTTCCTTTAACGGCTTATCCAAGTTCTCTAATTCTGCATTTGTATAAGAGTTAATCTCAATATTTTCCATTTTTTCTTCCCGCGAAATGAGATAATCATCCTGAGTATTTATTTTGATCTTATCTCTTCTGAACTTTGCAAAATAGCCACTATTTACTTCAGAAAGTGTTCCGGATAAATTTCCATCATCAGATAATTTTAAGTTTGTTAATACCCTGTTATACGTATTTATCTTTGGTACAATATCAAGCCAAAAACTACCATTGTCAAAGTCTAATACTCTTCCATAACCATTTAGAGCTTTGTAGGGTAGGATACTGAAAGGTAAATTTTTATCAGATGCGTCAAGAATGTAATTAGTATTGTTTATGTATGCATATGCCACAACATAGTTGAAGTCGGTCATTACAGGATGTTTTTTTGTTGGGAATCCATTATTTCTGGTTGAAACCAGCATGATATTGGACTCTATGCCTGCTATTTGTAGCGCATTTATCAATGCAATGTTTATCTCTGATACATTTCCGAAATTTTCTTTATAAGCTTTTCTTACATCAACATCTTTAAAAATGTACTTCTTATCACTGTTTAATGAATAGTGATTTTGAATATAAGCATAGATTTCTTTCGCTTTTGAAATGTTGTTTTCTTCTTTAAATATTTCAGAAGGTAAATTTTTCTCAAAAAACGATTTATTATTTAATTGTCTTCCAATACTCTCGTCTGCTTTTAATCTTTTATCAGTTTCTTCCCATGTAGTTGTATATTCTTTTATTCTACCATCAGGATAAGAAATTTTTGAAAGTTCAAATTTTATTTCAGAAATATAATTATCTCTTGTTGTTGAATAATCTTCTTCTTCGATCAAAGCAGGAATATCTTTCATGGCATAGGTTACTTCTTCACAACTTGCTGAACTTCTGCCTATTTCAAAGCAATTAGTTTTAATTTGCGCTTCATTTTTTGTTAATTTATGAAAACCTTTAAGCCGCCTGTTGTATTGCCAGTAACCGGGAATTGAAGCATGGAACTCACTATATATTTTAGGAATATCAGATTGAAATTTCCATCCTTTAAAATTGAAGAAAAATTTTGATTCAAGATCATATTGATATTCTAAGACACTTCCGGTTTTTACATTTGGAAAAGTAAATGTTACTTCTTTCCATCTTTCATTAATGGTTTTAGTGTAAATGTTATTATCAATTAAATAAGTTCTGGGTTCCTTTAAATTATTTGTAGCAGCTTTAATTCTCTTTACTTTCTCACTAGAATTCTTATCATTATATGTGTAAATTTTAACGGTTGCATGCTCTTCACCTTCTTTGTTTAAGATCTTTATTTTTCTATAGATTGTTGTTCTTAGAAAGTATCCATGCGAACCTTCAACAACCTTTGTATTACCATGTTCATATAAAACTACAGCATTTGCGGTAGTATCTTTTTCATATTTCAACATGTTTAATTCTTCATTCGTAACACGACCAAAAGTGTAAGGATATTTATATTGTGAGAAAATATTAAATACTGAAAGAAAAAATACAACGGAAAGAATATGTTTCATAGCAATTCTAAAAATTTTATTTAACCTTAAATTATGGTTAAATATCTAAAATATTTTATAAATATGTATGAATGAAACTAATAAATATTTTAAGATATACGAAAGTTCAATAAAAACCTCTCAAAGTCTGAAAGACCTGAAAGGGTTGGAGTCTTTTGTTGTATAAATTAAACTTTAAAACGGCAAATAATAATCAGCATTCCTGACTCTTCAGGGTTTTCAACTCCTGAAGGTCAACGTAACCTTTCAGAGTCTTTTGACCTGAAAGAGTTGGGGTCTTTTGTTGTATAAATTAAACTTTAAAACGGCAAATAATAATCAGCATTTCTGACTCTTCAGGGTTTTCAACTCCTGAAGGTCAACGTAACCTTTCAGAGTCTTTTGACCTGAAAGAGTTAAGAGAAATCTAGAAACGTATTATTTTTTCAACCTTTTCTTTTTGCAGGTAGGTGTTAATAATATTGTTGAATTTATTAGAATAATCGTTAGTAGTGATCAACGAGCGTAACACCTCGATATTATTGATCTGGTAACTCAGGTCAGCAAATCCATAACCTTTAAATTCGTTATTTTCGATTAGAAGGACAGATTTTTCGGAAACTTCTCTTCCTTTATCGACAAGTATCATATTGGAGTTGCTAAATCCAAAATTCAGTTCATTATGATTTATTCTTCTATTGTGTTTTGGTTTATTAATTGATACCTCTTCCATGAATTTAATTTGCATTACAAGATCACTTCCGGTTTCTTCATAAGTTACAGAAACCATTTCTTTGTGCATCCTCCGAGCTTGTTTTGAAGTACGTAAAAATAGTTTATTTACACTTTTTTTAATATTTTTTCCTTTTCCAATATAGGTGATCTCTCCATCATAACGATGGAAATAAAAAACTCCGGTACTACTTGGCAGTTCATCGAGTATTTTGAGCATTCTTTCGGAAATATCTCTTTTATTACCGGTTTTTATTGAACTTTTCAAGATTTCCTTATTACTGTCTTTTTGTAATAAAAGTTCGAAAAGTTTTACAGTAGCCAGCGCATCACCCTGTGCCCTGTGGCGGTCGCTGACAGGTATACCGACGGTTCTGCATAATTTCCCTAAACTGTAGGAGGGAAGATCAGGAATTAATTTTTTACTTAATTCAACCGTACAGAGAGTAGGAAGTTCGAACTCAAAACCCAGACGTCTAAATTCTGATCGTAGTATCCTGTAATCAAAATTGGCATTATGCGCTACCAAAACAGTATCTTTTGTGATTTCAACTATTCTTTTTGCTATTTCATAGAATTTTGGAGCATTTCGCAGCATCCCATTATTGATTCCGGTAAGTTTTACCACAAAGGGCTGAATTTCCTTTTCGGGATTCACCAGGCTAATTAAAGAATCCACAACCCGGCCACCATTATATTTGTATATAGCAATTTCGGTAATACCTTCCTCATTGTATTTTCCTCCTGTCGTTTCTATGTCGAGTATTACGAAATTCATGCGCTAATAGTAAGTAAAAAAGCAAAAGTATAAAGATAAATTCAATTTGAAGATTAGTTGATTTGAAAATGTGATAATTTTATGATTTATTTAAGTATCAAGAAGTAAGGAGTAAGGAGTACAAAATTCGTCACTTACTCACACAGATACAGCAGATTATTTCAGCGCCAATCTGTGGTATCAGCTAGAAAAAACAAGAAATAAGTAAAAGTGAGGAGTGTAAACAAAAATCAGGAGGAGTCAATCAAAAACTATTTGAATATTAGTTGATTTTGAAAATTTGAAAATTAATGTCCAAAGTCTAAAGTTGAAGGTCTAAAGTTAATTTAAAGTAGAATTCATTATAGCATTTACTCATTATATCATTAAGAATAAAGAGGCAAGAACCAGGAAAGAAGATTGAAAATCAAATTTTAATCGTTTAGATCATTTCACGGTATTCTTTGCGAAAAACTTTGCGAACCTTGCGGTTAAATATGAAATTGTTTTGAAAATTTATGATTAGAAGTTAGGAGATAGGAGTTAGGAGTTAGGAGAAAAATATTCATAAAAAAAACACTCAGCACTAAACACTCAAAACTTAAAACTTAACAAATCCACATTTTACAGCATAAAGCATAAAGCTTAAAGCCTATAGCTTAGGGCATTTTTACTTCTTATCAACCACCAATTTGTTTTCGCGATTCACAACTTCCCAGGCAGTATAAAAAATCAATTGTGTTCTTTTTGCCAATAATTCATAATTGATCTTATCTGGTGTATCTGTTATTTGATGATAATCTTCATGAGTGCCATTGAAATAAAAAATTACGGGTATATTATTTTTAGCAAAATTATAATGATCCGATCTGTAATAGAATCTGTTTGGATCCCTATCATCGTTAAATGTATAATCAAATTTTAATTGAGTATATGTTTTATTTACATCTTCCGAAATATTGTGTAGTTCGCTACTAAGTTTATCGGAACCGATAAGATAGATGTAGTTTGGTTTCTTTTTATGTTTTTCATCTATTCTTCCAATCATGTCAATATTCAGGTTGGCAACTGTATAATTTAATGGGAAAATAGGATGGGATGTATAATATTTTGAGCCGAATAAACCTTCTTCTTCCCCTGTAAGATGTAAAAATAAAATGGATCTTTTCGGGCCTTTTCCTGCTGCTTTTGCTTTATGGAATGCCTTAGCAATCTCCATTACAGCAACTGTTCCCGAGCCATCATCATCAGCACCATTGTAGACTTCTTTCCCTTTAAGGCCTAAATGATCATAATGAGCTGAAATAACAAGTACTTCTTCTGCTTTTTCGCTTCCGCGGATGAATGCTACCACATTTTCACTTGCAGAATTGGATTCTCCTTTAAAGAATTCCTTAGGGATTTCCTGCATATAATCTTCATACCCTTGAAGTGGAAGGATCCCAATATTTTTATAATAATCAGCAATAAATTTTGCAGCTTCTTTTTGGCCTTTTTCACCTAATCTCCTTCCTTCAAATTCATCGGAAGAAAGTGTATATAAATTTGTTTTAAGATCTTCTACCGAAATACTATTCGCAAAATTTGTTGCTACTGAAGATTCGGCAGAGTGGGTAGTTTCTTTAGTTTCGGTTGTGGTTTTGCTTGTGCCGCAGGAAAGAAATAGTACCGATATAAAAAGAAGAAAAAGTTTTTTCATGCTGTTATTTTTATTGAGGTCAATGTCAAAAAACAAAACTACAAAAAAGAAAATGATAAATTTTTAAGTTTACGTTAAAAGAGAATAGATTAATGATTTTGAAAAGGGATATCTTTATCATATTTACAACCAGGGAAATAACAGAAAAAAGATTTTTTATAACAGAGAAAACTATTTATTTTTCCTTAGGAAAGTTAATAGATATATACTGCCCTATGCAGATATATTGGCATGGTGTTTAATGCCAAATCATTTTCATTTAATGGTATTGATGAAGAATCTTCAACTTCAGAAGACTCATCTGATGACTAATAACCGCTATGAAGATAGTCATCTGATGAGTTGTTGATTAAAGTTATTCAGAAATAGAGAACTGTAAAGAATTTTTATCAAAATGAACCAACTTACTGTCGAATAATTTATTGATCTGATCTTTTTTGATCATTTCTTCCGGACTTCCTTCCAAAATTCCCGATCTTGTCATCAGCCAGAGTTTATCGGCAGTTTGTAGTCCTAACTGGATCTCGTGGGTGGAAATCAGGATAGACTTATTCAGATTATGTGCCAGATTCTTTAAGATCTTAAAGGTTTCAATCTTGTGTTGGATGTCTAAATGAGCTGTAGGTTCATCCAAGATAATAATATCTGTATTTTGAGACAGGGCTCTGCAGATCATTACTCTTTGCAATTGTCCATCACTCAGTTCATCACATTTTTTTGATAGAAGATCCTCAATACCAAGCTGTTCGATTGCAAAATTGATTTGTTCCTTGTCTTTATCGGTTAAAGTTCCAATCCAATTGGTATAAGGTTGTCTTCCTAATGCGATCAATTCATAAACGGTTAAATTACTGGAAGGAATTCTTTCCGTTAATACCAAACTTATTTTTCTTGCTAACTCATTGTAATTTAAGCTGTTTAAACTATCATTCTCAATGAACACTTCTCCTGATAATTGTTCCTGGACTTTTGTGATAGTTCGCAATAAAGTAGATTTTCCTATACCATTTTTACCCATTAAACATACTAATTCTCCTTGAGACAAAGACAAATTCAAATCTTTAGCTAAGACAAGGTCTTGTTTTTTGGAATGATAACCAATAGTCAGATCATCAGAATGTAATATGGTATTTTTTTTATCCACTTGATTAAAAATTTACAAACTCAATTTCTTTTTCCGTATTAATAACCAAATAACTACAGGGGCACCAAACATTGATGTTATTGCATTTATTGGTAAGACAAATTCGCTGGTTGGTAACTGAGCGATCGTATCTGCTAAAAGCATAAAGATTGCACCAAACATGGCAACAGCAGGGATCAATATTTTATGGTTTGATGTGTTAAAGATTAGTTTCGTAATATGAGGAACTGCCAAACCGATAAAAGCAATAGGCCCCGAAAAGGCAGTGATAACCCCTGTTAATATACTCGTTGCAATTAATATGAGGTTTCTGGTCCTGTTAAGGTTAAGCCCTAAGCTTTTGGCATAATTTTCACCGAGTAAAAGTGAGTTCAATGACTTTATATTAGGTACTATCAAAACAATTCCGAAAAGGAAAATCAAAAAGAAGACCAGCAATTCATTCCAGCTTAAATTACCCAAACTTCCAAAACTCCAAAATAAATATTGTTGTAAATTTTCTGCACTGCTAAAATACGACAGAACACTGATTATCGCTGCGGTAAAGCTGCCAAACATCAATCCGATGATCAAAATTGCCATAGTGTTCTTTACTTTATAGGCAACCAGCATTACAGCTGTTAAAACCAGAAATGAGCCCAAACTTGCAGCTATGGCAATTGCAAGGTTACTCTGGCCCAGTAAAATAAAACTGCCTCCTAAGATAGAGGCTCCAAGTATTAAAATTGCTACACCAAGGCTGGCTCCTGAACTGATACCTAAAACAAAAGGGCCTGCCAGCGGATTACGAAATAAGGTTTGCATTAATAAGCCGCTTAGACTCAATCCTGTACCGGCTAAAATTGCGGTAAAGGCTTTTGGCAGCCTGAAATTTACAACTATATAATTCCAAGATTGATTTGTTGTATTTGAGCCAAATAAACTTTCAAATATTTCGGATAAAGGAATAGAAACAGAACCCAAACTCAGGTTTAAGAAAAAGGTGAAAACCAATAGAATAAATAATATTACAAAGGAAAGTTTATATGAACTGTTTTGCTTCAAATTTTATTTTTTGCTAAAATAAGAAATGATATGGTTAAATGGTTCAATTTGAAGATGAATCAATTTGAAAATTTGAAAATTGACTAATTTGAAGAGAAGAGAAGAAGAGGAGATAGAGAGATGGAGAGATAAGAACGTTTCAGACAGGACTGATAAAATAATTTTCTTTGTGTATCCTTTGCGTAAATCTTTGTGGAACTTTGCGTGACAATTTAAAATAAATATTAACAAAAAGAGTGTAAACAAAAATCAGGACGAGTCAAAACAAGGAAAGATGATTTAAAATATTTAAGACTAAAATTAAATCATTGTAGCATTATAGCATTCAGGAGTAAGAAATAAAGAGTTTAATTGTTGAATCGTTTAATAGGTAAATATTATCTAGTGTTTGACATTACTCAACACTAAACACTAAACATTCAAAACTCAACAGATTTTTCCTCAAAAAAGCTAAAAATACTGCTTCCGTATTTCTTTTTTTGATAAAAAGTACTGTTCTTCGACAGATCTGTTTGTGGGGAGTGTTCAACGATAAGCGTACCAATATCTGTAAGAAGATCATTATCAAAAACCAAATCGACTATCTTTTGAAATTTTTCATCCGGAAAATCGTAAGGAGGATCGGCAAAGATCACATCGAACTTTTGATCTGCTCTTTCCAGAAATGTAAAAACATCACTTTTAATGGTTTGAAAATCGAAATTTAACTCCTTTATAGTTTTATCCAAAAACTTAATGCAACCACTATGTTTATCTACAGCAGTGATGTTTGTGGTTCCTCGTGAAGCAAATTCCAGGCTGATGCTTCCAATTCCTGAAAAAAGGTCCAGTACAGAGATCTGATCAAAATAGTAATAATTATTAAAAATATTGAACAGAGCCTCTTTGGCCATATCGGTAGTTGGCCTTACCGGAAGATTTTTAGGGGCGTTAATACGTTTACTTTTATGTGTTCCTGAAACAATTCGCATTAATTTTGATGTAGAAGGATAAAGAATTTTCGTTGCTCTTCTTCAGAAATATCTTTATTTAGAGTATGTACATTTCGATTTTCCAAAAAGCTTACATTCCTAATGTATTTGTAGGTTATTCTATAAATTTCATCATTTATCCCTGTATTTCCCAAAAAGATCAACTCCAGATCTTCAGGATTGAATTGTAATTGTTCGGCAGTAAACAGCAGGTAATAGATAAAATCTTCTTTGGTGTGATATTGGAAAGAATTATATAACTGAAATTTGTTATCTGCAATGGCAACGATTTCAAAATGTTTGTCATTTACCATTACAAATAAGTGAGGGCGTTCACTAAATTTATAAGTATCTAAGAGATTCTCAACCAAAACCGTTGAAGAATGCTTGTAATTGAAACTTCCAAATTTATCGATAAAAAAGTTATTTATGTTTACAAAAGGTACGTATACATTTACCAGGTCATGGTTTGAGATCTGATCATAAACCAGATAATCGTTTGTAAAGACCTTGTGGCTGAACTTTAAATAATCTGTTAAAAGTTCTTCATTGAATAACGCTTTTGGGACAAAAGATGATAGATTATTTATGTGGGTAATATTTACAGCTGCAAATTTATTTTTAAGCAAATTTTCTTTTTCAAATACTTCTTTTACATTTTGCAAATGCTTTTTTGGAGTTGGTGAACTATCAGGAAAAGAATAATGGCATAACGAAATTATTTCATTCTGAATTTTGTTCAATATACAAAAAGAAAATCCATCCAAACTAAGTTGGATGGATAAATCTGTATCCTTAAGATCTTTAAAATCTACTGAATTATTCTGTATCTGAATTTTCTTTTTTACTGTCATAAAAAGGAGGCCAGTTACCGTTTGAGTTAACTTCGTTTAAAGAACCAACTGAAATATATTCGCCTGGAACATTGATTCCACCAAGAGCTTCTTCTTCCTGATTGATCAGATGTTGACTCATACCTGTCAGAACTTCTGATTTTTTCACTTTTGCTTCAAAAACAGAAGTTTTAACTCCTTGTACTTTTTCAATCACTCCGGTATTCAGTTCAAATTGTTTATCAGTACCAGGTACGTTAAACATGTTTTTGTAATCTCTTCCTTCAAATGATTTTTTTACCGGTTCAAAGCCAATAGTATCAACTACTCTTTTTTCTACATCTACAGTAATTCTACCTCTTTGTTCAGTTACAACTACGTTCTTTACCTCGGTAATTGCAAATTGAGCTGTATCAATAAAACTGACCAAACCTTGTTTATCAGAAGTAAAACTTCTGTTTACTTCACCATAAGCAAGTTCAGCATCTCTAATAATTTTTAAATTGTCAATTACTTTAGCGTAACGAACTTTTTTCTCACTATTAAAGTTAATAGGCTCCATTATAGAACTATAGATCTTATAGCCTAAAAAGATAATAACCGCCCATAACGCTACTGAAATAAGTGGTTTTAATTTAGCAGGCAACTTATTTACTATAAAAAATGCCATTAAGGCTACAAAAATAATAGCTGCAATAATTAATAAAATCGATGTCATTTTACTTTATTTTTAATTTTTATTGGACATTCGCAAATCTACAAAATTTTTTTAATCACAAAAGAAATTATTCGTGATTAAAAAGGAAATTTTTGAACAAATCTAATTCCAAAGATAAAAAGAAAAATCCTATTTTAATAATCTTTTTATAATCACTATGATTCGTTTGATTATTGGACAAATAAATACTATATAATTTAATGTGTTTTTTATTTGTTAACATTTGCAGAAAAAAATAAATTTCAACATAATATTCTCCTTAATTTTGTGATTCAAATTTTTATAGATGATAAAAACTCCCGATCTGCTTTTTAATGAATTGGTAAAGAACTTTCCGCATCAGCCTACTTTTGCCCAAAAAGAGCTTTTAATACAGTTGAGTAGTTTTGTTTTCGATAAAAATGAAAGAGCTCTGTTTTTGGTTAAGGGTTATGCAGGAACAGGTAAAACTACCATTATAAGTACATTGGTTAATAATTTATGGCGTGCCGGTTTTAAATCTGTAATGATGGCACCTACAGGAAGAGCGGCAAAAGTGATTGCAAATTATTCCGGCAAACAGGCTTTTACCATTCATAAAAAGATATATTTTCCACAAAAAAGCAGAAGCGGCGGGGTAAATTTCACTTTGCAACAAAACAGGCATACCAATACTATTTTTATTATAGATGAGGCCTCAATGATTCCTGATAGAAATCCCGATGCTAAATTATTTGATAGCAGTTCGCTGTTAGATGACCTGATTCTATATGCTTATTCGGGAAAGAATTGTAAAATTATTTTTGTAGGTGACACAGCACAATTACCACCGGTAAAATTAGAATTGAGTCCGGCTTTGGATAAATCAACCATTTCATATAATTTTTTAAAAGATGTTGTTGAAGTTGAACTGGATGAAGTAATGCGCCAGCATCAAAATTCAGGTATTTTGGCAAATGCAACAAAATTGCGTTCGATTATTCAAGAAAGAAGCAACGAAACTTTTA
>JBDLIB010000045.1:0-19640 GCA_039715085.1 Bacteroidota bacterium | reverse complement strand
CGAAGAAAAACAGTTAAAAGGATGAATAGAATAGTAAAGGCAAGAAGCCAGTGTAAAAGTCTGTCGATGAGTTTATAAGAAGTCTTCATTAATTGATGGATTTATATCAAATATAAAAAAAATAACTTGAAGATTAAATCTTATGCAATATAAAAGTTTAAGGCTCAACACTCAGTACTTAAAATGGCGTAGACATTATATCATTCAGGCATTACAGCATTGAATCATTTAAAACAAAGCAGTTTGTCCTTCCGAACCTTCCTCTTTACTGTCTATTACTTCCTCATCAACAACTTCTACCTCATTAACTTCGGGTTCTTCATACGGAAGTGGATCGAGTAAATTGATAGTTTTTATTTTTTCGGTAGTTAGCTGATTTCCAAGTGCTTTTATGCCTTTAATTGCAATGAATTCCTGGAAATTAAGTGTTTCATTTTCCAAACTCCTTTTTGAAAAAATTATTTCTGCCATTGGTCTAAAATCGGTACTAACAATTTGTAGTTTTGAACTTTCATGCTCAGTAATAAAGTCTTCTTCCTTATCAGGATGTTCTATCATAAATCTTTTTACATAATAGCGTTCTCTTTCCCCATCATAATAAACTGCAGAAATTGGTTTGTTGGGATTCCATTTTTCCAGAACAATCATGTCGTTTTCAAAATGGTTTGTTAATTTCGGGATAATAGTTTTAACAACACCTTTTTGAGTAATGATCAGTAACCTGTCTTCTGCTGTAAATTCGCCAAGCAAATCACCTCTGTCATCAACATTTAATCTTTGAACTGTATCGTCAAACCAGATTTTACGTGGTTTTAAAGTTGAAATACCTTTTTCTTTTAACTCTATTTTTTTAACTGAATATTTGGTTACAGTGTTTCCTCTACTGGTTCTTCCCTTGATAGCCAGATCGGCAAAATCGATATCCCATTTTAATTTTTTGACACTTCCAACAGCACGAAGATTGATAGAAACAACTTCAGCTTCACCATTTGGATTTGCGGTAAAATATAAAACTCTTGAGCCTTTGTTTCCATTAGTAAGGTCGTATTCTTTATCGCGTGTTATTGCTGTAACCGAGAATCGCTTCATAAAGGTCGGACCACTTTTACCATCACGGTAGATCAAATTATAAATGGTTCGTTTGTCCTTCTTTTTAAACACAGCAACATGGATAATATCCTTTCCTACAAAGATCTTGCTGTCAACTTTGGTAATGATCATTTTACCATCTCTTCTGAAGACGATTATGTCGTCAATATCAGCACAGTCACTTACGAACTCATCTTTTTTAAGTGAAGTGCCAATAAAACCTTCTTTTCTGTTGGCATAGAGTTTAGCGTTTCTCATTACCACTTTTGTAGCAACAATATCTTCAAATATTCTGATCTCTGTTTTACGTTCTTTGCCCTTGCCGTATTTCTTTTTTAAATTTTTGAAATATTCAATGGCATAGTCAATCAAGTTTTCCAGATGATGTTTTACTCCTGCGATTTTATCCTCTAAACTTTCAATATGTTGTTTTGCTTTATCAATATCGTGTTTTGATATTTTTTTGATCTTTATTTCCGTCAGGCGGATGATATCTTCCTCTGTAACAGCCCTTTTTAAATGTTTGATATGAGGTTTTAATCCTTTATCTATTGCCCGGATCACTCCTTTCCAAGTCGTTACTTCTTCAATATCGCGGTAAATTCTGTTTTCGATGAATATTCTTTCTAAAGAAGCAAAGTGCCATTGTTCCTCTAATTCATTCAATTGAATTTCCAGTTCGGCTTTAAGCAAATGGACAGTGTGATCTGTAGAATATTTTAAGGCGTCAGAAACACCAATAAATTCAGGTTTATTATTGTTGATAATACAGCAAAGCGGCGAAATCGACATTTCACAATTTGTAAAGGCATAAAGGGCATCGATAGTTTTATCGGGAGATACACCTTTAGGAAGGTAGATAAGAATTTCTACATTTTCGGCGGTATTGTCTTCAATACGCCTGATCTTGATCTTATTTTTGTCATTTGCTTTTAAAATAGAATCAATCAATGAAGATGTTGTGGTTCCGTAAGGAATTTCCGTGATTGCCAAAGTAGTTTTATCGTATTGTGAGATCTTTGCCCTTACCCTTACTTTTCCACCTTTTTTACCATCGTTATAATTGGTAACATCCGCAATTCCTCCTGTTAAGAAATCGGGAAATATTTTAAAGCTTCTTCCTTTTAAGATATTGATGGAGGCGCCGATCAATTCATTGAAGTTATGAGGTAAAATTTTTGTTGACAAACCAACGGCTATCCCCTCTCCGCCCTGAGCAAGTAGCAATGGGAATTTTACGGGAAGATCTATAGGTTCTTTTCTTCTTCCGTCATAAGACAATTGCCATTCGGTGGTTTTCGGATTAAAAACAACTTCCAACGCAAATTTTGATAAACGTGCTTCAATATATCTGGATGCTGCTGCACGGTCACCGGTTAAGATATTCCCCCAGTTTCCCTGCATATCGATCAATAATTCTTTCTGGCCTAATTGCACCATGGCATCGGCGATACTTGCATCTCCATGCGGATGATACTGCATGGTATGGCCAACCAGATTGGCAACTTTGTTATACCTGCCGTCATCCAGGTCTTTCATGGATTGCATAATACGGCGCTGCACTGGTTTAAAGCCGTCATCAATTGCAGGAACAGCGCGTTCGAGAATTACATAAGAGGCATAATCCAGAAACCAATCTTTATACATTCCAGAAACTTTGGTGATAGTGTCATTCGAAGTTTCCCCGGTATTTTCAACTTCTGATTGGTTAGAAATATCGTCGTTTAAATTTTGTTCGTTGTTTATATTTTCTTCCATGAATTGATCTGCCTGATATATTTAAGAACTAATTGTCTGTTGAAAGCAATTGGTTTTTCTCTTTAATTTTTTGTTCGTCTTTATTTTCTTCTTCAACAATATCCATTTCGACTTTTAAATTATTGATGATGAATTTCTGACGATCGGGTGTGTTTTTTCCCATATAAAATGACAACAACTGGTCTATAGAAGTTTTTCTGCCGATCATTACAGGATCTAAACGAATATCTTCTCCGATAAAATGGGTAAATTCATTTGGTGAGATTTCACCTAAACCTTTAAATCGGGTGATTTCGGGTTTACCTCTTAATTTTTTAATGGCAAGCTGTTTTTCTTTATCACTATAACAATAATGCGTATCTTTTTTATCGCGAACCCTAAACAATGGTGTTTCTAAAATATACAGATGCCCTTCTTTAATTACTTCGGGGAAGAACTGTAAAAAGAAGGTAATTAAAAGTAAACGAATGTGCATACCGTCAACATCGGCATCTGTTGCAATTACGATATTGTTATAACGAAGGTTTTCAATTCCATCTTCAATATTTAATGCAGCCTGGAGTAGATTGAATTCTTCATTTTCATAAACAATTTTTTTACTCAACCCGTACGAATTTAAGGGTTTACCTTTTAAACTGAATACAGCTTGTGTATTTACATTTCTGGATTTGGTAATTGAACCGCTTGCCGAATCACCCTCGGTTATAAATAAGGTGCTGTCAAGACGGGTGTCTTTTTTCATGTCGCTTAAATGAACACGGCAATCGCGTAATTTTTTATTGTGTAAACTTGCTTTTTTTGCTCTTTCTCTTGCTAATTTTCTAATACCCGATAATTCTTTTCTTTCTTTTTCTGCCTGCTGAATTTTTCGTTGAATAGCTTCGGCAGTTGTTGGATTTTTATGTAAATAATTATCCAGTTTTTGTTTTACGAAATCACTGATAAAAGTCCTTACGGTTGGTAAATCTCCCCCCATCTCGGTTGAACCTAATTTGGTTTTTGTCTGACTTTCAAAAACAGGTTCCATTACTTTAATGCTTATTGCCGCAACAATAGATTTTCTAACATCGGAAGCATCGAAATTCTTCCCAAAGAAATCACGAATGGTTTTTACAATTGCTTCGCGGAAAGCATTTTGATGTGTACCACCCTGTGTGGTATGTTGCCCGTTTACAAACGAATGGTATTCTTCGCTATATTGTGATTTGCTGTAGGTTAGAGCAACCTCTATATCATCACTCAACAAATGTACAATAGGGAAAAGTTTGGATTCTTCATTTATATTTTCATCCAAAAGATCTTTTAACCCATTTTCTGAATGATACTTTTCACCGTTAAAAATGATGGTCAAACCTTTGTTTAAATAAACGTAGTTCTTAATCATTTTGATGATATACTCATTACGGTATTTATAATGAGGGAAAATAGTTAGATCGGGAGTAAAAGAAACCTTGGTACCTTTTCTTAAACCCGATTTTTGTAACGGTTCATCATTGGTGAGATTTCCGTGTTCAAACTCGGCAATTTTTGTTTTGTCATCTCTTACAGATTGTACTTTAAAATAACTGGAAAGAGCATTTACGGCTTTGGTACCAACACCGTTTAATCCGACAGATTTTTTAAAAGCTTTAGAATCATACTTACCCCCGGTATTCATTTTGGAAACTACATCTACAACTTTTCCCAAAGGAATTCCCCTACCGAAATCACGCACAGAAACGGTTTCGTTTTTTACAGAAATTTCGATTGTTTTTCCGGAACCCATTACAAATTCATCAATAGAATTATCGACAACTTCTTTTATTAAAATATAAATTCCATCATCTGATGAAGATCCATCACCGAGTTTACCAATATACATTCCGGGACGCATTCTGATATGTTCTTTCCAGTCTAGAGAGCGTATGTTATCCTCGGTATATGTTGTTTCTTTTGCCATTAAATTGTTTGGATTAAGTACCGTCGCTAAAGTAATAATTCATACTAAGAAATAAAAAGGTTAACGATTTTTTTATTAACACATAATTTAAAAAAAACAATTTATTACTTTTACACAAACAAAAGACCATGTTTAAGAAACAAATACCGAACCTTTTTACCATGCTTAATCTATTTTCGGGTATAATTGCCGTGATTATGGCTTTATCCGATAAATTGGTGATGGCAGCTTTTTTTGTAATGTTGGGGATATTTTTTGATTTTTTTGATGGGTTTTTTGCAAGAATATTTAAAGTTGAAGGTGAGTTGGGTAAACAACTTGATTCATTGGCCGATATGGTTACATCTGGTGTAGCACCGGGTATTATCATGTTTCAATTAATGTTTTTTTCTACTCAGGGTCAGTGGTTTATGCAGTTGAGTTGTGAGGTTGGAGATTGGCATAATTTTAAAGATACTAATTTATTCTTTTTGCCATTATCGGGTTTACTCATCACTTTAGCTTCAGCATACAGGTTGGCAAATTTTAATATTGATGAAAGGCAAACAAGTTCGTTTATCGGTGTACCAACACCTGCTATGGCCTTATTTGTTTTATCTTTTCCCTTGATATTAAATTATGGTGCTTCGCCATTTATCATTGACTTGATTCATAATCCATATTTTCTACTTGTGGTTACTTTAATTGGGAGTTATCTTCTAAATGCAGAATTACCTTTATTTTCATTAAAATTTAAAAATTATAGTTTTAATGAAAATAAGCTGAAGTATACTTTTATTTTGATTTCTGTAATATTAATAGCAATCTTTAAAGTTGTTGCAATACCGGTTATTATTATTGTGTATATATTACTATCAGTTATAGAGAACTTAATTAAAAAATAAAACCTCAAGTTCAACTTGAGGTTTTAGGGTGTAATATTAATAAAGTATTACAGTTATTCAATTGGTTCGTATTTAAAATGTTGGCCTCCGATTGAAGCTTCATACATTAAACCTCCTTTAGCCTTAGTAAATACAGCAACACCGTTTTTATAAGCTAAATCTAAGGAAATACCTTTTTTAATAGCTACAGCAGAAGCCTGTGCATCAAATTTTAATTTTCCGTTGGTAAAATTATCAAAGGCTTCTTTGTTTTCGAAGAAGATAACTTCGCTGTACTGTTGGCCACCTGCTTGCAGGCCAAATGTAGCTTGCTTTAATGAAGCGCTTCCTACAGGTTTGTGGTCTTTAAAGACAACTCCTTTACCAACAGCTCCACCAACTCCTAATCCACCTTTAGTAATTTTTGGAAATATAGCATATCCATATGCTTCGTTATAAAAGGTCTTAAGATCAGGATTAGCTTCTATCATTTTATTCAATGCTGCTTTGGAGTCTTTTGTTAGTTCGGGCTTCCATCCGCCAACCTGAGCATTCATGGTAAATGATACGATTGCACTTATAAAAAATACAAGTACATGGGATTTTTTAATGGTTAGTTTCATAATTAAAGATTTTAAGGTTTGTACTAGCTCAAAGATACTAAAAAAATAATTTAGTTTCTATTGTTTGCATGAGGATAATTCTTTTTAAATAATCAAAAAAAACATCAATGAAATACAATTTTTTAAATAAATATCAGTTATTGATGTAATACTCTAAAGATATCTCCCCCTGACATTTTTGATTATTAATAAAACTTTAAATAAGTTTATTTAAATTGCTATGAGAAAAAAAATATTTTCCAGGCTGATAGGTGCTTTCTTTTTTGCACTTATTTTTAGTAGTTATGGCCAGACCACTACACCATTTGCAAAAAGATATGAGACTTCAGGTATTAATGGGGATTTAACTATTATAGGAAACTCGATTTTGGGTGATTCTCCTGATACTCCGTATAATGGAGATACTCAAAACAATTATATCGATATGGTTTTTGTCGATATAGATAATAATACCAGTACTTTTAATTCGAGTAGTGCAAATTTTACTACTAATACTTGTAATAGGGTTGTTTATGCAGGTTTGTACTGGGGAGCAGTTTCAGCTCCGGCCGATTTAGAACCGGAGAAAGTCAGGTTTAAGGTCCCGGGGAGTTCTTACCAGGATATCACTGCTGATGAAACAATTGATTTTATATACTATAAAGATGTTACAAGTATTGTAACTGCATATAATAATGTTTCCGGTGATTATTTTGTTGGAAATATTAGTTCTTCTGAAGGAAGAAGTTCTGCTGCAGGATGGTCTTTAGTGATTGTTTATGAAGATCCAACAGAATCGAGAAAATATATTTCCACTTTTGATGGTTTTTCTGCTGTAAGAGATGCACCTTATGACCAAGTGGATTTCAATTATTCAGGTTTTGTCACACCGCCGTCGGGTGCTGTTGAAGGTAGAGTAGGGGTAGCTGCATTGGAAGGCGACCTTAGTTGGTTTGGTGATCAGTTACTTTTTAAAGCCGATGCCAATGCGAGCTTTACTGCTTTATATGATGCCGAAAATGATGAAAATAATTTCTTTAATAGTAAAGTTACGAAGGACGGAGTCCAGGTTTCTGATCGGAATTTGAATAGTACAAATACCTTAGGCTGGGATCAAAAATTGATAAACATTACAGACCTTAATTCGGGAAATAACTTAATTGGAAATGGAGAAACGGGTGCAACCGTGAGAGTTACAAATGATGTTGGAGGCGACTGGATCTATACCTTCTTAAATACCTTCTCAATAAATATCATCGAACCTAATTTACAGGTACTCACAAGAGTTGAGGATACTTCAGGCAATGAGATCACATATCAATCACCTGTTTCTCTGGGAGCAACGGTTTGGTATGATATTCAATTCCAGAATATTGGAACGGATAATGCTCAGAACACCTATATAGAAAATACCCTACCTATAAACGTTACTTTGGATGAAAGTAGTATTACTTTGCCTTCCGGAGTTACCTATTCTTATAGTCCTGTTACCCGTCAGTTACGATTTGAAATTGATAATTCCTTGGTTTTAAAAGAAGGGTTATCAGAAATTCATCATATTCGTTACCAGGTAACAGCTTCTGATGAATGTTTTGATTATACCGATGCTTGTACTAATCTTCTGGAAAATAGCATTGCTTCCTATTATGATGGGGAAACTTCAGGTCAAAATATTTCGGGTCAACCCGGTTTATATGGAATTAATAGTTGTGGGCTTGGTAGTGAAGGATCTATGGATCTGTTTGTTAATACCAGCTCCTGTTCTTTTGATAGTGACTTATACTTATGTAATGACACTTTGACTTTTGAAGGTGATGAGGGTTATGATACATATATCTGGACAGATTCTGATGGAAATGTTATTGGAAACTCCAAAGAGGTAACAGTTCATGGACCGGGAGTTTATACTGCTACACAAAGAAGAACAGGATGTACTGAAACTATAAGAACCGTTACAGTTTTTGGCTTGGATGTTACAGTAACACCTTCAGATAATTTGTGTAAAGACAGTGCTGACGGCAAGGTCAACATCACTATAAATGAAGCTGCTAATTCCTATTCATATGAATTATATAAATCTGGGAGTTTATTAGAGTCTAAAACCGGAACTTCATCGTCAACACATACTTTTACAGGATTGGATATTGGTAATTACGAAGTGAAATCTATCAAAGAGGATGGCTGTTTTGCTGTTACACCATTTAGTATTGCAGAACCTACTTTATTGCAGGCATCAGCTGTAAAACTTAATAATGTAACTACTTGTAACGGTTCCGTTTTAAACGGAGAAGTACAGGTTGCCGGTAGCGGAGGTACACCACCTTATACCTATAGTATTAATGATGGAGCATCATACCAATCAGAAGATATTTTCTCGGTTGCAACCGAAAAAACATATGATTTAACAGTGAAAGATGCAAATGGTTGTACTACTGTTGCAAGTGTAGCTGTTGGTTTTGATGCCGAAATAATATATGAAATTTCAAAAGAAGATATTATCTGTGTGGGTGATACCGATGGGAAGATTACTATTGATATGATCAATAATCAAACTTATACGATTACTTATAGTATAGATGGAGGAACAACATATCAAAGCAGTCCCGAATTCAAAAACCTAGAAATAGGAACATATGAAATAATAGTTAAAAAAGAAAAAGGATCAAACGTTTGTGAAACACCAAATTCAATTACAATTGATCAGTTAGTGGAACTAAATTTAGAAGCCAATACTGATTTTTCTTGTGAAGGTGCCAGTAATATGGTGATAGCAAGCGTTGATCCTGTTTATGATGGATTGGTGACATTTACTTTGGATGGAAATATTAATGAGACCTCGGGAATTTTTGAGAATGTAGGTAAAGGACAACATACGGTTACTGTTACCCACAATGAATACGGTTGTTCGGGTGAGCCTGTGATTGTTACTGTTGAAGAGTATATTCCAATTGCAATTACTTTAGAAAATTCATACATCAATGAATATACAATAGTGGTAACCGGTGGTGAACCCGATTATGAATACAGTATCAATGATCCTGATAATTTTAGCCAAGAAAATAGTTTAAGAATTACAAAAAGTGGCGATTATACTTTCTATGTGAGAGATGCAAGAGGTTGTGTGGAGGAAATAACAGTTTTCTTAGAATTCTTAGACATTGAAATACCTGATTTCTTTACTCCAAATGGTGATTCATACAATGATTATTGGTATCCGTATAATATTGAAATGTATCCAAATATAACTGTTAAAATATTTGATCGTTATCAGCGTTTGATTGCCAGTTACCAGGGGATTCAATATTCATGGGATGGAACTTATAAAGGAAATCCTTTACCAAGTGGAGATTATTGGTATATGATAAAATTAAATGATGTATCAGACACAAGGGAATTCCAAGGAAATTTCACTCTAATTCGATAAGGTTATTATGAAAAAGTTTATATCCATTATATTTTTAGTATTTGTTTTTGCAGGAAATGCACAAGAGTTTAAACTGTCTCCATATACCCAGTATTTGGCAGATAATCCTTTTACTATTTCTCCTGCTTATGCCGGAATAGATACAGATATTCATAGATTAAGGCTATCGGGAGTGTTTCAATGGGTAGGATTGGATGATGCGCCCAGAACTTATAATTTATCTTATGATACACGTGTTTGGGAAAGATCGGGTGCAGGGGGGATTTTATATATTGATAAGAACGGAAACACATCGCAAACGGGAGGACAGATCAGTTTTGCACATCATTTAACTATTAATGACAGTAATGAGCAATATATTTCGTTTGGTATTTCTTATAAATTCGTTCAGTTTAAAGTTGATACATCTCATTTCGAAACTTATGGGCCTGACGCTGATTCTATGAATGACCCTGCTATAGGTGCTGATATTTCCTCTTTTAATTCAAATTTTGAAGTAGCTGTACTATACAAATTGGAAAATTTTTATTTCAGTTTGAATGCATCCAATTTATTTAATAAAAGTATAAAAGCATTTGATGATACTGAACCTAAAAAGATTCGAAACTATTATGTGTATACAGGTTATGTATTTGATGTAAACGATGGGGCTTTTGAAATAGAACCTTCATTATATTTTAAATATTTTGAAAGTGACAGCAGATCTGTAAGTGATATTAACGTAAAAGCGAGAAAATACACTGATGATGGTTATATGTGGGCAGGATTTAATACCAGATTTATTAACGATCAGAGTTTTGAGCCATTGTCAATTTCACCTATGTTAGGACTAAGAAAGCAGAAATTTTATGTTGCATATGGGTTTCAATACAATATAAATGAGGCAGTTGCGTTAAATAATACAGGAACACATCTTTTAACTTTAGGATATGATTTCGATCATTCCAGGGGAAATTCAAGATGGTAAAAAAAATATTATGGAACCAATGGAAAAAATAAAAGTAGTTTTATTCATTTTACTTACTGTTATATTAAGTTTATCAACTATAGGGTAGTAAGAAATATTAAGTTAAAATTTTATGAAAAAGGTATATTTTATCATCGCAGTAATTGGGATTACTTTCCTAAGTACTCAGTCAACTTTCGCACAAGTAAAAAAAAGTAATGAGTTAGTTTATAAGACTACTGTTACTAAAACGCCACAAAAAGTAAAGGAAACTTTAAAAGGCTATTCAAATTACAAAGTATCTAATGAGGTAACTTTTACCAATAATGGCGAAGGAAAGTTATACAAAGTTAAGGTTCAAAAAGGTGCTTTTTCTCACTATGTATTAATTGATGAAAAAGGGAAGGTAAAAGGTATAGAAACCGGTGAACACCGGGAAAAATAAAAATTATAAATTTAATTTAGCCTTTCTCTCTTGTAATTTAAAGTTTTCACCAAGATAAACTTTTCTGACCATTTCGTCATCAGCAAGTTCACGGGGTGTACCTTCTTTTAGGATTCCTCCTTCAAACATGAGGTAGGTTTTATCGGTAATAGCCAAGGTGGCTTGCACATCATGGTCTGTGATTAAAATACCAATATTACGGTCTTTTAAGTGAGCAACGATACTTTGAATGTCTTCAACGGCAATAGGATCGACTCCTGCAAAAGGCTCATCTAATAATATAAATTTTGGATCGGAAGCTAAGGCGCGGGCAATTTCTGTCCGTCTCCTTTCTCCCCCTGATAACAGATCGCCCCGATTTTTTCTAACATGCTGTAAACCAAATTCGTCTAAAAGAGCTTCTAGTTTGTTTTTTTGTTCGGTATTGCTTAGATCTGTAAATTGTAAGATTGACATGATGTTATCTTCTACAGATAATTTTCTGAAAACAGAAGCCTCCTGGGCTAAATATCCAACTCCTTTTTGAGCCCTTATATACATCGAATCATGTGTAATATTTTCATCATTTAAAAATATTTTTCCTTCATTTGGCTTGATCATTCCAACGATCATATAAAAAGAAGTGGTTTTTCCTGCACCATTAGGGCCTAAAAGACCAATAATTTCACCTTGCTCAACTTGTAATGAAATACCTTTAACAACCTTTCGGCTTCCGTAAATTTTCATAATATTTTCTGCTCGTAAAATCATAGACTAATAGGTTTTGTTTTATAAAAATGTAAAGATACTATAACATTTAGTTTTATTCCTGTATTGGTTTTCTGGATTTTTTTACGGGTTTGTCATCTTCTTTTTTCTTTTCTTCCTCCTCCTTTTTGATGATGAACTTAGATATTTTTATACTTATCTCATATAGGATCACCATTGGTATTGCAACGATAACCTGACTAATAACATCTGGTGGTGTGATGATTGCGGCTAAAATCAGAACCAGAACTAAAGCATATTTCCTGTATTTTTTTAGGAACTCAGGTGTTACCAATCCCATTTTTGTAAGAAAATATATTACAATTGGTAATTCAAAGATAAAACCGGAGGATAGACAAGAAGCTTTTAGTAAACCTGCATAAGAACTTAGGTCAATATTATTATTTACTTCTTCAGCAACACGATAACTACCTAAAAAATTTACCGATAATGGAGTGATGATGTAATAACCAAATAAAATTCCAATAAAAAATAATAAAGTAGAAACAAAAATAAACAAACGGGCATTTTTTCTTTCTTTATCATATAATCCCGGTGAAATAAATTTCCAAAATTCCCATATAATAAAAGGGAAAGCTAAAACAAATCCTACAGCTATGGATGTCCAGATGTGTGCTGAAAACTGACCTGCCATTGTCCTGCTTTGAACAATGAACGGGATTTCGTCTATACACAATCCGTTTGTTCCAAGGCTTTGAGAAACGGAACATAAAAATTGATAGGTAAAGAATGAAGGATCTTTAGGTGCGAGAATTATATGATTAAAAATAAAGTCTTTAAAGAAAAAAGCAATTATCCCAAAAAGGAAGACTGCCATACTGGAGCGAACAAGTGTCCACCTTAAAACTTCCAGGTGGTTTAAAAAAGACATGTTGTTATGTTTATCACTCATTTGATAAATTTTGGGTCAAAAATAGTTAAATCTTAAGTAAAAAGTTAAAAGTTATTAATTAAAAGTGAATTTTTGTCAACCCCTAAATAGAGTTGATCGGTTAATTTTTTAAAATATTTGACTCTTTCAGGTCTAAAGACTCTGAAAGGTAAAAACCTTCAGGGGGCGACAGAGCTCGAAGTTAGGTGTTATAAATTTTGTTACAGGTTGGTTATATTGCCAGAATAAGTTAATTACAAAGGCCATTTTCAAATTAGTTTATGAGTAATTGTTGAATAGTGTAACTGTCTATTTGGAAAACTCGATTAAACGAATAAACAATGACTCGTCCTGATTTTTGTTTACACTCCTCACTTTTACTTATTTTTTTTCTCGCTGATACCACAGATTGGCGCTGAAATAATCTGCGAAATCTGCGGTATCTGTGTGAGTAAGTATTTCCACAAATTAACATCATTTTTCCGTCTTCTAACTTCAGACATCTTAAATAATTCCTTCTTTTAACAGATCATGAAAGTGCAATACACCTTCATATT
Source organism: Bacteroidota bacterium (assembly GCA_039715085.1). GTDB lineage: Bacteria > Bacteroidota > Bacteroidia > Flavobacteriales > Flavobacteriaceae > Namhaeicola. The sequence continues at coordinate 6,378 of JBDLIB010000045.1, read as the reverse complement.
TATTATTGTGATCTACCAGAATTTGAGTGATATTATTATTCTGCATAACCTCTAATGCATTGACAGCCATCTCATTACTATCAATTATTTTTGGGTTAGTACTCATAATATCTTTAGCCTTTAATTTGCTGATATCTGCATTGTTTTCCAGCATTCTTCTAACGTCACCATCTGTAATAATACCTGTAATTTCATCATTATCAACAACAGCTGTAGTTCCCAGCCTTTTTTTGGAGATCTCAATAATTACATCTTTTATAGGAGTATTTGGGGTTACCTCAGGTTTTTCATTATTTGCAACAAGATCGCTTACCCGTAAATATAACTTTTTACCCAAGGCACCACCGGGATGGTATTTTGCAAAATCTTTGCTTGTAAAGTCTCTTTGATCTAAAAGACAAACTGCCAGAGCATCCCCCATTACTAACTGGGTTGTTGTGCTGCTTGTTGGTGCCAGATTATTAGGACAAGCTTCTTTTTCTACATATGAATTTAGAACGAAATCAGCATTTTTACCCAAAAATGATTCCGGGTAACCGGTAATAGCAACAATTTTATTCCCTGAACTTTTTATTAAAGGAACTAAGACCTTTATTTCGGGAGTATTTCCACTTTTTGATATGCATACTACTACATCATCGTTTTGGATATTACCCAGGTCACCGTGTATAGCATCTGCAGCATGCATAAAAATAGCAGGTGTTCCGGTAGAATTCAAAGTGGCAACTATTTTAGTAGCTATGTTTGCACTTTTACCAATTCCGGTTACTATTACTCTTCCTTTTGATTCTAAAATAGTACGAACCGCATTTTCTAGATCCTGATCTAAAAATTCAACCAGTTTTTTAACAGCATCTGCTTCAATTAAGATTGTCTTTTTTGCTGTTTCTAATATGTTTTTATCGTTTTCCAATATGTAATTTTTATTATTCGGATAATTATCTTATTTTTATGTTGTTGTGAAACACTATGTAACATACGTTACGAAAAAATGTTTCAAATTGGTATTATTTTTGCAAAATTATTGAATTTTAGTTAAAAAGGATTATGAATATGACAAAAATTGGAATAAGCCTGGAAGAAGGATTACAGAAATATTTTGGTTTCGATAAATTTAAAGGTTTGCAAAAACAGGCTATAGAGAGTATTATCGAGGGTAATAATACCTTTGTTGTAATGCCCACCGGAGGAGGTAAATCTTTAATCTATCAATTACCGGCTTTAATGCTTGAAGGTACTGCAATTGTTGTTTCTCCATTAATAGCATTGATGAAGAATCAGGTAGATGCTCTACGCGGAATTTCAACTGAACACGGTATTGCTCATGTTTTAAATTCATCTTTAAATAAAACTGAAGTTGAAAGGGTAAAAAGTGATATTTCTAACGGGATAACAAAATTACTTTATGTCGCACCGGAATCTTTAACTAAAGAAGAATATGTTAATTTTTTAAAGAATGAAGAAATTTCGTTTATAGCTATTGATGAAGCACACTGTATCTCTGAATGGGGACACGATTTCAGGCCAGAATATCGAAATTTAAAAAACATAATTAAGCAAATAGGTGACTTACCAATTATTGGTTTAACCGCAACTGCAACTGATAAAGTTCAGGAAGATATTTTAAAGAACCTTGGAATACCCGATGCCAATACTTTTAAAGCTTCATTTAACCGTGCTAACCTGTTTTATGAAGTAAGACCAAAAACTGTTGATGTTCAGAAAGATATAATCAAATTCGTAAGAAATTACATCGGTAAATCCGGAATTATATACTGTCTGAGCCGTAAAAAAGTGGAAGAGATAGCCCAGGTTTTACAGGTAAATGGTTTAAAAGCAGTTCCTTACCACGCCGGTTTGGATGCTAAAACAAGGGCCAAGCATCAAGATATGTTCTTAATGGAAGATACTGATGTTGTTGTTGCAACCATTGCTTTTGGAATGGGAATTGATAAACCTGATGTGAGATTTGTAATACACCATGATATTCCAAAAAGTTTAGAAAGTTATTACCAGGAAACCGGTAGGGCAGGTAGAGATGGAGGCGAAGGATATTGCCTGGCATACTATTCATATAAGGATATTGAAAAATTAGAAAAGTTTTTGGCGAGTAAACCCGTTGCCGAACAGGAAATTGGTAATGCCCTTTTACAAGAAGTTGTAGCTTATGCAGAAACATCTATGTCACGTCGCAAATTCTTATTGCATTATTTTGGAGAAGAATTTGATGAAGTAAATGGTGAAGGTGCAGATATGGATGACAATGTTAGAAACCCAAAAAAGAAGAAAGAAGCCAAAGATGATGTTTTAAGACTCTTAACTGTTGTTAAAAAAACCAATGAAGAGTATAAATCCAAGGAAGTTATAAATACACTGATTGGGAAAGAGAATGCTTTGTTGATCTCACATAAAACAACACAACAAGATTTTTTTGGTTGTGGAAAAGATAAAGATGATAAGTATTGGATGGCTTTGATAAGACAAGTTTTAGTAGCCAGTTATTTGTATAAAGAAATTGAACAATATGGTGTTTTGAAACTTACTAAAGAAGGTGAAGATTTTATCAAAAACCCTACTTCTTTTATGATGACAGAAGATCATATTTATGATGCTGAAGATGATAAATCAATTATTACCAGTACAAAAAAAGGCGGAGGAGTTACAGATGAAAAGCTGATGATGATGCTAAAAGATCTGCAAAAATCGATAGCAAATAAAAAAGGTGTACCACCTTATGCTGTTTTTCAAGAGCCGTCATTAGAAGATATGACCTTAAAATATCCTATTACAATTGAGGAGCTTTCAAATGTGCATGGGGTAGGTGAAGGAAAAGCCAAAAAATATGGTAAAGATTTTATTTCTTTAATTAAAAAGTATGTTGAAGAAAATGAGATTACCAGACCAGATGACCTTATCGTTAAAAGTACAGGTGTTAATTCAGCTCTAAAACTATATATAATTCAAAATACTGATAAAAAGATTCCAATAATGGATTTAGCTCGTGCCAAAGGACTTGAAATGGAGGAGCTTATTAAAATTATGGAGCAAATAGTTTATTCAGGTACAAAGATCAATATTAATTATTGTATTGACGAAAGATTAGATGAAGATCAGCAGGAAGAGATATTTGAGTATTTTATGGAAGCTGAAAACGATAAGATTAAAGATGCAATGGATGAATTTGACGGTGATTATGACGATGATGAATTACGACTGATGCGACTTAAATTCATTAGTGAAGTGGCTAATTAATTATTTTACCTTTTGGCATGGCAGGTTTGAAATATCATAGTTAGGAAAGGTTAAATCAAACTTAGGTTAATACTGATTCTTTCAGGTATGTGACTCTGAAAGGTCTTTACTTTCGAGAATTGAAAACTTCGAAGATTTTTTGTAAACAGGTTTCTAAGGTCATTGAATCCTTGTATTTCTTTGAGGCAGGATTTTTTATACAACACTTAAAAATGCTATTCCAAATCCAATTAAAATTGAAGCAAACTTCTTTAAGTTAAATTGGTGATTTTCTGAACTTTCAAATAATATTGCTGTAGATATATGTAAAAATACTCCAATAATAATTGCATTGATCTGTGTTTCGTACTGGTAAAGGTATGAAAAGTTCCTGGCAAAATAGCTACCCAGCGGACTCATTAAAGCAAACACAACAATGATGCTATAAATACTGGATCTGCTTAATTTAGAATTTCTTAAAAAAACAGCCAAAATGATAGTTACAGGAATTTTATGCACTATTATCGCCCAAAGCAGGTTAAAATTATTTTCCAGCCCCAAAGGCATTCCTTCTAAAAACGCATGGATGTTTAAACTGAATAAAAGTAACCAAGGTATATGATTTTCGTTTCCATGACTGTGAATATGTCCGTGTTCTGCACCTTTTGAAAGATATTCTAAAACAGTTTGCAGTACAATTCCAATTAAAATGAATATTCCTATGTTTTTCTGCTTAGTTTCAAATACTTCCGGTATTAAATGTAAAACAGTAATTGATAATAAATAGGCACCGCTAAAGGATAAAAATAGTTGAATGACTTTTGTTTTCGGACTCAAAAGATGAGCAAACAAAAAACCAATAAGAACGGCTAGTATAAGTGCTAAATAGATCATTTAAAAATTAAAATTAGTCGGTCAGATTTTTCTCTATCAAAAGGTTTTAAATGATAATCGCCAAAAACATTCTTTATGGAAAGCCCTGCTTTATTTGCCATCATTCTAAAATTATCAAGTGTTAAACATTGCACTTTCTCTTCAAATTGATAATTCTCTCCTTCGAAAGTAAATCTAATTTCTTTTATGATAAAATTATCTGTCAGCTTTCTTTTTATATGGAAATGAATACCTTTTTTATCAATAAGTTCTTCAGCAACCATATTGTTTACTGCTTTTTCAATATTTAGAAAGTCAAGTACAATTACACCATTATTTTTTAAACCATTCTTGAAATTTTGTAATACTTTAATGTTAATTTCATCTTCTTCAAAATATCCAAAACTTGTAAATAAATTAAAAATCGCATTGTATTTGTTTTGCAGTTCCTTTCTCATATCATGTATTTGAAATGAGAGTGAATCATTTTCATTTATTTTTGCATATTCAATACTTTTTGAGGATAGGTCTGCACCCAAAACGTTAAATCCCAGTTTGTTTAAATATACAGCATGGCGTCCTTTTCCACAAGGCAGATCTAAGATCTTATCTCCTCTTTTCAATTGTAAAAAGTTTATCAGATTATCAATAAACAATTTAGCCTCTTCCTCATTTCTGTGATCATAAAGCTTGTGATAAAAGGGTGTGTCAAACCATTTTTCAAACCATGTCTTTTTGTTATTCATCTAATTTTGAATATAAAAAAGTGCAAAATAAAGAATATTTCAAACTATTTAGCAGTATTTTTGAATTATGAAACGAACATGAATAAATTTAATCAATTATTTCAAGAATGGAAATGATTAATTTTTTCATGAGAGAGCGAAGCGGTTGCACGCATTCTCAATTTTTTAATCAAAAAGAATTCCTCGAGGCTCTGCCTCGGGATTTCCGCTGAAATGTCATCCCCGCAGGGGATCTAAATAATAAATTTTGGTTTTTGACCTTCAGGTCAAAATGAAACTAGCGAAATACTCCTATGGCTCTGCTTCGGAGATAGTTGGTTTCAAGAAATTTTTATTTAATTTATTAACAAATAATTACAAAAATTTAAACGAGTGAACAAAAATTTTAAAATGATTGCCAAAACTTTATATGGTTTTGAGTCAATTTTGGCAAAAGAGTTACGAAACTTAGGTGCAATAAAAGTCAAAGAAGGTAATCGATTTGTATCGTTTGAAGGAGATAAAGGTTTTATGTACAAAGCTAATCTGGCATTGCGTACTGCGATAAGAATTTTAAAACCAATTCGTACATTTAAAGTTTTTTCTGAAGATGACCTGTATAGAAAATTAAAGAAGGTAAGCTGGGACAGGTATATGCAAACGAATAGCACTTTTGCTATCAATGCAACTGTTCATTCAACCGTATTTACCCATTCGCATTATACAGCTTTGAAGAGTAAAGATGCAATAGCAGATTTTTTTAGTGAAAATTTTGGCAAACGCCCGGATGTGGATGTAAAACACCCCGATCTTTTAATAAATATTCATATACAAGATAATTTATGTACGGTTTCATTAGATAGTTCAGGAGACTCTTTGCATAAGAGAGGTTATAGATCTGCTACTAATATAGCTCCTATAAATGAGGTCTTTGCTGCCGGTCTTATCCTTATGACAGGTTATGATGGAACTCAGCATTTTCTGGATCCGATGTGTGGAAGCGGTACCATGCTTATTGAAGCTGCGATGATTGCAAATAATATCCCGCCAAATATAAACCGAAGAGAATTTGGCTTTGAGAAGTGGGAAGATTTTGATGAAGAGTTATTTGAGAAGATCCATGAATCTGTACTGAAAAAAGTAAGAAATTCTACACATAAAATCATTGGTTTTGACAAAGCTCCTTCTGCAATAAGAAAGGCACAGGATAATATTAAAAATGCCTCATTAGAAGAATTTATTACAGTAGAAAAACAAGATTTCTTCGATTCTGAAAAACCTGTTGAAGGTAAAACTTTAATTTGTTTTAATCCACCATACGGCGAAAGATTAATTATAGATGTACCGGTATTTTACAAAGAAATAGGAAATACTTTAAAGCACAGTTACCCAGATACCGATGTTTGGTTTATTACTTCTGATTTTACTACCGGTTTAAAAAGTGTCGGACTTAGAACTTCAAAAAAAATAAAGGTATATAACGGTAAACTGGAATGCAGATTTGTAAAATACGAAATGTATAAAGGAAGTAAGAAGGCGAGTAAGCAGT
>JBDLIB010000044.1:0-19674 GCA_039715085.1 Bacteroidota bacterium | reverse complement strand
AATAAACTTTTTTATCTAATAGCTCTCAATCCAATATTCCACCTGAACTTATCACTCAAAAACAAATATTATATCCGTTTTTTAGCGGGTGCAAATGTAGTATAGTTTTTTAAACTGGCAATACTTTTTTGAATTTTTTTAAATTTAATTCTCGTGAAGTATTTCCCACACATTTACAATGAACATCCCTATAAAAAATAGGACTGCAAATGTATGGTAAAACTTTATACCTACAAATAGTTGAACCACCAAAGTTATTAACAATCATTAAAAATTCCAAGGATTATATTCAAAATTTATAAATCCAGCTGATTTTTAAATGTTTGCAGATTTTCAACAAATGATAAAGACTGCAAATTCAATTGATTTATTGACTTTGTTAAATCAAATCCTGTCTTAAATGGTCGTCTTGCAGGCTGATCTAACAGCGAAGTTGGTATAGGGTTGATATATGTTTTATCCAGATTAAATGCATCGGCTACAGCCAAAGCTACCTCATATATACTCATCAGGGTATTACTGGAAACATTAAAAACCCCTTCTACTCCATTTTCAAAAGCATAAATACATGCTTTTGCAAGATCATCTACCAGGGTAGGCATTCGTAACTGATCTGTAACAACATTTATCTGCTTCTTGTTTTCAACATTATTTTTCACCCATAATACTATATTGCTCTTTAGTTCATCGGTTAAACCGAAAACTAAAATGGTCCTTAATATAGTATGTTTGACTTTTGAATTGGTTAAAATTTGTTCTGATCTCAGCTTTGAGAGTCCGTAATAATTGATAGGATTAGGTTTATCCTCTTCTTTATAATATCCTTTTTCTCCATCAAAAATAAAATCTGTAGAAATATGTATAAGGTGAATGTTGAGTTCCTGACAAAACTCCACAAGATTTTTAACCACATCTACATTAATCAGGTCACATTCTTCTTTATTTAATTCACATTGATCCACATTTGTCATTGCAGCAGTATGGATAATTACATCGGGCTGTATTTTATGGATAAAGGCTCCTAATTTTTCATTATCGGTTATATCAATATTATTATAGGTATAACCTGCTTTATTTTTGATACGATTTTCACCTCTGGATACACCATATATATTATAGGTGTTTTTAGCTGTAAGTAATTTGATCAGATTTTGACCTAACAGACCGTTGGAACCGGTGATTAAAATAGTTTTCAATTGAATTTATGTGGATTTCTGAAATTAATAATTCCCTTTACTATATTTTGTAGAATTATGCAGACCTAATGTGTTGCAATTAAATATTTTTCTTTGCTTCAATATTTACATTCTTATCCATTTTCTTCCTCACCTTCATAATAATTCTCTCAGTATACTTAGATAATTCCGCGAAAGAATTATGATTATTCCTACACCTTTTACTAAAACAACTCATTTAACTTTTTAATTTGATCAGGGCTACCTATCACAATTAATTTAGAATTTGGAACCAATTTCATATTTGCATCAGGATTGATAACATATTCTTTATTTGGCATCTTAAACCCAATAACGGTACATCCTGTTTTTTTTCTCAGATCAAGATCCAGAATAGATTTGTTTTTATATTCTTCGGGAAGGTTTTCGATAACGAGCTCTTCAATATTCGAAGAACTCTCTCCTTCTATAGAAATTCTATCTATAAACTCAATAACATCTGGTGTAACAACCAAAGTTGCCATGTGAGCACCACCTAACTTAGTAGGCATGATCACATTATCTGCTCCGGCAATTTTTAATTTATGATAAGATGATTCATTAGCTGCTCTACTAATTATAGTGCACTTATTATTTAATTGCCTTGCTGAAAGTACCACATACAAATTATTTGCATCGGAAGGTAAAGCTGTAATAAGGTTACCTGCTTTTTTTATCCCTGCTTTTAATAAAACTTCATCATCAGTTGCATCACCTTTAATGAAATGCAGGTTATTGTCCAAATCTATTTCATTAATAAATTCGACTTCATTTTCAATAACTACAACATTTTTACCATGGCTAGTTAAAGTTGTTACAGCTTGCTTTCCGTTTCTCCCATATCCACAAACAATGACATGACCTGTTAATTTATCTATCTTATTTTGCACTTTTTTGAGTTTTAGTTCTTCTAATAATTTTGTATTGGAAATATATTCGGTTAAAACCGAAATAACATACCCATAAATTGTAATACTTGTTAAAATTAAGAAAATTGTAAATATCTTGGATGAAAATTCTAAAGGTTGTACTTCTTTAAAACCTACAGTACTAACGGTAATAACTGTCATATATATAGCGTCGACTAAACTAAAATCCGCCAATAACATGTACCCTAAACTACCGAAAGTAATTAATCCAAAAAACAGAGAAAGTGCAATATAAACTCTTGACCTAATATTGAAAAGCTTCATCGAAGATGTAACACTCATATCTTAATACATTATAAATAAGGTTATTATAAATCAAATACAGAGCTTCTTTTTGTATAAACCATATCTTTTAGTCGTAACAAAAAGGCAATTGTAAGATAGATCCCGAATGATAAACCAACTGTAATAAAAGATATGTAAATAAAAAACAACCTTACATTAGCGGCTCGTATTCCCATCTTATCAGCTACCCTTGTGGAAACATCAAATCCTCTTTTTTCAAAAAAATATCTTATCTCATCAATGATCTTCATTATCATTTATTTTTTTGCAATTTATTAAATATTGTCGAATGTCGAAAGTCTATCGTAGAAAGTTTTGCAATTTAAAACTCATAACTCAATACTAAGCATTAAAAACTAATAGTTTAATCATTAAAGCATTAAGTAGTAGTAAGGAGTAAGAAGATCCATAAGTCTATTTGTTGAATCGCTTAATCGTAAAAAATATTATTACCGATTAGACAGTTACACAAAAAACTAATTTGAAGATGAAACAATTTGTAAATTTGAAGATGGGTTAATTTTGAAATAGAATACAGAAGTATAAGGTGAAAAGGGTTTATAAGTTTATTTGCTGAATCGTTTAATCGTAAAAAATAATATTCCCTATTACACAGTTACACGATTCTACAATACCACAATAAATTAAGAAAACCTATCAACACTAATCAGGGATGTTCACCAGCATTTGAGACCATGTACTGTTTACTGTTAACTGAAAACTACAACTGATTACTGTAACCCAACACAACTAATCCCTTAAAAATTACTTATTTTTGTAGTTTTCCAAAAAATAAAATGTCAAAAGAAACAGGTTACATAGAGGTTTTAGGAGCAAGGGTTCATAATCTAAAAGATATTGACGTAAAGATTCCGCGCAATAACCTGGTGGTTATCACAGGATTAAGCGGTAGCGGAAAATCATCCCTGGCTTTTGATACTATTTACGCTGAAGGACAACGAAGGTATATTGAAACTTTTTCTGCTTATGCCCGACAATTTTTAGGTGGATTGGAAAGGCCCGATGTTGATAAGATCGATGGATTATCACCTGTAATTGCAATTGAGCAAAAAACTACCAGTAAAAGTCCGAGATCCACAGTAGGAACTATTACCGAGATCTATGATTTTATGCGGTTATTGTATGCCAGAGCCGGGGAAGCTTATTCGTTTAATACCGGCGAAAAAATGGTTAATTACAGCGATGAGCAAATAAAAGAGCTGATATTAAAAGATTATGACGGAGAAAAGGTCATGATCCTGGCACCAATAGTCAAATCCCGAAAAGGACATTACAGGGAGCTGTTTGAAAATATTGCCAAACAAGGTTTTGTCCGGGTTCGTGTAGATGGAGAAATAAGGGAAGTAGAAAGAAAAATGAAGCTGGATCGATATAAAACCCATGATATCGAAATTGTGATCGACCGGATGCTGGTGAACGAAAAAATGGAAAAACGATTAAGTGAAACCATTCAAACTGCCATGTATCACGGTGATGATACTTTAATGGTTTTGGGTTTTGAAAATGAAAAACCCCGTTATTTCAGCAGGGATCTAATGTGCCCGTCAAGCGGAATTTCTTACCCCCAACCTGAACCTAACTCATTTTCGTTTAATTCACCAAAAGGAGCGTGCTCTTATTGTAACGGAATTGGTAATGTTCATGAAGTAGATTACAAGAAGATCATTCCTGACAAGAAAATTTCTATAAAAAATGGAGGCCTGGCTCCGCTAGGTGAAGAAAAGAATTCGTGGATCTTCAAACAATTAAGGCTTATTGCCGATAAGTTTAATTTTTCACTAACTGACCCTATTAAAGATATCCCAAATAGTGCCATGCAATTTATCTTAAATGGAGGAAAAGATAAACTGGAAATTTCTGCAAATGACCTGGGGGTTGCCCGTAAATATGACATTGATTTTGAAGGAATCATCAATTTTATTGAAAACCAATATAAAGAAAGCAACTCTTCAACTATAAAAAGATGGGCTAAAGGATTTATGGAAGAAAAATCATGCCCTGTTTGCGATGGTACTCGGTTAAAAAAGGAATCTCTACATTTTAAAATCGCCAATAAATCTATTTCCGACCTTACCGAAATGGATATTATTCATCTTGCAGAATGGTTTGAAAAGTTACCAAAAAAACTCTCTGAAAAACAAAAAATCATCGCTTCAGAAATTTTAAAAGAGATAAGAACCAGAATACAATTTCTACTCGATGTTGGTTTAGATTATCTAACACTTGGCAGAAGTTCAAAGACCCTGTCGGGCGGTGAAGCTCAAAGAATTAGGTTAGCAACTCAAATCGGTTCGCAATTGGTAGGTGTGCTCTACATACTTGATGAACCCAGTATTGGCTTACACCAAAGGGATAATCAAAAATTGATAGAATCTTTGCAAAAATTACGTGATCTGGGAAATTCAATTATAGTAGTTGAGCATGACAAAGACATGATTGTTACTGCCGATCATGTTATTGATATCGGCCCGGAAGCTGGAAGGCATGGCGGAGAGATCATTAGTGAAGGAAGTCCGGAGGAAATATTAAAAAGTAATACTATAACGGCAGCGTATTTAAACGGTACAAAAGATTTTAATATTCCTTTAAATAGAAGAGAAGGAAATGGAAATAAATTAGTCTTAAAAGGTGCCAGTGGTAATAATCTTAAAAATGTAACCCTGGATGTTCCTTTGGGGAAAATGATCTGTGTTACCGGTGTTTCGGGAAGCGGAAAATCAACTTTGATCAACGATACCCTTTACCCTATTTTAAATCAACATATATATAAAGGTGTAAAGAAACCTCTGCCTTACAAATCGATAAAAGGATTAGAGCATGTCGATAAAGTTATCGATATCAATCAAAGTCCGATAGGAAGAACACCCCGATCAAACCCTGCTACTTATACAGGAGTTTTCAGCGAAATAAGAAGTTTATTTGCCAAAACTCCCGAAGCACAAATTAGAGGATATAAACCGGGAGTGTTTTCTTTTAATGTAAAAGGAGGGCGCTGCGAAACCTGCAGAGGGGGTGGAGTAAAAGTAATTGAAATGAACTTTTTACCCGATGTGGAAGTAGAATGTGAAACCTGTCAGGGCAAAAGATTTACCCGGGAAACCCTGGAAATCCGATACAAAGGAAAATCAATATCGGATGTTTTGAATATGACGATCAATGAATCGGTTAAGTTCTTTGAACATATCCCGAAAATTTACAGAAAACTGAAAACAATTCAGGATGTTGGTTTAGGATATATCACTCTGGGGCAGCAGTCTACAACTTTATCTGGAGGAGAGGCACAACGCATTAAACTGGCTTCGGAATTATCAAAGAAAGACACCGGTAACACCATGTTCATTCTGGATGAACCTACTACAGGATTACATTTTGAAGACATTAATATTTTAATGAAGGTACTAAACAGGCTTACCGATAAAGGAAATACGGTTTTGATCATTGAGCACAACCTGGATGTGATCAAAATGTGCGATTTCATTATTGATGTTGGGCCCGAAGGAGGGCAAAAAGGCGGGAAGATATTATTTGAAGGAACTCCCGAAGAAATTATTAAAGTAAAAAACAGTTATACGGGAGAATTTCTCAAAAAAGAATTACTTTAGTACAATTAAAACAATGAATTATATGACACCTGAAGAAGATAGAAAAATCAAAGAAAAATTCAAGCATAGAACCTGGAATGAAATAAAAACAAACGATTCATGGGCTATTTTTAAGATCATGAGCGAATTTGTTGATGGATATGAAAAACTGAGTAGAATTGGCCCCTGTGTGAGTGTTTTTGGTTCGGCCAGAACAAAACCCGGTGAAAAATATTATGAATTAGCCGAGAATATCGCTTTCAGACTTACACAAAGAGGATATGGTGTAATTACAGGCGGTGGACCGGGAATAATGGAAGCTGGTAACAAAGGGGCTCACCGTGGAGGTGGGGCTTCGGTAGGATTAAATATCGAATTACCTTTTGAGCAGCACGACAACCCTTTTATTGACTCTGATAAAAATTTAGAATTCGATTACTTTTTCGTAAGAAAAGTTATGTTTGTTAAATATGCTCAGGGCTTTGTAGCAATGCCGGGGGGATTTGGAACTTTGGATGAGCTTTTTGAAGCGATAACTTTAATTCAAACCAATAAGATTGGAAAATTTCCAATTGTATTGGTAGGTAGTGAATTTTGGAATGGAATTATCGGTTGGATCAAGCAGACCTTATTGGAAAAATATAACAATGTTAGTGAAAAAGATCTAGAATTATTTAAAATTGCAGATACTGCTGATGAAGCTGTAGATGTGATTGATGCATTCTACAAACGTCATAATTTGAGTCCGAACTTCTAAAAACTAAATTTAAGCTAACTCCCCCAAAAAAATTGCAAAAGGTTAAATTCATATTATTATTATTTGGTTTTTATATACCTGTTTATGCTCAAACCAATGAAATCTCAATCCATGCCAAATTAGAACCTAAATCGCAAGAGATTGAAATTCAGCAAAAAATAGTTTACCACAACAATTCCAATCAGGTTTTAGATACTATTTACTTTCACAACTGGGCAAATGCATATAAAGACAGAAAAACACCTTTGTCAAAAAGGCTTATAGAAAATTATGACAAGAGCCTGTACTTTGCAAAAAGTGAGAAGAGAGGTTATTGTGAAATAAAAGATATTGCAATAGATTCAAGCAGTGTTAATTGGAAAGAGGATGCTGAAGCTATTGATATCGTTAAAGCAGCTGTATCAGGAGGTCTGGCTCCTAAAGATTCAGTAATTATCAACTTTAGATTTAAAGTAAAAGTTCCTTCAGACAGGTTTACCAAATATGGGGTCAGTGAAAATAATTTCAATTTAAAATATTGGTATATAAGTCCGGCTGTTTTTGATAAAAAATGGCAGATCATGAGCAATTTAGACCTTGATGACCTCTATATCAACCCCAGCAATTACAATATCGAATTTGAAGTCCCACGAGGATTTGCCTTACACTCTGATCTGCATCAGGAAATTGAATTAAAAGAAAACTTTGCCTTATATAAATTAAAAGGCAAAAACCGCAGTGATATAGAAATTAACATTGAACTATTAAACAGTTTTAGCTCTTATCAAACTGATAGTCTGGAAGTTGTTTCCAACATTGATAATGTAAATTTGGATTCAAAAATTAAAACTGATGTTCTTAACCGACAATTGGATTTTATCAAAAATTATTTAGGAGAATATCCTCATGACAAACTGATGGTAAATAAAATTACCTATCAAAAAAATCCCGCTTACGGATTTAACCAGCTTCCAAAAAAAATGGGGCCCTTTAGTGATGTCTTTGAGTGGGATATTAAAATATTTAAAGCACTAACTAAAAAATTCATCGATAATACGCTCTTTTTAAACAGGAGAAGTGATTACTGGCTTACGGATGGTATTCAAATTTATTTGATGATGGAGTATGTAAGTAAATATTATCCTGAAGTAAAAGCTATTGGAAAAATATCAAAAAAATGGTGGATAAAAAATTATAATATTGCTAAACTTGATTTTAACGGGAAATATCCATTTGTGTATCAATTTGCTGCCCGAAAAAACCTGGATCAATCACTAATTACAAGATCGGATTCATTGTCTAATTTCAACAGAAAAATTGTAAATAAATATAAAGCCGGATTAGGTCTGCGCTTTATGGACTCGTACTTAAACGACTCAATTGTTATAAAAAGTTTACAGGAATTTTATCGTGAAAATGCCCTGAAGCTTACATCATGCAAATCATTTCGCAGTACAGTCAAAAACAAAACTGATAAAGATCTTAGTGGTTTTTGGGGTGATTATTTACGAACAGCCAAAAAAATTGATTATACCATTAATGAAATTACCAAAGAAGGTGATTCTTTAAAAGTGGAAATTGAGAACAAGCGTGATTTTACCAGCCCGGTGGCTTTATATGGGGTAAAGGACAAAGAGATAAAATATAAAAAATGGTTTGATCATATTGATTCAACTAAAGTGGTAACAATACCTCAAAATGGATTTGACAGAGTTTCTCTTAATTACGAGTATCTATATCCGGAAGTTAATTTACGTAACAACTGGAAAAAAGTAGACCAAAAAGTTTTGAACCGCCCATTGAAATTTACTTTTTTCAAAGACATTGAAGACCCTTATTACAACCAGATATTTTATAATGTTTATTCTGAGTACAATTATTATGAAGGAATTGTATTGGGGCCGGAATTGTACAACCAGGCAATGTTCAAAAAGAAATGGCTCTATAATATCACACCCCAATTTGGATTAAAAAGTAAGACTTTAAATGGCTCTCTTTCTGTATTATATCAGCATTTGCCCGAAAATTCTAAAGTGTACCGTTATAGCGCAGGTGTTTCGGCAAGTAAATCACTTTATGATAAAGAGCTGGAGTATTATAAATTTTACCCATTCTTTTTGATGCAGTTTCATCGTAAAACTTTGAGAGATGTAGGAGGAAGCTCATTAATGGCTAGGTATAATATGGTATATAAGGAGGTTCCAGAAGGTGAAGTTAGACAAGAGGCTGACAGGTATAACGTCTTTAATATAAAATACGGCTATTCTCAGCCAAACATCATTAATGATCTTCGCTATTATTTTGATTTTCAGTTATCTGATAAATTCAGTAAAGCTTCTGTCGATTTTAGATACAGGATCCTGACAGATAGGCATCGCCAATTTGACTTTAGAGCATATTTTGGAACTTTTTTATATAATAATACAGAGTCTGACTTCTTCAGCTTTGCCTTGGATAGGCCAAGTGACTATATGTTTGATTACGGTTATATGGGAAGATCAGAAGAAACCGGTTTCTTTAGCCAGGAGATCATTATTTCTGAGGGAGGTTTTAAATCGATCTTTGAAAATAAATTTGCAAACAGATGGATTGCCAGTACCAATATGAGTATGAGTATATGGAGATGGTTAGAAGTTTATGGAGATGCAGGTGTGGTAAAAAATAGTGGCCATGATCCAAGATTTTATTATGATAGTGGTATCCGCTTGAATTTAATACACGACTTTGTAGAAATATATTTCCCGCTTCAATCCAGTCTGGGATTTGAACCATCTTTACCCGATTATGAAACAAAAATACGTTTTGTGTTCACTATGAGTCCATCAAAAATTTACAATTTTATCAGACGAGGATTTTATTAAGTAAGAGGCAATAACAAAGAATCAAAAAACAAATGACAAATAAATTCCAAAATTCAATGTGCAATAATCAAATAAGTTTTCAATAGTGAGATTAATGATCTGAATTTATTTATTGGGAATTGTTTGTGATTTGTCATTTGGTTTTTGGTGCTTAAAGAAGATTTAGAATGTTAAAACCTTATCACATTCAACCGTCCATTTAGCAAATTCTTTCATATTACTCAGGTTTACTCCTTCAATAAACTCTATTTTATCAATTCCACGAGCTTCTGAACAACCACCACAGCTTTTCACCTCTCCACCGTTTCTGATAACTATTTTTAACATTCTTTCAATATTGTAATATCCGTTTGGTGTTTTTTGATTTGGAAGTCCGCAGGTCACGGCATCAGCAAGTAAGAAAATTTTAACTTCTACTTTATCGCTATGTTCTTTTTGAAGTGTGATTGCCATCCTTAAAGCATTATACGCTTTTTCTGTACCATAAGGCGCATCGTTGATGATTATTAAAACTTTTTGCATTTTATTTTAAATTTAGAAGTATGATATACTAACAATAAACTTTAATCAAAAATAACAAAACCTTTACTGACAAACAACGATTTACAATGATTTAACTTTTAGTATTTACCACCTTAAATAACAGCGCTTTAGATAACTTTTACCTAAGCTTGTCAGAAAAATTCAGCACTATAATTATTCATCTATATTTTTGTATATTTGCGCAACTACAAAGGTCAAAAAAGGTATGGTAAATAAAACTACAGATTCTCAACAAAAATTATCATTTCAGGAATTTAAAAAGGAAGTTCTAAACGATTTTAAAACAGCTTTGATAAGCAGAGAATGTAGTTTATTGGGACGTAGGGAAGTTTTGACAGGAAAGGCAAAATTCGGAATTTTTGGTGCCGGAAAAGAAGTACCTCAACTAGCTATGGCTAAAGCCTTTCAAAAAGGTGATTGGAGATCAGGTTATTACAGGGATCAAACTTTTATGATGGCTATTGGTGAGTATAACCCCGAACACTTTTTTGCCAGTTTATATGCCCACCCCGATATTGAAACCGATTCTTATTCTGCCGGAAGGCAAATGAACGGCCACTTTGCCACACATACTTTAAACGAAGACGGATCCTGGAAAGACCTGACAAAACAGTACAATGTAAGTTCTGATATTTCGCCTACTTCCGGCCAGATGCCCAGACTTTTAGGATTGGCAGAAGCATCGAAGAAATTTAAAAACATTAAAGAATTACATTCTAAAACAACCTTTTCCAACAAAGGGAATGAGATAGCCTGGGGAACTATTGGAAATGCAAGCACGTCAGAAGGCCCTTTCTTTGAAACATTTAATGCAGCCGGAGTATTGCAAGTACCAATGGTTATTAGCGTTTGGGATGACGGCTATGGAATCTCGGTTCCTGCAAAATTTCAGACTACAAAAGAAAATATTTCAGAAATATTAAAAGGATTTCAACGAGATGACAAAAACAACGGTTATGAAATATTAACTGCAGAAGGTTGGAATTACTCACAACTTGTTGAAACTTACCAAAGAGCTGCAAAAATAGCAAGAGAAGAATTTGTCCCTGTATTAATTCATGTAAAAGAACTAACACAGCCACAAGGACATTCAACCTCGGGCTCTCATGAAAGATATAAAAGTAAGGAACGATTACTATGGGAAAGAGATCATGATTGTGTTTTTAAAATGAGAGAGTGGATCTTACAATTTGAAATAAAATCGCAAGAAGGAGAAAATTTCAAATTTGTAGAAAATGAAGAAGAGATCATCACTATTGAAAAGCAGGCTAAAAAAGAAGTTAGAGAAGCAAGAAGAAAAGCCTGGAATGAATTTTCAAAACCAATGATTGAAGAACGTGAACAGGTTTTGAGCTTACTTAAAAATGCTGCTCAAAAAAGTGAACATAAAATCTTATTAGATAAATTAATGAGGGAACTGGCAGGTATAGATGAACCTATCAGAAAAAATATCTTATCTGTTGCCAGAAAATCACTTATACATTTGCGCGATGAAGAATTTGAAGAAAAAGAAATCCTGCAGAAATGGATTTTAAACAACAGGGCTGAACAGGTATCAAAATACAACTCTCATCTGTACAATGAAAATAACAATAAAGCAACAAATATTGAAGGAGTCGAACCTAGTTACGCAGATGATGCCAAACTTGTAGATGCCAGAATTGTTTTAAGAGATAATTTTGATGCAATTCTTTCTAAACACAAGGAAGTTCTAATTTTTGGTGAGGATTCCGGGAATATTGGCGATGTAAACCAAGGATTGGAAGGATTACAAAAAAAATATGGTATAGAGAGGGTATATGATACCGGTATTAGAGAGGTAACAATTATTGGCCAGGGAGTAGGAATGGCGATGAGAGGCTTAAGGCCGATCGCCGAGATTCAATATTTAGACTATTTGTTCTATGCCGCACAAGTACTTACTGATGACCTGGCAACTTTACGATACAGAACATTTGGAAGACAAAAAGCACCTTTAATAATTAGAACCAGAGGCCACAGATTAGAGGGGATCTGGCATTCAGGCTCACAAATGGGTAGTTTGATCAATCTTTTGCAAGGCCTGTATATTTTGGTTCCCAGAAATATGACAAAAGCTGCCGGTTTTTATAATACTTTACTCGAAAGTGATGAACCGGGAATTATTATCGAAAACCTGAACGGATACCGTTTAAAAGAAAGAGTTCCAAATAATTTAGGAGAATTTAAAACCCCTATCGGAGTAGTAGAAACCATTAAGGAAGGTTATGATATAACTATTGTTTCTTATGGTTCAACCCTAAAAATAGTTGAAAAAGCATCAAAAGACCTTTCTGCTGTTGGTATTGATGCTGAAATAATTGATATACAATGTTTATTGCCTTTCGATATAAACCACGATGTTGTAAAAAGTATTCAAAAGACAAACAGGCTTATCATTATTGATGAAGACGTTCCGGGAGGAGGTTCAGCGTATTTACTCGATAAAATAATTAACGAGCAAAATGCTTATAAATTTTTAGACAGTAAACCATCAACAATAACTGCAAAAGCACATCGCCCTGCTTATGGTACAGACGGTGATTATTTCTCAAAACCTTCCATCAATGATATTTTTGAAGGAGTTTATAAAGTAATGCACGAAGCAAATCCACAAAAATTTAAATCTTTGTATTAATCTTTATGATTTTTTACCCCATTGATTAAATGATTTAAAGGTTTATTATCGCTTTTTATCAATGAAATATATTTTTATGGTTTTTGTTAAAAAATCACTAGATAATTAGTATTTAATAAAATATCTTACTACAAATAGATAAATCACAGTATTTTAATGATTATATTTAATTAAATTTAATTACTAAAATAATGTGAATTCATCAAATAACACCTCTAAAAAACCTTATTTTTTTTATTTTATATATTTTTCTACTGATTTTAATCATTTTTTTGTAAATTTATTCATGCTAAATTTGCTAAAAAATTAGACTCAATAGTATTAATATAAATTCCTGATCCTATGTCAAAAGTTAGAGGTGCTGTTGTAATAGATAGCGAGGCTTGTAAGGGTTGCGACCTATGTGTTGTTGCCTGTCCAACCGACGTATTACAACTCAACGAACAAGTAAACTCAAAAGGATACAATCCTGCTTATCCTATAAATCATGATGCATGTACAGGTTGTAAAATCTGTGCATTGGTTTGTCCTGATATGTGTATTACTGTATATCAATACAAACCAGAAAGAGTAGCATAAGCAACATTAAAATTCTCATCAAAAATAATATGGAACAAGTAAAATTAATGAAAGGTAATGAAGCTATGGCTGAGGCTGCTATAAGAGCAGGTGCTGATGCTTATTTTGGTTACCCTATCACTCCACAATCTGAAGTCATTGAATATCTAATGATGGAAGAACCTCATAAACGTACAGGAATGCAGGTACTCCAGGCTGAAAGTGAGCTGGCAGCTATTAATATGGTATACGGAGCAGCAGCCTGTGGAAAAAGAGTAATGACTTCATCTTCCAGTCCCGGTATAAGTTTAAAATTAGAAGGTATCTCTTATATGGCCGGTTCTGAAATACCGTGTTTAATTGCGAATGTTATGCGAGGCGGCCCCGGATTAGGTACAATTCAACCAGGCCAATCTGATTATTTTCAGGCAACAAAAGGAGGAGGTCATGGAGATTACAGATTAATTGTATTAGCTCCGTCAACCGTTCAGGAAATGGCTGACTTTGTTGATCTTGGTTTTGAACTTGCTTTTAAATACAGAAACCCGGTTATGATCCTATCGGACGGAGCCATAGGGCAAATGATGGAAAAAGTATATTTACCAGAACAAAAAGAACGTCTTTCTGACAAAGAAATCGTTAAACTTCACGGAAGCTGGGCAACCACCGGAAAACCGGAAAGCAGAAGTAGGAATATCATAACTTCTTTGGATCTAAAACCCGAAAGACAAGAAATACATAACATCCACTTACAGGAAAAATATAAGGTCGCTGAAGAAAATGAGGTAAGATTCGAAGAAATTCAATGTGCAGATGCTGATTACATTATGGTTGCTTACGGAACAAGTGCACGTATCTGTCAGAAAGTAATACAATTAGGGCGTAAAAAAGGAATTAAATTAGGACTGTTAAGACCTATAACCTTGTGGCCATTCCCTAAAAAACCAATTGAGAAGTACGCCAATAAGGTAAAAGGGGTTTTATCTGTAGAGATGAGCTCAGGCCAAATGATCGAAGACATTCAGTTGGCCGTTAAAGGAAAAGTACCTGTAGAACATTTTGGAAGGATGGGAGGAATGATCCCATCACCATCAGAGGTACTAAATGCAATAGAAGAAAAATTAATATCAAATAAATAAAATGAAACGATCATGAATAAATTTAATTATTTACTTAGACAGGGAAATGATTAAATTTATTTATGAGAGAACGGAGTGATTCCGTGGTTGAAGAAATTTATTATCTTCATTTTCAGAAAAATAAAAATATTTTAACACATGAAAACAGCAGTGATAACACCTGAAGAAATAATCAAAAAAGGCAAAATAGTTTTCGAGAAGACCAAACTCATGAATGACTGCACCCTAAGTTATTGCCCGGGCTGTGGCCATGGAGTTGCACACAGGTTGGTAATGGAAGTTGTTGATGAAATGGGAATCGGGGAAGACACCATTGGTGTAGCGCCTGTGGGCTGCTCGGTATTGGCTTACGAATTTATGAATATTGATATGCAGCAAGCTGCCCACGGTAGAGCACCTGCTGTTGCAACAGGTATCAAAAGGGTTTTTCCCGATAAATATATTTTTACCTATCAAGGAGATGGCGATCTTGCTGCAATTGGAACTTCTGAAACAATCCATGCATGTAACCGGGGAGAAAATATTGTGATCATTTTTGTAAATAATGGTATTTATGGAATGACAGGAGGCCAAATGGCTCCAACAACATTAGAAGGCATGAAATCATCCACATCACCTTACGGACGTGTAGTAGAAACAATGGGGCATCCTTTAAAAATTACCGAAATGGTTGCAACATTACCCGGCGTTGCTTATGCTACCAGACAAGCCGTACACCAGGCCAAATATGTTCGAAAAGCCAAAAAAGCAATTTTAAAAGCATTCGAGAATCAAAGGGATAAAAAAGGAACTTCAATTGTTGAGATTGTATCCAATTGTAATTCCGGATGGAAAATGACTCCGGTTGAATCAAATGAATGGCTGGAAGAAAATATGCTGGAATATTTTCCATTGGGAGATATTAAAAAGTAGTATTGAGTACTAAGTAATGAGTTTAAAATCAAGAATCAAAAAATTCAAAAATGACTGAAGAAATAATTATAGCCGGTTTTGGCGGACAAGGTGTATTATCAATGGGTAAAATTTTAGCTTATTCCGGTATTATGCAAGACCAGGAAGTGAGCTGGATGCCTTCTTACGGGCCCGAAATGAGAGGCGGTACAGCAAATGTTACCGTAATTTTAAGTGATAACCGTATCAGTTCACCCGTTTTAAACGAATTTGATACTGCCATCATTTTGAACCAGCAATCCATGGATAAATTTGAAGCTATGGTTAAGCCGGGAGGATTACTGCTTTATGACCCGAATGGTATCAGCCACCACCCTAAAAGAAAGGATATTACCATAGCAACCATCGAAGGTGCAAAAGAAGCATCAAATCTTAAGAATAAAAAAATATTCAATATGGTTGTCATGGGAGCATTTTTAAAAGTACATCCCATTGTAAAAATGAAAAATGTACACAAAGGTTTAGAAAAATCTCTTCCGGAAAGGCATCACCATTTGATACCTTTAAACGAAGAAGCAATTAAAGTGGGAATGGAAAAAGTAAAAATTATTCACGATCTTAAAAAAGTCGCCGCAGTCAATTGATTTGAAAACTTTCCGATAAAAGCATTTAACTTAATCTTAAATAGTGTTAAAAATCTTAAATTTCATTGTGTGATACAATATTTTAGTAATTTCGCAGTTGATTTTTTAGAACCCCCTCAAAAACTGATAATTACACAGTTATTGAATTATGATAAGAAAGATTTTTACAACTATTTTTTCTATAGTTATAGTATTAGGGATGAGTTCATTCAAAGGTGTTGAATCAAATACAAAAAAAGATCCTATTAACCCACCTTCCGAGGTTTTTAATGATTATTCACTCGACCTATATAATAAATTAAACGATTCAGATCTAAGCTACGAAGCTTTTAAAACTGCCTTAAAGGGATATTTAAAACTACACGTTGAAGATCAGGTTGCAAATAATGACTATTTGACAATCATTGATATGAGTCAATCAGCGAATGAGGATAGATTTTATCTTATTGATCTCAAAAACCAGGAAATAATTACAAAAAGCAAAGTTGCTCACGGAAGAAATTCCGGAAACGAATATGCCAAAAACTTTTCGAATAAAATTGGCTCATACCAAAGTAGTCTGGGGTTTTTTAAAACTGCCGAAACCTACCATGGCAAACACGGGCTTTCATTAAGACTGGACGGTTTAGAACATTCTAATTTCAATGCACGAAAAAGGGCAATTGTAATTCATTCTGCTGATTATGTTAGTGAAAATTTCATTTCCCAAACAGGCAGATTGGGAAGGAGTTTAGGATGCCCTGCATTACCTGAAGAAGATTTTAGCAAGATCATAAAACTTATCAAGGAAGGAAGTATTCTTTTTATTTACTACCCGGAGGAAAACTATTTTGAAAGATCAAATCTGGCTGCCAGCATCAACATCAACCAGTTATTCACTCAGAACAGTAGTGTTAGTGAAGCTAAATGATATGATGAGGTACTGCTTTAATGAGATAATGACCCCAACAATCATTACCTAATAACCTGAGTTCGATTTAAGATTTATATCACATTATTCTTTGAAAAACATAGAAATCAGGTTTTCATCTTTTTTGTAGATATCAGGATAGAAAATAATATTACCATTCTCATCTGCCTCACAGGTAATATAATGTACATATACGGGAATCTTATTTTCTAACATCATTAACTTCTCTTCTCTCCGTTCCACGTATGCGTAAACACTATCAATTGTATATTCATTTTCATCATATTTCAGGATATTGTCAGCTACATTTATTGCATCCTGAACCCTTATACAACCATGACTATAGGATCGAATTTCACGAAAAAAATGATATTTTGTCGGGGTGTCATGCAGGTAAATTGAATATCTATTTGCAAAAATAAACTTCACCAAACCTAAAGCGTTGGAAGGGCCACCTTTTTGTCGGATATAATAATTAAAGTTTGTATCATTAATAGTATCCCAATCAATACTATTTGGTGAAATAGAGTCCAGGTTTTTTGAAAAAATCTCGTAATTATTTTTTGTAATATAGGTAGAATCCTTTTTTGCATGAACCAAAATTTCTTTTACAGATATACTTCTTGGAACATGCCAATAAGGATATGCAACCAAATAACTCAATTTACTATAAACTTCCGGAGTTCTGTTGTAATAAGTACCCACAACCACATTATGTTTCTCATGAATAGTATCTCCTAAATGTAATCGTAATTTGTAGGCTGGAATATTAACATATATATAATCTTCTTTCCACATTGGTTTCCATCTCCAACGTTCTAAGGAAACAACAGTATGCTGGTAATATTCATACGGACTTTTTGACAATGCTCTTGCTGAATATTTACCAATTACTCCATCGCTTTTTAAACCATGATCATATTGGAATTTTTTTAGCCCTCTTATTAGCGAAGTATCATTTGAACTTTCAGAAATATACCCATGGATGACCAAAGCTTCTTTTGCCTGCTCATAAGATTTAACCGAATCAATCTTATAATTATCTACACGCACCTTTTCCTTGGAAAAAGAAGCACTTTTTAAGTAATTAGCCATACTTTTTTGTAATTTATGATAATAAATGTTTTCCGGTTGTAACTTCAGTAAATATGGAATTACACTATCCTTTAGATATGCTTTCCTTAGATAATCCGGTAAATTGACTGTAAATGGCTTCCGGGGAATTGTTGAAAACAATTCAACACTATCGATTACACCATAATTAAGATGCTTTCCAAAAATAAAATAGCTTTGGGTAAGAATTTTTTCCAAAGAAACTGCTTTTTGTATTCTCACCTGAAGTTTAACGGACTGTTCTAAGGACAGTTTTAATTCCTGGATTTCTTCTATGGAATATTTTTTTGGATCTAATCCATAGTGCTTTGCATTGGCAAGAATATATAAAAATTCAATACCATCTTTATTCAATTGTAAAGAATCATTAAGCCATAGAGGCTTTAAAGAGTTTATACTGTAAAACGAATCTAATATTTTTGAATTTTCGGAGTTTACATCCTGAAAATTTTCTTTAAAATTTAAAGCAAAATCAGTTCTAATTCCCTTTCCGGGAATTATTTTTTTTGGCAGATCAGGTTTTTGAGAACATGAATAAAGACCAAAAATGAGAAGTATGAAACAGAGGGGAAATTTCACTTCATTTTTTGTTTATCAATTGTTCTTAAAGATAAACAAAATATTTTACAACAATGCTTTATTGATCCTTTTCACTAATTCAGGGCCTTCGTAAATAAACCCTGTAAATATTTGAATAAGATCAGCTCCTGCTTCCAGTTTTTCGATAGCATCCCCGGCTGAATGAATACCTCCTACTCCAATAATAGGAAAAGCTTTATTTGATTTTTCAGCTAAAAACCTAATTACTTCAGTAGATCGCTCTCTAACGGGCTTACCACTTAAACCACCTGTTTCCACTTTCTTTTCAGATTTTAAATTTTCTCTAGTTATAGTTGTATTTGTTGCAATTACTCCGGCAATTTTAGTAGTTTTTACGATATCAATAATATCTAATAACTGATCATCAGTAAGGTCAGGAGCTATTTTTAAAAGTATTGGCTTTTGTTTTGCTTTGGTATTATTTTCTTCCTGAAGTGTATTCAATAAATTGGTAAGTGGTTCTTTATCCTGAAGTTCACGTAAATTCGGAGTATTCGGAGAACTTACATTCACCACAAAATAATCTACCACATCAAAAAGTTCGTTAAAACAAATAATATAGTCATCTACAGCATTTTCATTTGGAGTGACTTTATTTTTACCTATGTTCCCGCCAATAATAATATCAGTTTTTCTATTGCGAAGTCTTTCAGCAATAGTTTTAGCACCATCGTTATTAAAACCCATACGGTTGATAATTGCCTCATCTTCAATCAACCTGAACAAACGCTTTTTTGGGTTTCCCGGTTGGGGCTTTGGGGTTACTGTTCCAATCTCAACAAATCCAAATCCATAATTGTTAAATTCATCAAAAAGCTCAGCATTTTTATCAAAACCGGCCGCTAATCCAACCGGATTTTTAAATGTCAATCCAAATAATTCTCGTTCTAACTTTTTATCCTCTATTTTGAATTTTGATCTTGTTATACTTCCCGTTAAGGGTAGTTTAAAAAGATTTTTTAAAAGTGAAAAAGTGAAATGGTGCACTTCTTC
>JBDLIB010000043.1:0-19794 GCA_039715085.1 Bacteroidota bacterium | reverse complement strand
TTGGCATTGCATACACCATCGTAAATCCTTCCTCAAAAAACATAAAGTGCATACAGTAATATTTTTTCCAATCGCCAAATATAACCCTTCCTCCCGACTTTTTATCGGCAAATAAAAATGGATCAATTGCTATATGATCGTGGAAGCTCAAACCTCCGTAAGGATATGTTTTGTACATAGACTCCTTTGCTCCCCATATCACGGTCAATTGCTTAACAAGATCTTCTTCCGATAAAGAATCAACCAGGGTATTAACAAATCTATTTTGGATATTTACAATTTTAGGCCTGTTCTTCTCAATATCTATTCCAACATCTGTATTACTAACTATAATCGCCGAAAATTCATAAGAATGTGTTATAGAGATATGCCGGTCATCTTTTAACAAAGGTTTACCGTACTCGTTATAATAAAGTTCAAAATCGCTGTAACCTGCATGTTTTAACAAATGTCTTACACTTAAAAACCCCCGTTGATGCAGTTCGGATTTCATTCCGCTCAAGCGTTTCTTACTCCTTTCATTAAGAGATATATCTTTTATCAGATCTTCATAAGATTCTTCAATTTTCCATACCAAAACTTTGGTATACTCATCGTGCTGTATCGTTTTGTAAAGAGGCATTATTAATTCAAAGGTATTTTGTATTTTTGCGAATTCAAAAACAAAGATAAATAATATGAGTTCTAAAACATCAACTTACGTAAAATATAAGGTAAAAGATATCAACCTTGCCGAATGGGGAAGAAAAGAAATTCATCTTGCTGAGGCAGAAATGCCAGGATTGATGAGTTTACGTGAAGAGTACAGAAATGAAAAACCACTAAAAGGCGCGAGAATTGCAGGATGTTTGCATATGACCATTCAAACTGCGGTTTTAATCGAAACTCTTGTCGAACTTGGCGCAGAAGTTACCTGGAGTTCTTGTAATATTTTTTCTACGCAAGATCAGGCAGCTGCAGCAATAGCTGATACAGGAATTTCGGTGTATGCCTGGAAAGGAATGACCGAAGAAGAGTTTGATTGGTGTATTGAACAAACCTTATTTTTTGGTGAAGAACAAAAGCCTTTGAACATGATCTTAGATGATGGAGGTGATCTTACCAA
The DNA here is from genome assembly GCA_039715085.1 of Bacteroidota bacterium. Classification (GTDB taxonomy): domain Bacteria; phylum Bacteroidota; class Bacteroidia; order Flavobacteriales; family Flavobacteriaceae; genus Namhaeicola. The sequence goes on along the minus strand of JBDLIB010000043.1, from coordinate 18,689 downwards.
TATGGTTTTGGATAAATATCCTGAGTTGATTAAGGGTATTGGAGGAATCTCCGAAGAAACTACAACAGGAGTTCATCGCTTATACGATAGAATGAAATCTAATACTTTACCTTTACCGGTAATCAATGTAAATGACTCTGTAACCAAATCAAAATTCGATAATAAATACGGATGTAGAGAAAGTGCGGTTGATGCAATTCGTCGAGCTACCGATATTATGCTTGCCGGAAAAGTTGTAGTCGTTGCCGGTTATGGTGATGTAGGTAAAGGAACTGCAGCTTCTTTCAAAGGAACCGGTGCAAGAGTAATTGTTACCGAAATTGACCCGATTTGTGCTTTACAAGCTGCAATGGAGGGGTTTGAAGTAAGAAAAATGGATAACGTAATTGAAAAAGCAGATATCGTTATCACTACAACAGGAAATAAAGATATTATTGTAGGCCGTCACTTCAAAGCCTTAAAAGACAAAGCTATTGTATGTAATATTGGACATTTTGACAATGAGATTGAAGTTGCCTGGTTAAACGATAATTACGGAGATACAAAAGTGGAGATCAAACCCCAGGTTGATAAATATACTATTGACGGAAAAGAAATTCTATTATTAGCAGAAGGTAGATTGGTAAACTTAGGTTGTGCAACGGGCCACCCGAGTTTCGTGATGAGTAATTCTTTTACCAACCAAACTTTAGCGCAAATTGAGCTTTGGAATCATCCGGAGAGGTATGATAATAAAGTGTATATGCTGCCTAAACATTTAGATGAAAAAGTGGCTAAATTGCATTTAGAGAAAATCGGAGTTGAATTGGACGAACTAAGTGAAGACCAGGCGAAATATATTGGTGTAAAAGTAGAAGGGCCATATAAACCCGAATATTACAGGTATTAATATCTGCTTTTTTGAATGATTTAATGAGTGAATGAATAAATAAAGCATTATAGCATTAATCATTTAATTAATAAAAAATAATTGCTAAAAGCCCTTCTCAACGATGGGCTTTTTTAATTAAAATAATATAAATTTGAAAATCATACGTAAATCAATATTTAATGTTTGAAGGACAGGAAAGAATTTTTATTTCAAATGATTGGATAACTGTTATTTTTGTTTTTGTATTTTTAATAATTGCCTTTTTAAAATACAATTACAATGAAAGGTTTAGTAAATTATTTTCCCTGGCCTATTCAGATAAATACTATACAGAGTATTCAAAAACTAAGCCTTTAATATTCAATTTTTTCCATTTTCTGCTTTTTTTAGTGTTCTTATTGAACATATCCTTGTTACTTTATTTCTCAAATCAGGTGTTCAACACTACATTAGACACAAATAATTTTCAGTTCTTTTCCAAAATATTTTTTGGGGTTTTAATATATGTATTTATCCGGCTTGTAATTGATGTGTTTTTGGGTATAACATTTGAAAAAGTTGAAAACCTAAACCATGTTACATTTCTGAAAGTCAGCAATATATCATTAATATCTATCTACCTGATACCCCTTTTGATATTAATAAATTATATTGCCTTTCCTGTTCAAAAGTTCTTGACAACTTTAACCCTATTACTTCTTTTGATATTGATCTTTTTGCGATATTTATCTATCATAAAAAATGACCAAATATTTTTTAACAAATTGTTCTATTTTATTTTGTACCTTTGCGCGCTGGAAATAGCACCATTAATTGTTATTATAAAAATGTTTGTTAGTTAACTTAAGAAAGGACATGAAAGTAAAAAGTATACTAGTTTCTCAACCTGCTCCGACAACAAAACAATCTCCTTATTTTGAATTATCAGAAAAGCAAAAAGTTAAAATTGATTTCAGATCATTTATCCACGTAGAGGGAGAATCCTCCAGAAGTGTAAGAGAACAGAAAATTAGCTTTAATGATTTTACTGCAGTAATTTTTACCAGTAGAAAAGCAGTTGACAATTATTTTAGATTAGCTGAGGAGATGCGCTACACAATTCCTGACGATATGCGATATTTTTGCCAGTCGGAAGCAATTGCCTATTACCTGCAAAAATATGTTGTCTACAGAAAACGAAAAATCTATGTTGGACAAAGAACATTTGAAGAATTGGTTCCTTTAATTAAAAAACACCGTGAGGAAGTTTTTTTATTACCATCTTCTGATAAATTAAAACCATCTGTTCCAAAATCATTAGATGAAATTGCTATAAAATGGCAACGAGCTGTTTTATACAGAACTGTTATTAGTGATTTGAGTGATCTGGAAGATGTTTTTTATGATGTCTTGGTTTTCTTTTCACCTTCCGGAATCGATTCTTTATTTAAGAATTTTCCTGATTTTAAACAAAAAGATACCAGAATTGCGGTATTTGGTAATACAACTGTGAAAGCTGCAGAAAAAGCTGGTTTGAAAATTGACATTACCGTACCATCTAAAGAAAATAGATCTATGACTATGGCTTTGGAAAAATACCTTAAAGAAGTAAATAAATAAATTTCTGTTTACCTCAATAAAAAAGGTTGTTTGAAAAATTTTCAAACAACCTTTTTTTGTTTCTATCTTCATAGAGCGTTTTATTCCTCTGCAATAGCTTTCTTGATTTTGCCTTCCAGCTCTTCTGCTAATTCAGGATTGTCAGCTATCAGGCCTTTGACAGCATCTCTTCCCTGGCCTAATTTAGTGTCGCCGTAGCTAAACCATGAACCACTTTTCTTCACAATTCCGTATTCAACACCCAGATCCAGGATCTCACCAACTTTCGAAATTCCCTGTCCGTACATAATATCAAATTCGGCAGTCTGGAACGGCGGAGCAACTTTGTTTTTAACAACTTTTACCTTAGCACTGTTTCCTAATACTTTATCGCCATCTTTAATTTGTGAACGCCTTCTGATATCTAATCTAACCGAAGCATAGAATTTTAAAGCGTTACCCCCTGTTGTAGTTTCGGGGTTACCGAACATCACCCCAATTTTTTCACGCAATTGGTTAATAAAAACTACGGTACATTTTGTTTTGTTAATAGTAGAAGTAAGTTTTCTCAATGCCTGAGACATCAAACGGGCATGTAATCCCATTTTTGAATCTCCCATTTCTCCTTCTATCTCACTTTTTGGAGTAAGAGCAGCAACCGAGTCTATTACCAATATATCTATTGCACCCGAGCTGATCAGGTTATCGGCAATTTCCAAAGCCTGCTCTCCGTAATCGGGCTGAGAAATGATCAAATTATCAATATCAACACCTAATTTTTCAGCATAAAAACGATCAAAAGCATGCTCTGCATCAATAAAAGCAGCAATACCTCCGGCTTTTTGGGCTTCTGCCATAGCGTGAATTGCCAAAGTGGTTTTTCCGGAAGATTCCGGACCATATATTTCTACAACCCTGCCGCGAGGATAACCTCCAACTCCCAAAGCAACATCCAATCCTAATGAGCCCGAAGGAATTGCATCTACGTCCTGATGAGGCGCATCACCCATCTTCATCACAGAGCCTTTACCGTAAGTTTTATCTAATTTATCTAAAGTTAATTGTAATGCTTTCAACTTAGCATCTTTTTCTTTGTCTTTTGCCATTGTATTCAAAATTTCTTGTGTTTAAACTTTTTTGCTTTTCCAAAATATGCAAAATATTTTGCACAGCAAGGAACCACCTTGCTCTCACATGAAAATTTAATCATTCCTTTATTAAAATATTTGATCAAATTTATTCATGTTAGTTTCAATTAAAAAAGCTAAAATACAAAAAAGAAAAACACAATCTAATCCGGTAAGAAATTTAACTTGAATTTATTTCTAAAGGCAATAACTACTCTTCCTTACAATTCAAATAATACATCATCTGACCAAAGGAAATATTTTCGTCATTTGGGGCTAAGCGCCTGTTAAAAAATAATTCGTGCTCATTCCGGTTAAGTTCTTTTAGCATATCGATCAATGTTGTGTTTTGAAAAACACCTCCGCTTAAAGCGATTTTATTTATCTTATTCTTTTTTGCAATTTGTAAAATAACTGTAGCCAGAGTAAATATAAAATTCCGGATGACCTGCTTTTTATGAGTTCCTTTTTTTAGGTCAAAGTAGATATTTCTGACGATTGATTTAGTTAAAATAAATTCACTTTCACAGTTTACACAATATGAAGTGCAAGTTGCCAGATCATAGTCTGTTGTTTGGTTTTCCAGTAAAATGGCAGCTTCTCCCTCATAAGTATTATAATCGCAAATATCCAGTAAAGATGCGACAGCATCGAATAGTCTTCCAACCGATGATGTTTTTAATTTATTTCTTTTTTTTAGAGATTGGTATATGTTTAGTTCATCTTTCGAGAACTTGTTTACAATTTCAATTTCCTCATCTGCCAGTGAAAGCAATGAAATCCTAGGCTCATTTGCCATTTTATCTCCGGCAAGCCAATCGAAATATTCAAAATGGGTTAATCGGTTTATTTTATTATTCTGATAAGTAAAGAACTCTCCACCCCAAATATTTTTGTCATCGCCATATCCGGTACCGTCCCAAACAACTCCCAATATCTTTTCATCAGAGCCAAACAATTCGTGTTCGCCTAAGACCGAAGTAAAATGAGCTTTGTGATGTTGTATCTTAAAAAGGTCTGTATTAAATTTTTTTGAGAGTTCTTTACCAAACTGTGTACTTTGATATGCCGGGTGAGAATCTATCAGAATTGTATCGGGATTTTGTTCAAAAAGCTCGGTAAAATTGGTAGTTGTTTTCACAAACCTTTCATACACATCAAAATGATCGAGGTTTCCTAAATACTGACTAATATACAGGTTATCGTTCGGTAAAAAAGCAATAGTACTTTTCAATCCTCCTCCCATTGCCAGGATCTTTTTATCGGTTATGACAGAAAAATCAAAATAATTTGGTGCATAACCTCTCGAACGTCTAAACAAAACTTTCTGATTAAACTTTGCACTAAACTTTATAACCGAATCATCCTGTGGGTTAGTGATTTCGAGATTATGATGAAGAAAATAATCGGCTATTTCCGATAAGACTTCAACTGCCTGATCGTTATCACTAATAATTGGTGAACCGTGGAAATTACCACTTGTTGCAACAATTGGTGTTTCCAACTCTTCAGCTAAAAGTTGCAAAACCCCTGAATATGGTAACATCACACCCAATTGTTCTAGACCAGGAATTAATTCGGCGAAAGCCAGATTACCTTTAAAACCTCTTTTTTGCAAAATTACTATTGGCCTTTCGGTAGAAATAAGTGCTTTATTTTGTTGCTCATTCACCTTTAAATGAGATTCTAAAAGCTCTAACGAAGGATACAGGATTGCAAAAGGTTTTTGGGGGCGTTTTTTCTTTTTTCTTAATTTTTTAACAACTTTTTCATTGGTAGCATCACAGCACAATAAATATCCACCGGTATTTTTTATAGCAATAATTTTCCCCATATTTATCAGAGAAACTATCTTTTTAAAGATTTCTTTCTCTGAAACATTTACTGTTGATCCACTAACGTTCGTTAGGTTTAAAATAACCCCACATGAGGTGCAGGAATTGGTTTGTGAATGAAAACGCCTGTCTGCCGGGTTTTTATATTCATTTCTACAAGTTTCACACATTTCAAATTTATGAATACTCGTATGATCTCTTTCAAACGGGAAGGTTTTTGTAATTGCCCAACGAGGCCCACAATTTACACAAGTCGTAAAAGGGTAGTTAAATCTTCGATTATCTGGGTCTTTTATTTCTTTCTTACAATCCTCACAAATAGCAAAATCGGGTGTTAATGTAAGATTTAATTTCCCTGTTTTTGAGGAAGGAATGATCTTGAAATCTTTAAAGTTTTGAAAAGAAATTTCATGAATTTTACTGTTTTTTATTTTTGATACCGGAGGTGGATTTTGAGTTAATATCTGATAAAAAGACTGAATATTATTTTCACTTCCGCTAAGGAAGATCACAACCCCATTTTCATTATTCGAAACGGTTCCTTTCAGATCAAACTCATTGGCCAAAGCAAAAACAAAGGGGCGAAATCCCACCCCCTGTACAATACCTTCAATATTTATTTGAAAGGTCTTCATTTAACCAAAAATAAGGAAATAATAAAAGCAAATAACAAAAAAGCTTACACAAGTTATACCCCTAGAGCATTAATATTGTAAAACCGAAGAAATATTTCTTTGCGTACCTTTATAATTAATCTATAGGTTTATTTGAGAGAAAATAAATGATTTACCAACTCCATTGCAAAATCTCTCTCAAAGCGCTAAGTAAGACCTGCCTTGTCGATAGACCAATGGTAATAAGTTAAGCTTTTGGTCACAATAAAATAGTTGACCTTGGAGAGTGTGAAACACCTCCGAGAGTTGGGTTAAAAGAAATATTTTATTAACTCTCCGAGGTCTAAAGACTCTCGGAGGTCTTAATTAATTGACATTGTGTCGATAGACAAGCGCAAAGTTTTCGGAAAGTCTTGAATAATGCTCGTCGGAATTCATATATATATGTTCATATTAAATCAAATAAATAATAATCTGCGATAAAAATTACGTGTTAAACAAATCAAGTCATAAACATATTTGTTTTTCACAATTATTGTAGTATATTTATTACGTAAATAACATTACGTATTTTACGTAACGCAAATAACATAAAATGAACAACAACCCATTTATCATCAGTACCTATAAGTCTCCTGCCTATTTTTGTAATCGTAAAAAGGAAACAAAACAATTGAAGGATGCCTTGGAAAATGGAAGAAATATCGTTTTACTTTCATTAAGACGTATGGGTAAAACGGGTTTAATAAAGCATTTGTTTTATAAATTGGAATCAGATAAAAATGTGCATACATTTTATCTCGATATTATGAATACAAATTCTACAGAGGATTTTGTGAACAAATTGGCCGATTCGGTATTGGGTACTTTTAATTCGAGGTCAAAACAGTTATTTGATCAGGTATTACAATTTTTCTCTAAGTTTAACCCGTTAATTACATTCGATGCTATTACCGGAGTACCCTCAATTGAATTAAAACCACATTCCGAACAACAGGCAAAGAATTCGCTGGCGAAAATACTGGATTATTTAGAAAGTCAGAATAAGCGAATTTATATCGCTATAGATGAATTTCAGCAAATTACGAGTTATAAGGATAGTGATTTTGAAGCATTTTTAAGAAGTCATATACAGCATTTAAAAAATGTGAACTTTATCTTTAGCGGAAGTCAGCAACATCTTTTAACCTCTATGTTCAATTCTTATTCACGTCCGTTTTATCAATCCAGTGATTTTTTAAAATTAGAAAGAATAGACCAGTCCTCCTATACAGATTTTATCATAAAAAAATATAAAGAAACGAATAAGATAATTTCAAAAGAGATCGTAATCGAACTGTTGAATTGGGCAGATACTTACACATTTTATGTGCAAAACCTATTTAATAAATTATGGTATGTCAGCGGTAAACAAATTACTAAAAATGATGTTGAATATACGAAGAGTCAGATTATAGGCGAACGGAATTATATTTATTTAAATCTTCAAAATCTGTTGCCAAAAGCACAATACTATTTGTTAAAGGCGATTGCAAAAAACAGAGGCATAGATAAGCCTACATCAAAATACTTCGTCAATAAATACAATTTAGGCACACCAAGTACTGTTAGTACAGCACTTAAAATTCTTCAAACAAAAGAAATTATTTACAAAGAAAATAATATATATAAAATCTATGATGTTTTTCTGGCTAAATGGATGGAAGAGTATGAATAGAAGTTTGTTAGTCAGGGCTTTACCTATAGTAAAACCCTGACTAAGTTAGTTCTCTTGGTGATTTATTAATAATTTTCTTCCCTTACCTGCATATAGGATTGTGGATGTAAACAGGCAGGACACATCTTCAGTGCTTTTTCAGATTGATACACATAACCGCAATTCAGGCATTTCCACCAAACTTTGCCATCTTTTATAAACACTGTATCTTCCGATAAATTTTGCAATAATTTTAAATATCTGCGTTCGTGTTCTTTTTCTACTTCTGCTATCAGTCTAAAGGCTATTGCAACTTCTTTAAATCCTTCTTCCTCTGCTATCCTGGCAAATTCAGGATACAGGTCTGTCCATTCTTCGTTTTCTCCTTCGGCTGCTGCTTTTAAATTCTCTTTGGTAGTTCCAATGATTCCTGCAGGATAACTGGCAGTGATTTCTGTCATTCCTCCTTCTAAAAATTTAAAGAATCTTTTTGCGTGTTCTTTTTCCTGGTTTGCAGTTTCCTGAAAAATTGCTGCAATTTGTTTATAGCCTTCTTTATCTGCTACTTTTGCAAAAAATTCATAACGCATTTTTGCCTGTGATTCACCGGCAAATGACTTTAATAAGTTCTGTTCGGTTTGGGTTCCTTTCATCATTTTAAAATAATTTAATTGGTTGTTATTTTGATATTTCCTCTTTTGCAATTTTTATCTTTCCTAAAATATTCACGACTTTTTCTGCAACTTTCGGAATACTTTTTTTTACATCTTCTGTCAGTTCAATTGTCATTGGAATCATTTCTTTGATAGAAACCGTGATAAGAATAATTTTTGGTAATTCTTCCTGGAATTCCAATGCATCTATCATATCTTTTAATCCTACGTCATGGGCACTTAGTACCGATGGAAAATCCTTAGCAAACTTAGGATAGATCACGTCAATAGTTCCTGGAGGCCTTGAATCCATTGTCGCATCTATAAATATCACCAAAGGATATTGTGCCAGAATTGGCATCAGGTCAAAACTACCGGTACCACCATCCATAATATCCACATTGTCGGGTAATTCAATTTTACTCAAAGCATGAATCGAATGTACTCCAATTCCTTCATCTCCCATCAGGTAATTCCCGATTCCCAAAACCAGAATTTTATCTTTTTCTTCGTTATCTAAATAATCATGTGTTTGATAAAAGAGTTTTTGTAACTCTATCACATCATCTGAAATCATAGGTGTATTTTTTTGTTGAAAATCTTAAAGCCAAAAGTCCGAATTTATACATTTTATTTTAAAACATTCAACATATTATTTGAATTAATCATTTTATTCTTTTTCTTTCTGAATTTTTTTCAATTCTTTAAAATTCATCATTCACTAACTCTTCCGGGTTTTAAATCCGGAAGGTCAACAAAACCTTTCAGAGTCTGAAAGACCTGAAAGAGTTATACTTCTCTATCTTTTGAAAGATCAACTATTATTCTTCCTCAATCTCTTCTTCAATATTTACTTCGCCTTTACTTATCCTTTCTGCTCTTACAAATTTGTACCCACTTAACATAGAGGAAGTTTCCCCTCTTGCTTCCACATAATCGTGGAAGAACACAAGGTAAACATGAACCAAAATAAATGCAAGAAAAATCCATGTTAAAAAATGATGAATGTATCTTACCGTAATATCCCCTCCCAAAAGAGGCAAAACCCAGGAAAAAAATTCCGTAAACCAAAAATCGGAAGTTTGTGACATTAAAGCAAAACCTGTTGATAATTGAATAAGAAATACTATTGTCATCATAAAATAGCTAAATGAGGCCATCATATTGTGCCCTATACTTATATTCGACAGCTTATGCTCTTTATCTTTTAGTAATAAGATATCTACTTTTAAAACATGGATAATATTTTTAATCCCAGCTTTGGTAAAAGGAATGAAATTGGTCCATTTTGCGAACCTGTTTCCAACAAACGACCAATAAACCCTGAACAAGAAATTTGCCACCAGTACAAATCCACTAGTAAAATGTATAAATCTTACTATTCCGAATTTAAATGATTGGGATGGTTCCACATTTTCATTTATAGCAGGTGGATCTGCTATGATAAATCCGGTAATAATAAGAGCTATCATTGCCAGTACTGTAAGCCAGTGAAAAAGCCTTACCGGTATTTCCCATACATAAACTCTTTTATAATTATATGTAATTGACATTTTAATAAGTTTTTAAAATTTAAAAATCAAATACTGCAAGACCCTCCAATTTGAACCTGGCTGATATTTTTTCCTTTTTCATCATATAAATGAACTGCACAAGCCAAACACGGATCGAATGAATGAATGGTTCTCAAAATTTCAACAGGATTCTCAGGATCTGCAACCGGTGTACCGACCAAAGCAGATTCATAAGCTGACATTTGTCCTTTAGGATCGCGCGGGCCTGCATTCCAGGTAGTAGGAACTACCATTTGATAATTATCTGTTTTACCGTCTTTGATATTTATCCAGTGTGCCAAACCTCCTCTAGGAGCTTCCATATAACCCACACCTTTTGCTTCTGCAGGCCATTTAAATGGTTCCCATTTCTCCATATTTGCCATTCGGGTATCTCCATTTTTGATGTTTTTCAACAGATCATCGAAGAATTCAAGCCCCCAATCGGCTAATAAGATTGTTTCTAATCCTCTTGCAGCGGTTCTACCCAAAGTAGAGAATAATGCCGTAGCTGGAACGTCTAATGTAGTAAGTGCGTAATTAACAACTTCTTTATATTCAGGAATACCTTTAGCATATCCTACCAACATTCTTGATAATGGCCCGACTTCCATAGGTTTTCCCTGCCATCTTGGAGTTTTTAAGAAACTGTATTCTTTATCAACATCCAGATAATCATAAGGTGGTTTTGGCCCGGTATAATTAATATTTGTTTCTCCTTCCCAAGGATGTAATCCTTTATCTTTTCCACCAGAATAATCATACCATGATTTATTGATAAATTCCTGAATATCATCTGTTTTTTCGAGGTCAACAGGGTGTACCGTACTCAGATCTCCGTTAAGGATGATTCCCTGTGGCCATTTAAAAGTAGATGGATTTCTGTATCCTCCTGTCGGAAGGTCTCCGTAAGATAAATAATTATTGAATTTCGAACCACCAATAGCTCCCCAGTCTTTATAGAAAGAAGCGATAGCAAGCAGATCCGGAATATAAACTTCATTAATGAATTTTTTTGCGTCTTTTAACAACTTGCTTATATACGCCAGTCTTTCAATATTCAAACCTCCGGCATCACCAACATTAAGAGCTGAAGCCATTCCTCCAACCAAGAAATGTGGATGCGGATTCTTACCTCCTAAAATTGTATGTACCTTTATAATCTCCTTTTGCCATTCAAGTGCTTCGAGATAATGAGCAACTGCCAGTAAGTTTACTTCGGCTGGTAATTTCATTGCTGAATGCCCCCAGTAACCTTTAGCAAAAATTCCTAACTGACCACTGTCTACAAATTTTTTGATTCGTGCTTTAACATCAGAAAAATAACCCGGCGAACTGTTATGCCATTTTGAGATACTTTGAGCTAAAACCGATGTTGCTTTAGGATCTGCATTTAAAACTTGTGTAATATCCACCCAATCCAATGCATGTAAATGATAAAAATGGATTACATGATCTTGCATAGCATGTGAAATGGTAACAATATTTCTTGCTAATTCTGCATTTGGCGGTATTACTATATCCAAAGCATCCTCTACAGAGCGAATGGAAGCTATTGCATGTACCGTTGTACAAACACCACAGGTTCGTTGAACAAAAGCCCAAACATCCCTGGGGTCTCTTCCCTCCACAATTTTTTCCATTCCTCTCACCATGGTTGAAGAACAATAAGCATTTGTTACTTTGCCGTCTTTAATTTCGGCCTCTACACGTAAATGACCTTCAATTCTGGTTATCGGATCTATAACTATTCTATTTGCCATAATATTTTTTCTTATTTTTTATTCTTTGATACGTTTTTTATTTTTATCGGCCATTTCATGTGCAATCTTCATCTCTTTTCTCTTCGCAACGTTGGTTGCTATTGCGTGTGCAGCAACACCTGCAGCTGCAGTTCCCAGAACAATCTTACCGATTTTATCGGCAGTTGCCTCAATACCAAATCCTTCAACATCGGTAAGCCTTTCGGTGAATGGCCCGTTATCCCAGAATTTATCCTCGCTACATCCAATACAAGGGTATCCGGATTTAATTGGGAAACTCACTCCGTTATTCCATTCCATTGTTCCACATGAGTTATAGGTAACAGGACCTCTACATCCTAATTTATACAGGCAATATCCCTTTTTTGCTTCTTCACTATCAAAGGTTTCTGCATACAATCCGGCATCAAAATATGGACGCCTGTAACAACTGTCGTGAACTCTTTTACCATAGAACTGCTTAGGCCTTCCCATGGAGTCTAAATCAGGGAGTGTTCCGAAAGTGGCATAATGAACTACCACTCCGGTCATAACTTCAGAAATTGGTGGGCAACCGGGCACCTTTATAATTGGCTTATCTTTAATTATCGCATCCACAGGAACAGAACCTGTTGGATTTGGTGATGCAGCCTGAACCCCACCCCATGCTGAACAACTACCAAAAGTTATAATTGCAGCAGCTCCTGCAGCAGATTCTTCCAATATTTCAACAGCAGATCTTCCCGCAATCGTACAATAAACACCATCATCTTTTATAGGAATCGCTCCTTCTACAACAAGAATATAATTTCCATAATTTTCTTTCATGGATTCCTGTTTGGCTTCTTCGGCATTATGGCCGGATGCAGCCATCAAAGAATCGGTATAGTCTAAAGATATATTATCTAAAATCAAATCGGCAACAAGTGGGTGATCAGATCGGATAAACGACTCGGTACAACCGGTACATTCCTGGAAATGCTCCCATATAACAGGTATTCTTTTTTTGGTCTCAAGGGCTTTTGCAACCTGCCCAACCATAGAAGATTCAAAGCCCATAAAGGCAGTGATAAACGTTGCAAATTTCATGAAATCCCTTCGCGAATGTCCTTTTTTTATGATACTTTCATAGTAGGTATCATCCTTTTTAGATGTATGATTCATAATGCCATATTTTAATTAAATAAGTATGTAATTCAGTGTCAGATTGTTAAGTTATCGGGATTTTAATAAAAAAAACATGACTTATATCATATTTCAACTTATTTAGAAGGGTTACAAATAGTCTTTCAATGTGTAAATGCTATAGTGACACAATGATTGAATGCAATATTCAATTGTATTATTAAATCATTGAAGCATTATATCACTGATAATAAAAACGCTTTTAGTACATTTGAGTACACTATTCTTAAATCGATAAAAATGCACGAATTATCCATTGCTATGGGCATTGTAGATATTGCAGAAAAAGAAGCTAAAAAAATCAATGCGCCTGCCATAGAGGCCATCGAACTGGAAATAGGTGAATTATCAGGTGTTGAAATTGACGCTTTGAATTTTGTTTGGGAATCTGCAGTAAATGGAAGCGTCTTGGAAAATGCTACTAAAAAAATCGATATTATAAAGGGAAAAGCAAAATGTCTGGATTGTAACTCCACCTTTGATATTAAAAATATTTATGATGCCTGTCCAAAATGCAACAGCTATTTAAAAGGCATCATTCAAGGCAAAGAATTGAAAATTAAAACTTTAGAGATTTCTTAATTTCTATCGTTTTTTTCACTTTTTTTATACAAATATCGGCTGATTCTTAATTATCAATAAAATATTTCGATTTTTTCATAATTTTTTAAAATATTCATAAAAATTCAATAATTGACTTATGTCAGTTATTGGATTTTTGTTTTGTGTTACTTTTATTACACTTTATTTCATATTTTTTTATTATGGTAACATTGAAAAAATCTCCATTAAAAACTTCCCTGATGAATGTACTATGGGACATTCAAAGAAAGAGAAGATTCATCAATCGTGATGACATGACTAAAATCTCGAGTGAATTTAATATTTCCAGGATGGAACTGGAAGGTATAATTTCATTTTATCATTTTTATCATAGATCTCACGCAGGAAAATACACCATTTATTTAAACGACTCTATTATCTCAAAACACAAAGATTACGATCTTGTTAAAAAAGCTTTCGAAAAAGAAGTGGGAGTTAGTTTTGGGAATGTTACAGACGATAAGATGTTTGGTTTATTTAAAACCCCATGTATTGGACTCAGTGATCAGGAAACATCAGCATTGATAAATTTTAAGGCATTCACAAACCTGACTCCTCAAAAAGTCAGGAATATAATCTCTAAATTAAGAAAAGGAGAGTCAATAGATTCTATCAGTAAAGATCCTAAAAATAATATTAGATACACACCAAAAAATAATAAGACCGTTTTTTTTAAAAAATATAATCCGGGTTCTGCTTTAAAGATGCTGAAAAAAATGAGTTCTGATGATGTTATTGATACTGTTAAGCAATCAAAACTCGCAGGTAGAGGTGGTGCATTTTTCCCAACCGGGTTGAAGTGGCAATTCTGCAAACAAAACGAAGCCACTCAAAAGTATGTGATATGCAACGCCGACGAAGGCGAACCCGGAACTTTTAAAGACAGAGTATTAATGAATAAATATCCCGGCTTACTTCTAGAAGGTATGGCTATGGCAGCTTATGCAGTAGGCGCAACAAAAGGAGCTATTTATTTAAGAGCAGAATACTTTTACTTAAAAGATAAAATTGAAGATAAAATAAAAGATTTTAAAGCCAAAGGATTGTTAGGTAAAGATATTTTAGGGATCAAAGGTTTTGATTTTGATCTTTATGTACATATGGGAGCAGGCGCATACGTTTGCGGTGAAGAGACTGCTTTGATCCATTCCATGGAAGGGAAAAGAGGAGAGCCTTCTACCAAGGAATTCTTCCCGGTAGAAAAAGGTTTCTTAGGTAAGCCTACCGTAGTGAATAATGTAGAAACCCTATGTGCAGTACCTAGAATTTTTGAAATGGGCATAGATAACTGGCTAAAATTAGGAACTGAAAAAACTCCGGGAACAAAGATAATGAGTGTCTCTGGCGATTGTAAAAAACCCGGAATCTATGAAATTGAATGGGGAATGAAAATAAAAGATTTTCTAAACCTCATTGAAGCAAGAGATCCGAATTTCATTCTATTCAATGGATACTCAGGTAAATGCCTGTCTCCAAACGATTTTGACAGAGAAATGTCTGGTGAGAATTTATTATCCGAACAGGTGAAATTTAACCCTGAAGACCCTATTGAGTACTCCAAAAAAATGAGTGCAGTAGGTATTAGAAGTGGCGGTTCATTTATGGTATTTAATAAAGATCGAGATCTTTTACCAATATTAAAGAATATCAATGATTTCTTTGTTTCTGAATCTTGTGGAATTTGCGTACCGTGTAGAACTGGCAACTACCTGCTTAGGAAAAAAATTAAAAAACTCCTACTCGGTCATGCAGATGAAAAAGATTACAATGATATCAAAGATTGGAGCGCTATAATCACACGTGCCAGCAGATGCGGCTTAGGCCAATCATCCTCTAATTCATTGCTTAGCGCCATGAATAAGTTTCCTGAAGTATTTGAAAGAATACTAACAGAAAACACCGATATCAACAAAGCTTTTGATCTTGAAAAAGCTGTAAAAAGATATGATGAAATAATCAACGAAATTGAAACTACCTATGGATAATTTAGTTAACATTAAAATTGACGGTAAAGATTACCAGGTTCCGGAAGGAAAAAATTTGGTTGACACCGCAAAAGAACACGGAATATATATACCTACTCTATGTCACTTTCATGAAGTAAATCCCCCCTTGGGAACATGTCGTATCTGTACGGTAAATATTAACGGCAGACCAACAACAAGTTGTACTACAAGCCTTAAAGAAGGCATGGAGATTGAAATTAACTCCGAGGATCTTATCGACACACGGAAAGCAATCATTGAAATGCTTTACGCAGAAGGAAATCACTTTTGCCCTTCCTGTGAAAAGAGCGGAAATTGCGATATGCAAAACCTTGCCTATGATATGGGCTTAACCTCTACACGATTCCCCCATGTCTTTAGTAATAAAGTTGTCGACTTCAATCCGAAAAGGATGATTATGGAGTCTAATCGTTGTATTCTTTGCAAACGTTGCGTGGAAGAAATCAAAACCGACGAAGGAAAAAATGTATTCTCCTTTGTAAAAAGAGGTGTTAAAACAAGAGTCCATATCGATTATGAACAAGAGGAAAAATTAAGTGAAGCCCAGGCTCTTCACGCCATGAATTTATGCCCGGTTGGTGCTATCTTAGTTAAAGGTATGATCTATGAAGAACCTTTCGGTGAAAGAAAATATGACTTATTGGGAAAAACCAAGAATACAATTTCAAAAAATGGTGATAGTGTTAAAATAAATGAAGATGAAAAGTTTATAGTTGCAACTACCTCACTTGCAGGTTGTTTCGGTTGCCATATGTCTCTTTTGGATATCGACACTGATATTCTGGATGTTTTAGAAATTGTTGAATTTAACAAATCACCTTTAACTGATATCAAAAAGTTTACTAAACGCTGCCATGTTGGTTTGGTTGAAGGTGGTTGTGCCAACTCTGAAAATGTGGAAGTTCTAAAAGCATTTAGAAAAAAATGTGATATTCTCATTGGTTTTGGAGAATGTGCAATTATGGGTGGAATTCCGGCAATGCGAAATTTTGTTCCTTTAAAGGAATGTCTGGAAGAAGCATATGTACATGGAGTGACCAGCGAAATTGGAGCGAATGTAATTCCTAATCACGAAGATATCCCAAAGCTTTTGAATAATGTCTACCCTTGTAATGAAGTAGTAAAAATAGATTATTTCATTCCCGGTTGCCCACCTAATGCTAACCACATCTGGAAAGTTGTAAAAAGCATATTACTTGGAAAAGAGTTAACTATTACCCACGAAGAATTTAAATACGATTAAACCTTTTGATTATGAGTAATAAAATTATCATTGACCCCGTAACAAGGGTGGAAGGTCACGGAAAAGTAACCATCAATTTAGATGAAAATAATAACGTAAAAGATTCCTTTTTTCATATCGTCGAGTTCAGAGGGTTTGAAAGATTTATACAGGGACATCCATATTGGGAAGCTCCGGTGCTGGTACAACGCTTATGCGGAATCTGTCCGGTAAGCCACCACTTGGCCGCTGCTAAAGCAATTGATCAAATTGTTGGTCTGGAACCCGATGATTTATCAGTTCCTTCTCAAAAGATCAGAAAATTATTACATTTCGGTCAAATATTTCAATCCCACGCCTTGCATTTCTTTTATCTGGCTTCTCCCGATTTACTTTTCGGAGCTGATGCCGCCCCAACCAAAAGAAATGTTGTTGGTGTCGCTATGGAGTATCCGGAATTAGCAAAAAAAGGAATTTTGATGCGAAAATTCGGACAGGAGATAATCAAAATGGTGGCCGGTAAAAGAATTCATGGGATTTCTGCTTCACCCGGAGGTGTTCATAAAAAAGTTACTGTAAGAGAAAGAGATTATTTTTTGAACGGAAAAGAAATTCCTTCTGTAGATACCATGATAGAATGGTCAAAAGAAATAATCGACTTCATCAAAGTATATCATTCCAAAAATACCGATTGGCTCAATGAATTTGCAGCATACCCTTCAGGACATTTAGGCCTTGTCAACAAAAAAAACGGCTTCTTAGAATTATATGACGGAAACCTAAGAGCAATAGATGCTTATGGAAATACAACTTTAGACGATATTTCCAATGAAGAGTATCAGAACTATTTTTATGAGGGTGTTGAAAAATGGTCTTATCTGAAATTTCCATATTTAAAGCACTTGGGAAGAGAAAACGGCTGGAACAGAGTTGGCCCTTTAGCTCGTTTAAATGTATGTGAAGGAATTTCTACTCCATTAGCAGCTTTCGAAAGATTGGCGTTTATGGCTGCTTCTAAGGGGAAAACAAACAATAAAACCATGTTCTCACATTGGGCAAGATTAATTGAAATATTACATTGTGCCGAGATGATGAAAGAATTATTGGAAGACGATGATATTTCAAGTAACGACCTTGTAAGAAGAGGTGAAAGACGTAATGAAGGAATCGGAATAATTGAAGCTCCCAGAGGTACTCTGATCCATCATTATGAAGTAGATGAAAAAGACCGAATAACCCGTTGTAATTTAATTGTATCGACTACACATAACAATGAACCGATGAACCAGGCAGTAAGTTGGGTAGCCAACAATGTGATCAATGGCAACCCAAAGATTACAGAAAGCATGATGAATCAGGTAGAAGTAGCAATCAGGGCTTATGATCCTTGTTTAAGCTGTGCAACACATGCTATAGGACAAATGCCTCTGGAGATTTCAATGTATGATCATTTAGGGAATTTAATAGATCTAAAAAGAAGTTGACCCTGTTAAAAAACGGAGTTAAACAAAGCCCCCTTAAAGATAATTTAGGGGGTAAATTCTTTATAAATATGAAAAAAAGAAAAGTTATTGTATTGGGTATCGGTAATTCTGGACGACAGGATGACGGACTCGGATGGTTATTTATAGATTATTTAAATGAAGAGTCTGTAAAATATGATTTGGATTACCGGTACCAATTACAAATAGAAGATGCTGAACTAATTTCCAAATACGATACTGTAATATTTGTTGACGCAGTAAAAGAAAAAACAAGAAAAGGTTTTTATTTTAAAAACTGTGAACCCTCCTCCAAATTCAGCTTCAGTACGCATGAACTTTTGCCTGAAACGATCTTATACCTGGCCGAAGATCTGTACCAACACAAACCAAAGGCATTTATTCTTGGTATAGAAGGAGTTGAGTGGAATCTTAAAATTGGATTAAGTCCAAAAGCAAAGGAAAACTTTGAAAAAGCGAAAGAATATTTCAACCATCATCAAATATGGAAAGAAGAGGTAAG
>JBDLIB010000042.1:0-20157 GCA_039715085.1 Bacteroidota bacterium | reverse complement strand
CAAAATGGTCCTACTTACACTTACGATTTTGGTGATTTGCAAAACTTTGAAAATTCTTTAAGTTCGGCTAAAGAAGAGTTTTCTCTTGATTTTGATAAAGACAATATAACACAAACAAGCTTTATGGACAGCTTCTTAGTTTGGTTACCATTTATTTTTATTATCGGATTATGGATCTTCTTTATGCGAAGAATGTCCGGTGGCGGTGGCGGTGGCCCCGGTGGCCAGATATTCAATATCGGTAAATCAAAAGCAAAACTCTTTGATGAAAATACCAAAGTTAAAACTTCATTTAAAGATGTAGCAGGACTGGAAGGTGCCAAAGAAGAAGTACAAGAAATTGTTGACTTTTTGAAAAACCCCGATAAATATACATCTCTTGGTGGAAAAATTCCAAAAGGAGCATTATTGGTTGGACCTCCCGGAACAGGTAAAACATTATTAGCAAAGGCTGTAGCCGGAGAAGCAAACGTTCCTTTTTTCTCATTATCCGGATCTGATTTTGTTGAAATGTTTGTAGGTGTAGGAGCATCAAGAGTAAGAGATCTTTTTAAACAAGCTGCTGCAAAATCACCATCAATAATTTTTATAGATGAGATTGATGCCATAGGTAGAGCAAGAGGAAAAAATAGTTTAACCGGAGGCAATGATGAAAGAGAAAACACTTTAAACCAGCTACTTACCGAAATGGACGGTTTTGCTACAGATACCAACGTAATAGTAATTGCAGCGACAAACCGTGCAGATGTATTGGATAAAGCCTTAATGCGTGCCGGTAGATTTGACCGTCAGATCTATGTGGACCTGCCCGATAAAAATGAAAGACTGGAAATTTTTGAAGTACATGTTAAACCATTGAAAATGGATGATGATGTTGACCTGGAATTCTTATCAAAACAAACTCCCGGTTTCTCAGGAGCAGATATTGCAAATGTTTGTAATGAAGCTGCTTTGGTCGCTGCCAGAAAAGGTAATAAAAGTGTACATCATCAGGATTTCTTAGATGCAGTCGACAGAATTGTTGGTGGCCTTGAGAAGAAAAACAAAATCATTACCGATAAAGAAAAAACAACCATCGCATATCACGAAGCAGGCCATGCAACAGTAAGCTGGATGGTGGAACACGCTGCACCATTAGTAAAGGTTACTATCGTTCCCCGTGGAAAATCTTTAGGAGCTGCCTGGTACTTGCCTGAGGAGCGTCAAATTGTTCAAACCGAGCAAATGCTTGATGAAATGTGTGCTACTTTAGGTGGTAGAGCTGCAGAAAAAATCATGTTTGATAAAATCTCAACAGGAGCTTTGAATGACCTTGAAAAAGTTGCTCGCCAGGCGAAAGCTATTGTAACTGTGTACGGGTTAAATGATAAAATTGGAAATATCACCTATTACGATTCCAGCGGTCAAAGTGACTACAATTTCACAAAACCATACAGTGAAAAAACTGCACAGGTTATTGATGATGAAATTTCTACCATCATTGAAGAACAATATCAAAGAGCTGTAGATATCTTAACGCATCACAAAAAAGAATTGATAATTCTGGGCGAACTTCTAAAAGAAAAAGAAGTAATTTTTGAAGATGATCTGAAAAGAATTTTTGGAGAAAGGCCTTTTGTAAAAGAATCTGATCAGGATAAAGAACCAAAAAATAAAGAAAAAGAAGAAACAACCGAAGAGACTGAAAATAAAAATGATACTAAAGAAGAAAAATCTTCGGAAAATTAGTAGATTAGTTAATTAATTTAGG
Organism: Bacteroidota bacterium; assembly: GCA_039715085.1. Lineage (GTDB taxonomy): Bacteria > Bacteroidota > Bacteroidia > Flavobacteriales > Flavobacteriaceae > Namhaeicola. The sequence continues at coordinate 18,407 of JBDLIB010000042.1, read as the reverse complement.
CATTCTAATCTTTCAAGATATAAATGAAATTTTTCAAAAAATTATTCAATTTAAAAGATACTTCCTCTGAAGAAGCAAAGAAAAAAGAGGGGGCTTCTGATTCAGATAATTTATCTATTGACGAATTGTTTGTAAGATCTTTCATTTCTAAAGGTGGTAAATTTCTGTATTGTTCTGATGAAAATGAATTGAAACAAAATTTATCACAAATTTTAAAAGAGAATAAATGGAATAACGTTATTTGTTTTGATGAAGAATTATTAAAACTCTTATCTGAAATAAACAGCGCAAAAACTTCTGACTTTATTACAAACTTACCTTTTTTTACGTGTTGTGAAACTTTGGTTTCCCGTGATGGTGGTATTATGTTTTCTACCAAACAATTAAGAGACAAAAAGTTAAAAGACCTACCCAATAATTTTATTGTGTATGCAAAAACAAGTCAAATAGTGAAAACGATGGGCGAAGGTGTTTCGAGTGTTAGAAGCAGGGCAAAGAAAAACACACCTACCATAGTAAGTTCTATAAAAGATTATTTACCTAATAAATCGGATACAGATTTTATGAGTTATGGAAATACTAACGCGAAAACACTATATTTGCTTCTGTTGGAAGATCTATAACCCCTGCCTATGAATAACTTTACAAAGCGACTTATCTTTGGTTTAATATATGTTGCACTTATTGTAGCATCAGCATTTTTTGGAATCTATTATTTTTATGCTCTTTTTTTTATATTCATGGTTTTTTGCTTGTATGAGTTTTTAAAAATGATTGAATTAAATAGTGTTTATCCATATATTCTGGCTGTCACTTCGTTTATTATTGCAATTTTATCAAATGATCACACTTTTAATGTTGACAGTGAGTTAACTCAAAAGGTAATTGTTTCCATTTTTACTTTTGCACTATTCTTTTCATTTATTACGGCACTTGTCTCGTCGCGTAAGGTAGCAATTCAATATTTAGGGAGAATATTTTTATCTTTGGTTTATGTGATAATTCCATTTTCATTATTGATTAAAATTCCGTTTTTAAATTTTGATCAGGTATTTGACTTTTCGGTTATTTTAGGAGTTTTTGTACTAACATGGAGCAATGATGTATTTGCCTTTTTGATAGGAAAAAACTTTGGAAAACATAAACTTATTGAAAGAGTATCTCCAAATAAAACCATTGAAGGGTTTATTGGCGGACTGGTCTTTACATTTATAGCCGGTTTTATCGTATCAAAATTCTGCACAAGCCTCTTACCTATTCATTGGCTTGCTTTAGCTATACTTGTGAGTACTTTCGGGGTTTTGGGCGATCTTACCGAATCCATGTTCAAGCGACAGGCCAATATAAAAGACAGTAGTAATTTTATTCCCGGCCACGGCGGTTTTTTAGATAGGCTAGATAGTATTATCTTTGTATCACCGTTCATATTTGTTTATTTATTTTTAACTACTTAGATGTTTCACAAAGAAGGTCATAAAATCATATTATTTACATCTATAGGATTAGTTGCTATACTTCTTCTATCAGATCATTTTATCACAAATTATTGGATCCAAAAAATATTGATGCTATTCTTTTTAGTGCTTTTTTTATTGGTGCTTTATTTCTTTCGCAATCCCAATAGAACCACAGAAACTAATGATCTTCAAATCATTGCTCCTGTCGATGGAAAAGTAGTTGTTGTTGAAGAGGTTTTTGAAAAAGAGTATTTTAAAGACAAAAGAAGGCAGGTTTCCATATTTATGTCGCCTTTAAATGTGCATGTAACAAGATACCCGCTAAGCGGAATTGTAAAATTCTCTAAATATCATCCCGGAAAATTTTTAGTTGCCTGGCACCCGAAATCTTCCGAAGAGAATGAAAGAACAACAATTGTTGTAGAAAATAAAAAAGCCGGAGAAGTATTATACCGACAAGTTGCAGGTGCTGTTGCCCGCAGAATTGTAAATTACGCAAAGGTTGGAAACAAAGTGATCCAGGGAAGTGATGCCGGTTTTATTAAATTTGGTTCCAGGATAGATATTTTCTTACCTTTGGATATGGAAATAAACGTAAAACTCCACGAAAAAACAATTGGAGGAAAAACTGTTATTGCAGCCGTTTAATGAATGATCTAGATAGAAAATTTGAAAAAGCATATAAAATCGCATCGGAAATGAAAGAAACTCTTCCTCCCGATGTCATGTTACGTTTTTATGCCTATTATAAACAGGCCACCATCAATACACCATTCTACAGGCCATCAGGGGGTAATGTGTTAATAAATGCTTTTAAATTAAATGCATGGTTCCAGGTAAATAAACTTAGTGAAGAGGAAGCAAAAGAAAAATATATCGCTCTCGTTGAAGAACATAACAATATCAAAATTGAATAAACTAATACTAATGAAAATTTCAAATTTTTACCCTATTGTACTTATATCTCTTATGATCTTATTCTTTTCATGTAAAAAAGAACAAAAAAAGATCGATGAACCTACTTTCACTATCGAAAATAATGATATCAACATTCAATGGACTGCTTATAAAACAAACCAGAAAATTCCTGTAAAAGGAACTTTTAATGAAGTTGAGCTATATGATGTAACTCCTGCTGCAAATCCTTCAGAAGTAATCCGAAATTTAAAATTTAGTATTCCTGTAAAGAGCATCTACAGTAAAGATTCAATTAGAGATTTTAAATTAAGAGAGTTTCTATTCGGGGCAATGAATAACACAAATAATATCGAAGGAAAAATAAGCCTTGATAATGAAGGTAAAGGCAATGCATCTTTAACGATGAACGGATTCACAAAAGAGATTCCTGTTAGTTATAATGTACACGGAGAAAACATTAAAATTGATGCAAATATCGATCTGAATAACTGGCAGGCACAAGCTGCCCTAACGGCACTTAACGATGTTTGTAGTGAAAAACACAAAGGAGACGACGGTATTAGTAAAACCTGGAGTGAAGTTGATATTCATATAGAAGTAATAACAACTTCTAAAAAATAAAAATCACACCTTCTAAGAAAGTGGCTTTGCATTAGCCCCTGAAAAGGGACATCTAAATATTTTTCGAGTTTTGAATACCCAACAAGCCTGCCATGAACTATTTACTTCCGTCTTCTAATTAATCAATAATCTTCCATAAGTACTTACAGGCAAGTGTTTTGTATGGATGCCAGTTTTCGGAGATCTCTATCATTTTTTGTTTTAATTTCATTTTCTCCAGATCTAGTTGATACAAATTCTTCATTGCTTTCTGAATACCGAGATCATCTGCCGGAAAAACATTTTGTCTGTCCATAGGAAACATCAGGATCATTTGAACAGTCCACTTTCCAACTCCTTTAATCCGGGTTAAGTAAGCTATAATTTCTTCATCGGTTTTTTGCTGTAAATATTCAAATGAAATATCGTTATCCATAGAAAATTCAGCAACATTTTTAATATACCTTGCTTTATTGTTTGATAATCCAACATCTCTTAAAATTTCATGTTCTTTAGCCAATAATAATTCAACCTCAGGATAACCATCCACAAACAGATCGGTAAAACGTTTCCAGATAACTCTTGCCACTTTAGTTGATAATTGTTGCGATACAATTGAAGTCAGTAAACTCAAATAAATATCCATATCTAAATCAGGTTGAATTTTATGATCAAGTGATCTAATTGCATGATGAAGAATCTTATCTCTTTGGTAGTATTCGATTATTTCAGAGTAGGGCCTATTCAAAATTATGATAAGTTTGGTGTTTTTGATTTGTTAATAGCAGATTGTTTGCTGACATTTGCGAAAATTATTGCAATGATCTAATTAATCATTATAGCATTGCATCATTGCATCATTAAATCATTCACACAATTTACATATAATTCAAAGTAATACCAAATTAATAATAGTCCATGAAATCATTAAAACCTCTTTTAATCCTGCTCATCGTCCCCTTTTTTTCATTTATTGCTCATAAATACTATATCAGTATGACGAAAATAAATTATGTAAAAGAAGAAAAAGCATTACAGATCACAATGCGGTTTTTTACCGATGATGTTGAAAAAACTCTAAACAATAGATTTAAAAAAGAATTTGAATTAGATACAAAAAGTGAACATACAGAAACTGATAAATTCATCAATCTCTATATCCATCAGAAATTACAGATTAAAATTAATGAGAGTAAAATTGATTATACTTTTTTAGGAAAAGAATACGATAATGATGTTGTATATTTTTATCTGGAATCTACTGATATTGATAATATTAAATCAATTGAAATAAAAAACAGGATGCTTTTTGAAGAATTTAAAGAACAACAGAACTTTATCAAAACCAACATTAATGATCAAAAGCACACTTTTATACTAATGATAAATAATGATAAAGAAATGTTAAAATACTAACTTATCGTTTTTCGATAAAGAGAAATATTTTATATTCGACCTCTTTTTAAAAATAATAATTATAATTATAACAAAAAACGCATGAAAAAAATTACACTTTTCATTTTAAGTCTGATTTTTATTTCTTCTGCTGGTTTTGCACAAGAACAAAGTCAAAAGAAAGAAAAACAACCCGGGCATTATAATATCAGTAAGTTCAAACAACTTAAAGAGGAACTACCGACACCTAATACTTATAGAACTGCTTCAGGGGCACCCGGACATGAGTATTATCAGCAACAGGCTGATTATAAGATGGACATTATTCTGGATGATGAAAATCAAAAGATCTTTGGTGTTGAAACCATCACTTACCACAATAATTCTCCTGATGATCTGGAGTATCTTTGGGTGCAATTAGATCAAAATATCAGGGCTGCAGATGCACAAACCAAAGATGTAAAAGCCGGCGGACCGGGTGTTTTTTATAATCCCGCAAAATTTACACAATCGTTCTTAGGAAAACCTTTTGACGGTGGTTTTAAAATTGATTATGTGAAAAATGCTTCCGATAATGACATGGATTATACCGTTAACGGAACTATGATGCGTGTAGATCTGTCAACTCCTTTAAAATCGGGAACCAAAATTGACTTTAAGATCAAATGGTGGTACAATATTCCAAATTATACAATTGAAAGAGGAAGATCAGGGTATGAACCGTTTAAAGATGGTAATAATGCGTATATCATAGCGCAATTCTTTCCAAGAATGGCTGTTTACAACGATGTGGAAGGGTGGCAAAATTTACAATTTCTAGGCCGTGGCGAATTTACATTACCTTTTGGGAATTACGATGTTAATATTACAACTCCTGCAGATCACTTGTTAGAAGGTACAGGACATATTTTGAATCGTAAAGAAATGCTTACAAAAAAGCAATGGAAACGATTTGAAAAAGCACAGACTTCTTATGACAAACCCTTGATCATTGTAACGCAGGAAGAAGCCGAAAAAAATGAAAAAGGTTTTTCAAAAAAGACCAAAACATGGAAAATGAAAGCAGAGAATGTTCGTGATTTTGCTTTTGCCAGTTCCAGAAAATATATTTTAGATGCCCAGGCAGTTAAGCTTGGTGAGAGAACTGTTATGGCGGTATCTATTTATCCAAAAGAAGGTAATCCGCTTTGGGAAGAATTTTCAACAAAGGCTGTTGTAGCTACCTTAGAGACCTATTCAAAACATTTATTTAACTATCCATATCATAAAGCTATTTCGGTAAACGCAAAACAGCAAGGTATGGAATACCCAATGATCTGCTGGAATTTTGGCCGCCCGAAACCGGATGGTTCTTATTCGCAAAGAACCAGAAACGGAATGATAGGTGTTATTATTCATGAAGTTGGGCACAACTGGTTTCCAATGATCGTGAATTCAGATGAACGCCAGTGGGGATGGATGGATGAAGGTTTAAATACTTTTACACAACTTTTAGCCGAACAGTACTTTGAACCCGGATTTGCTTCAAGAGGTTTCCCAAAAAATGTCGTTGATTATATGGATGGAAATCAAAATAAGATCACACCTATCATGAGTAATCATGACAATGTATTTAACAGCGGAATGAATGCATATTCTAAACCTGCTGCAGGTTTATATATGCTACGCGAAGTGATCTTAGGAAATGAACTGTTTGATAAAGCTTTTAAAACCTATGCAAACAGATGGAAGTTCAAACACCCTACTCCGGCCGATTTCTTCAGAACAATGGAAGATGCATCGGGAACAGACCTGGACTGGTTTTGGAGAGGATGGTTCTATACTACACAATACAATGACATAGGTATTAAAAACGTTACAAAATATGCAATCACCGATAAACCTACTGCCAGAGCTAAAAGAATGGCAAAAATGTATGGAGTTGATGTGAATAACTTCTTACCTGCCCTGTTTTTAGTGGATACGGAAAGTGGTGATTACACACAGGACATGGCTAATAATACAGATCCTATGAACGATTTTCAATTCTTAGGTGACTATTTAGAAGAAAACTTTACAGAGGAAGAAATCAAAGAATTAAAAGATACCAAGTATTTTTATGAAATTACCTTTGAAAAACCGGGTGAATTGGTAATGCCAATTCTTATGGAAATTGTTTATACCGATGGCACTAAAGAGAGTAAGTACTACCCTGCGAAGATCTGGAGGTTCAATGATAAAGAAATAAAAAAATTATTTGCATCCGACAAGGAAATCAAAGAAATAAATCTTGACCCGAATAAGTTAACTGCAGATGTTGATACCAGCAATAACAGCTGGCCAAAGAAAAAAGAAGATTCACAATTCGATCAGTTTAAAAAGAAAAAAATTGCTGACTAAACTGAAAGGAGTCTAACAAATAAAGCCAAAGTTAATTTTACTAACTTTGGCTTTTTCTTTTAATAACCTCAGTTAACTGAGGTTAATAATCAATCATATACATGAAAAAAATATTCTTTACGCTTTCATTCGGCCTGTTTCTATTATTCTCATTTACAGTAAATGCGCAAACAAAGTTCAAAGCAAATATTGAAAATTCTACAATAAAATGGAAAGGATTTAAACCTGCAGGTTCTCATCACGGAACTATCAGCCTTAAAAATGGTTATTTTTTGGTTGAAAAAATAAAGATCACCGGAGGTGAATTTATTATTGATATGAACAGTATCGTAAATCTGGATCTGGATGGTAATTGGAACAAAAAAATAGTAGCTAAATTAAAAAGTGCCGACTTCTTTGATGTAAAAAAATATCCAAAAGCGGTTTTTAAAATAACCGGAAGTGAGCAAAAAAATGGTAAAACACAAATCAATGGTGAACTCTCACTAAAAGACAAAACAAACCCGGTTTCGTTTATAGCCACCGTAAATTATAAAAAGGAACAACTGGAAGTTAAAAGTGAATCATTTAAAATTGACCGTTCCAAATGGAATGTAAAACATAAATCGAAATCATTTTTTAGCGGACTTTCGGATAATTTCATTTATGATGATATGGAAATTATTGTTGATGTAGTCTGTGAAAAATAAATGTAAAATAATGTGTTTTTTGATATTATAATTCCATAAACTGTTACACATAGGTTTACAGATAAATCACCTAGTTTCACAGGAAAATATAAAAAATAAGCTCTGTGATTCTCAGTGCTACTTTGTGTTACTCTGTGAAATAACTCTCTAAAAAAATCTATAAAAGTTTTATACCGGAGATCAGGGCTTTTCCCAGCTCTCTATTCATCATCTCAACAATCTTATCTTTTCCATAACTCAATTCTTCACGTAAGGTTGCGGAAGATAAATGAACAATTAAAACATCTTTCTTTAATTGAACAGATTCTGTATAACTAACTACTCCTTTACCCATTACAGATTCCCAGGCTTCTTTTACATTGATCTGATCCAACCCTTTTTGCAACTTATTTTCCTGCAACATCTCTTTCATTAGATCCTTTATGTTGTAAGTTTCATTTTCTCTTTTACTCATTTTTATTTTGTTTCAAATTCTAAGTTTCAAAAATGTATTGTCTCTAATTTTTGAGTCTTTTAATCTTTAAATCATTCAATTAAGGTCAAACATTTTATAACTTTGTTTTGTCTTTTTTATGATCTCTTCTGTCCTTTCGGGATGGGTGTCGGAAATAAATATTTGTCCGAAATTCTTATCATTTACCAACTGCAATAAATGCCCAACCCTATTATCGTCTAACTTATCAAAAATATCATCCAAAAGTAAAATCGGGGTTATTTTGGATTGTTGTTTTACAAAATCAAATTGAGCTAATTTTAATGCGATCAAGAATGATTTCTGTTGCCCCTGTGAACCATATTTTTTTATAGGATAATCATTTAAACTAAACTTAAGGTCATCTTTATGTATTCCCATACTTGTATATTGCAATAACCTGTCCCTGTCTATATTTTCACTTAAAAGGGCGGAAAATTCATTTTCCTCTAATTGCGACCTATAGCTTAAGGTTACAGTCTCATAATTAGCATCCGAATCCAATTCACCCAGGATCTGTTCATACCTTCTCTTAAAAATCGGAATAAATTCTGATAAAAAAACTTTTCTCTTTTCATAGATCTTTTCGCCAAATTCTACAAGCTGCTCATTGTATATGTCGATATTTGTTTGATCAAATGTATAATTGGCTGCAAAATATTTCAGCAATGAATTTCTTTGAGCAAGGGTCTTATTGTAACTTATCAATTGCTGTAGATATTCTTTATCGTACAAAGAAATAATACTATCCATAAATTTTCTCCTCACATCACTACCTTCAGCTATCAAATTGGTGTCTGCAGGTGAAATGATAACAACAGGAATTAAGCCGAAATGATCGGATAACCTTTCATATTCTTTCCCATTTCTTTTCACTACTTTTTTATGCCCCTTTTTTAGACTACAACTAATAAGTTCTTCTCTTTCCCTTCTATGAAAAGTACCATCGACAACAAAAAAATCTGTTCCGTTTTTTATACTTTGAGAAGCTACGGAATTGAAGTACCCTTTGGTAAAAGAAAGTTGATAAATAGCATCTAGAATATTGGTTTTACCAACTCCGTTATTCCCAACCAAACAATTAATTTTCTCATCAAAATCAAGTGTTTTTGATGAAAAATTCTTAAAATTAACCAATGCTATTTTTCCTAAATACATGAAAGAATCAAAAATTGAAATTCAAAAATAAATAATATTCCTTGGAAATAACCAGTCTAAAATATCTGTTTTCAATCACAAAAGTGGTATCTCTTCAAACAATTTTGCGCTAGTTACAAAAAAACAAAAATATACTATAAAATAAGTTATATTTCTGAATAAAAATTTTATTTTTGCGCATCTAATAAATTATATAATGGCGACATACAAAAAACGAGGAGGTAAAGTAAAAAAACAAGATCAAAACCATATTGAAGATCACAGTACTACTGCGGAGGTTTTTAACACTTTAGATGAAACGGCTTCTAAATCGGAGCAATGGGTAGAAAAAAATCAAAGACCTATTTTTATTGGGTTAATTGCAGTTGCGATTGCAATCTTAGGTTACCTGGCTTACAATAAGTATATCATTGAACCTAAAGAAAAAGAAGCTGCCGACGAGTTGGCTTTTCCCAAAACATATTTCGAACAAGCACAAAATACTACAGTAGCTGTCGATTCACTTTATAATCTGGCTATTAATGGTGCCGATGGTAAATACGGACTTGTTGATATTGTTGATAATTATGGTAGCACTAAAGCAGGTAATTTGGCAAAATACATGACTGGGATCTCTTATTTGAATTTAGGCGAATACGAAAAATCTATCGAATATTTAAATGAATTCTCTTCTGAAGACGAAATTCTTGGAGCTTTGGCAAAAGGTAATATTGGTGATGCTTTCGCTGAGATCAATCAATCTGAAGATGCACTTCAATATTATATAGAAGCTGCAAACCTTAGAGATAATGAATTTACAAGCCCTTTGTATTTATTCAAGGCAGGTCAAACAGCAATGGATTTGAAAGATTTTGATAAAGCTGAAGAGCTATTTAGTAAAATTAAAGATAATTACTCAAAATCTGAAGAAGCTAAAAATATTGATATTTACATTCAAAGAGCTAAAATAGCTGCTGAATAAATTTTAACGGAAATAAAATATAAACGTCGGACATCAGAAGTAATTCTTTTGATGTCCGATTTTTTTTGTGAATAGAATAATATTACGATGATAGAATGATTTAATTACAACTTTTAACTTTATTACACCATATCATTGCACATTAAATCATTACAATTATTTTTGTAATAACTAAACATAAATAATTATGGCAACAACAAATCTATCAGCATACGATAAAAACACCATACCAAGTGCAAACGAATTTAGATTTGGTATCGTAGTTTCTGAATGGAATCCTGATATTACCGAAAATCTTTTTAAAGGTGCTGTTGATACATTGATGGAACACGGAGCTAAAGAGGAAAATATATTTACTCTAAATGTTCCCGGATCTTATGAACTGATCTATGGATCTAAACATTTGATAAAAACTCAAAAATTAGATGCTGTTATAGCTATTGGGAACGTTATACAAGGAGAAACAAAACATTTCGACTATGTTTGTGAAGCAGTTTCTCAAGGTATAAAAGATATCAACTTACAATATGATGTACCTGTTATTTTTTGTGTGCTTACCGATAATATAAAACAGCAGTCAATTGATCGATCAGGTGGAAAACACGGAAATAAAGGAGTTGAATGCGCCGTTGCAGCAATCAAGATGGCGGCTATTAATAAATTATAGGTTCTGAGTTTGAATTGTTAAATCGTTAATTTGTGTAACTGTGTAATCGGTAATAATATTATACACAATTAAACGATTCTACAAAATATTAATAAAAACCGATCAACACTAATCAGAAATATCTATTTCGGGCTATTGGGTTTACTTTTGACATTTTGAGAACTCGCAACCTGCAACCCGTAACCCGAATCCAACAATCGATTTAACAAAACTTTATTTGATAAGCCTGGCTATTTTTGTAACTTTGTGAGTTAACTACTAATAACTTTTCTTCATGATTGGAAACTTTTTTAAAACACGATCTCATTATGTTTTTGACTATAAACCTCGTTATTATGATGAGCGCAAGGAACGTATTGAAAGTTTAAAAAAGAAATATGAGAAAGAAGGTGATGATGATGATGATATAAAAAAAATAACCCTATCAAAAGATCAACTCAGACAAGATTGGGCTCGTCATAAAAAAAGTACTCATAATAGAAATGTCAACATCCGGCTTGCCATTATTATTGCTATCTTAGTAGGCTTAGCAGCTTATATTTTCGAACTACATAAATTATTTTAATGTCGGATATCATTCAATTACTTCCTGATAACGTCGCTAATCAAATTGCTGCCGGTGAAGTTGTACAACGCCCTGCTTCTGTGGTAAAAGAACTTATGGAGAACGCTGTGGATGCAGGAGCAGATTCCATAAGATTGATCATAAAAGATGCAGGAAGAACTTTAATCCAGGTTATTGACAATGGTAAAGGAATGAGCCAAACCGATGCCAGGTTGGCCTTTGAGCGTCATGCCACTTCCAAAATAAAAACTGCCGATGATCTTTATAATTTACATACAAATGGTTTTCGTGGCGAAGCCCTGGCTTCCATTGCAGCGATTTCGTATGTAACTTTAAAAAGCAAACAAGATAAGGAAGAACTGGGTACTAAAATCGACATTAAAGGAGGTGATATTACTACCCAGGAAATCATTTCGACTCCTAACGGTACCAGCATAGAAGTTAAGAACCTGTTTTACAATATTCCGGCCCGAAGAAATTTCCTGAAATCAAATACTATTGAGACCCGGCATATTATAGATGCTTTTCAGCGTGTGGCACTCACCTACCCCGAAATTTCATTCTCACTGCTTCACAATGACAGTGAAATATTTAAGTTAAATGCAGGAAATTTAAAACAAAGAATTATTGGTGTTTTTGGTAAAAAGATAGATGAGAAATTAGTTCCTATAACTGAAGAAACCGAAATATTAAAAATATCCGGTTTTGTTGCAAAAGCAAACTACGCCAAGAAGAAACGTGGGGAGCAATTCTATTTTGTAAACGATAGATTTATCAAAAGTCATTATTTGCAACATGCTGTTACCAGTGCTTTTGAAGAGTTAATTCCGCATGGCTATCACCCTTCCTACTTTTTGTACCTGCACGTACCACCACAGAGCATAGACATAAATATCCACCCTACCAAAACAGAGATAAAATTTGATAATGAAAAGGATCTTTATGCAATCATCAGGTCAACCATTAAACATAGCCTGGGGCAGTATAATGTGACACCGGTTTTAGATTTTGAAAAAGACCCCAACTTAGATACGCCTTATACCTATAAGAATAAAACTACAAGTGCCCCAAAAATTCAGGTCGATCCAAATTTTAATCCGTTTGAAAGCGAACAAAAACAAGGATACAATCCAAAAAAAGAATTAAAACCCTCATGGGAGGCTCTTTATACCGATAAAAATATTACTGATGATCTTGAGAATTCTATAAAAAATCTGCAAGTTGAAGCTGAAAATGTTTCTCAGGATTTATTTGATGAAAACATTGAACAAACGAGCTATTCAACATTTCATGTCCATCAAAGATATATTCTGAGTTCAATAAAATCAGGTCTGGTCTTAATAGATCAAAATGCGGCTCATCAACGAATTTTATACGAAGAATACTTAGAAAAAATAACAGTAAAAGGCATTGGTAGCCAACATTTACTATTTCCAAAAGAAGTTTCTTTAAACAAAAATGATCTTCAACTAGTAAAAGATATTCATCCGGATTTAGAAAGTGCAGGGTTTCAATTTTCCATTACTGAAAATGATACTATTTCGGTTCAAGCTATTCCGGCTACCATAACAGAAAGCATGTTGCAAAATATTTTTGAAACCCTTGCTGATAACATAAAAAATGAAGTACCTGATAGTAATTTTAGCCAATTAGATAGTATTGCAAAAAGCCTTGCAAAGAGTACAGCAATTAAAAAAGGCAGAAAACTTAGCCACAAGGAGCAGGAAGATATTGTAAATAACTTATTTTTGTGTAAAGAACCAAATTTTTCACCTACAGGTAGAAAAACATTTATTACGTTAACCTTAGAAGAATTAGAAGAAAAATTCAATTTTTAAAAAATTAGTATGGGAAGAATTACCGAAGCTGTTAAACACCTTATCATTTTAAATGTAATATTATTTGCTGCCGGGCCGGTTTTAGGGATTAATCTTACAGAGTATTTGGCATTATTCTTTCCAAAGAACGAACACTTTGGATTTTGGCAATTTGTGAGCCATATGTTTATGCATGGTAGTGTAATGCATATACTTTTCAATATGTATGCATTGTGGGCTTTTGGTTCACCTCTGGAACAAATGTGGGGAAAGAATAAATTTATATTCTTCTATTTTTCTGCGGGGCTTGGTGCCGGATTGATCTATACAGCTGTAAACTATTTTCAGTTTAACAATATCTACGAACAGCTGATAAATATTGGATTATCAAGTGATTCCATCCAGAATATCTTAAATACAGGTGAGTATAACTCAAATATTCTTGGTCAAATCTCAGAAGATAAATTAAGTGAGTTTTATCAAATTTACCATACACCTGCTGTTGGTGCCTCAGGTGCAATTTATGGCGTTTTAGTTGCTTTTGGAATGACCTATCCTAATGCTAAACTTGCATTGATCTTTTTACCTGTTCCTATTGCAGCGAAATATTTTATTCCTGTCCTAATAGCTTTGGATTTATTTTCAGGTGTAACAGGATTCTCAATCTTTGGAGGAGGAATTGCTCATTTCGCACATGTTGGAGGTGCAATTATCGGTTTCGTTATGATGAAATACTGGCAAGCGAATCAGTTTAAAAGATGGGATCAGTAATGTAATGCTATAAGCTATTGGCTTTAAGCTGTAGGCAACAATAAACACAAAACAGCAAACCCGAAACAATATAAAAATTGAACAATTTTTTTCAAAACATACAAAGCAAATTCGAATACGCAAACGTAGTGATAAAAATAATCTACATTACAATTGCTATTTTTATTTTCACTTATTTAGTGAATACCATCTCGTTTTTATTTTCATATAGTGGAAATTTTGTAATGAATTGGTTTGCTCTTAGTCCTCATTTTGATCAGTTGATCACCAAACCATGGTCCATTATTACTTATGGTTTTCTACACGATGGGTTTATACACATTTTCTTCAACTTATTGATCCTGTATTATTTTGGGAACCTGTTTTTAAGTTTCTTTAATAAGAATCAATTCTTGGTATATTATTTCTTTGGAATTGTCTTTGGAGGAATTATTTTTATACTGAGCTATAATTACTTACCTGCTTTACAAACCCAAAAAAGTATTTTGGTAGGTGCTTCTGCAGGAGTTACTGCAATCTTGGTTGGTTTGGCGACACGTATTCCTAACTATGCTATGCGTTTCCAATTTATTGGGAATGTGAAATTAAAGATCATAGCAATTGTGATCATCGTTTTTGATCTGGTACAGATTCCAACAGGAAATGCAGGTGGCCATTTAGCGCATTTGGGTGGTGCTTTGATCGGTTTTTTATTGACAAATAATTTTAATGAAGGGCTTGACATAGCAGATTGGTTTAAGCAATTATTTAAACCAAAAAAGAAAAAACCACTTAAAACGGTTTATAAAAATAAAAATACAGCCAGCTATACTACGCGTAATCAAAAAGATGAAGAACAAAGAAGAATTGATGCAATTTTAGATAAGATCAGCAAATCCGGTTATGATACCTTGAGTAAAGAAGAAAAAGATTTTTTGTTTAAAGCAGGAAAAAAGTAACTTTACGGATATAAAATAATTAAGAAGAATTGATGAAAAATCTTTCCCTCATAAATAAATTTATTTTTTTTATCAATAATATATTTGCTTTACTGTTTTTAGCATCATTTACAATTCCTTACATTTCACCTAAAACATTTCCTACCCTTTCAGTTCTAAGCTTAACAGTTCCGTTCTTGCTTTTTATCCATTTACTTTTTATTATCTATTGGATTTTGTTAGGATTTAAAAAGCAATTTATATTATCCTCAATTTGTATCATTCTTGCAATTATTTTTAATTATTTCCCCTATAAATTTGAAGATAACGATATAGAAAATGATAGTAACTTTTCGATCATGAATTATAATGTCCGTCTTTTTAATCGTTATAAATGGATCGAAAATGAGAAAATACCGTTAAAAATTTCAAATCTTATAAAGAATAATGATCCTGATGTTTTATGTATCCAGGAGTTTTTCCCTTCTGAAGAAATTCAAATTAATTATCCCTATAAATACATTGAACTTAAAGGGAAAAAACATGATTTTGGACAAGCAATTTATTCAAAATATAAGATCATCAAAAAAGGTTCTTTAGATTTTAGAAATACTTCTAACAACGCAATTTATATCGATATATTGAAAAATAACGATACTATTAGGATTTACAATTTACACCTGCAATCTTTAGGTTTAAAGACTAATAAACAATATTTAGGACAAGCTAATTCTGAAAAAATATTAAAACGTTTATCCAATTCATTTATAAAACAGCAGGAACAAGTAGAAGAATTTTTAGTACACAAAAATCAGTGTGAACATAAAATTATTATTAGTGGTGATTTTAATAACACATCGTATTCCTGGGCATATCATGAAATTAAAGGGGAGATGAATGATACTTTTAATCTTGGCGGAGCAGGATTTGGTAAAACATTTGAAATTAAAAAATACCCTCTAAGAATTGACTTTATTCTAACTGATAAGAATATTGAAGTCCGTCAACATCAAAACTTTACCCAAAAATATTCCGATCATTTTCCTGTTTTAGCCAGACTGAAAATTTAGTGATGAATTTTGAGTTTTTAGTTTTGGGTTCACTCTGACTCATTCACTCCATCTTTCTTCTCATTTTCAAATTGACACATTTTCAAATTGAACAATTTGCACCTTACTTCTTACTCTTTCTAAACATAAAATAAAATCCAACTAAAATTAACGGGATACTAAGGAGTTGTCCTGTATTTAAATCCCAGGTTGCACGTTGGTCAACCTGTGCTTCTTTAAAGAATTCGACGATAAATCTAACAGTCCATAAAAGCACCATGAAAAGTCCGAAAATATAACCTAATTTATCTTTTTTGTCTGTTTTCCAATAAACAAACCATAAAATGATAAAAGTAATCAGGTAACCAAAAGCCTCATAGAGTTGTGTTGGATGACGAGGGAAATCTTCCCCTAATTGTTGAAAAACAAATCCATAGTCAGAATTTGTTGGTTTACCAATGATCTCGGAATTCATTAAATTTCCAAAACGCACGAACATTCCTCCAATAGCAACAGGTAACGGAATCCTGTCTAAGATCCATAAAATCGGTTTTTGTAATACCTTTTTACTATAAAAATACATGGCAATAATAACTCCAATTGCTGCTCCATGACTTGCCAAACCCTGATAACCGGTAAATCTAAAAGGATTGAATTTTACCGGCAACAATACTTCCAAAGGATGCTTTATCAAAAAATCGAAATCATAGAATAAGAAATGTCCCAACCTTGCTCCTATAAGGGTTGCAATAACAGTATAGATAAAAAGAGAATCCAGTTTTTCGAGAGAAACATTTTCGTTCTTATATATACGCTTCATGATCTGCAAACCCAAAACGAAAGCGATTATGAACATTAAACTATAATAACGTATGGCAATTGGACCGATTTTAATCAATTCAACATCAGGGTTCCAATTTATACTTAATAAGGTCATAGAATATTATTTATGGATGTAAATATAAGGTTTACTTATTATTTCAATAAAAAATTTACAGGCTAATTTAGATTCAATTTCCTCCGACTTAAGTCGGTGGAGACGGTGTTTCTTTTTCAGGAACAGGATCATAACCACTTCCACCCCATGGATTACAACTAACAATCCGTTTGATCGATAACCAACCTCCTTTAAACAAACCGTGTTTTTGTAAAGCTTCAACAGTATAATGTGAACATGTTGGTGTATATCGACAACTATTTGGGGTATAAGGTGAAATTGCTGCCTGGTAAAAACGAACCAACACAATAAATGGAAATATTAATATTTTACGTATAATTTTCAAAGGATTGTATATTAATCTGATTATTCTCTTAATATCAGAATTCCGGAAAATTATCCAGCAAAGTTCCGCTAAGTTTTCGCAAAGACCCGCAAAGAAAAAATTTTCAGTATTCTTGTCAATTTATTGAAAAGGTTGTTCCCTCTTTCCCATCTTTAAGTTGGATTCCCAAAGTTTGCAACTCATCTCTGATTTTATCAGACAAGGCCCAATCTTTATCGGCTCTTGCCTGGTTACGCATTTCGATAAGCATTTCGACAACTCCCGATAATTTATCTGAATTATCCTCTCCTGCCTCTGCTTTTTCCAAACCTAAAACACCAAAAACAAAATCGTTGATCGCTGTGGTAAACTCTTTCAGATCTTCATTTGTTAAAGATTCCTTTCCCTCTCTAATCAAATTGATAATTTTAACTGCCTCAAATAAATGTGCAATTAATATCGGACTGTTAAAATCATCGTTCATTGCATCATAACATTTTTGTTTCCAACCTATTACATCAAATGAAGAAGTTTCTGAAGCTTCTAATTTTAACAATAAACTTACAGCTTCCATCAAACGGTTATACCCTTTTTCAGCAGCTAAAATGGCATCATTGGAAAAATCCAAGATACTCCTATAATGTGCCTGTAACATAAAAAATCTCGCTACACTTGCACTAAACCCCTTGCTTATATGTGGATTATCCCCAGAAAAGATCTCATTAGGCAGAATAGTATTTCCTGTAGATTTAGACATTTTTTTACCGTTCATTGTCAGCATATTACCATGCATCCAGTAATTAACAGGTGCAGTATGATTACAAGCTTGTGACTGGGCAATTTCACATTCGTGATGGGGAAATTTCAGATCCATTCCACCTCCGTGAATATCAAATTTTTCACCCAGATATTTTGTACTCATCACGGTACATTCCAAGTGCCATCCCGGAAAACCTATACCCCATGGAGAAGGCCAGCGTTGGATATGTTCCGGTTCTGCTTTTTTCCATAAAGCAAAATCCTGAGGATTCTTTTTGTCACTTTGACCTTCTAAAGTCCGGGTGTTTTCAATTGCATCTTCAATCTTTCTTTTGGAAAGGATTCCGTAATGTTCTTTTTCATTGTACTTTAATACATCAAAATATACAGAACCATTTACTTCATACGCCAAACCATTATCTAAAATAGTTTTGATCGCCTCAATTTGTTCTACTATATGTCCGGTTGCGGTTGGTTCGATACTCGGAGACAGATTGTTGAATTTCTCCAAGATCTGATGAAAATCAACGGTATATTTTTGTACGATCTCCATTGGCTCTAATTTCTCTAA
>JBDLIB010000041.1:0-20245 GCA_039715085.1 Bacteroidota bacterium | reverse complement strand
ATAAATGATTGTTATTCTAACTAACTGTTACACAGAGGTACACTGAATAAAACAGAGATTCACAGAGAAAAATATATTATTCCCTAAATCTAATTTTTTAGAAACTTTACTTACAAATTTTAATGAAATTCTTAAAAGCAGAGATCAACTCGTCTCTATTCTCTACATGACTCATATGTCCATCAGGTAATTCGTGAATTAATACCGAAGTATTTTCAGTTTGATCAATTAATGACTGAAAATCCAATGCCGGATCTTCTTTACTTCTGACCATCAACATTGGAAATTTTGAAGATTGAAGGATTGCCGTTCTGTCCTTTCTGATTTTCATCCCTTCCAGGGCGGCAATAATTCCCTGTTGAGAAGTCATTAAAGCTTCTTTTGTTATCTCTTTAATCTTTTTTACAAATACAGTTTTATTCTTCTCCGAAAATAAATTTGGTATAGCCAGTTTGACAAACATTTCAGGCAGCCTTTTGACAGCAACTATAGACCTGTCCCTATTAATTATCTTTTCCTCATCATCGGGTAAAGCTGTTGAATTCATTAAACACAAACCTTTTACATTTTTAGAAAATTTTTCTGCAAAATCGAGAGCAACATACCCCCCCATACTATGACCTATCAATATATATCTTCTTAATTTTAAATGATCTAAAATATATTTCACCATTTCAGATTGCTCTTCCATTGTATGGATATAACCGTAATTTTCTGTCTTGCCATGCCCCAGCAGATCAATACAGACTACTTTATTTCTTTTCGCTAAATGCGGAACTATTTCATCCCACATAGTGGTATTTTCTAAAAAACCATGCAATAAAACTACGGCAGAACCCGAACCTTCTACGGTGTAATGAAGATTTATGTTTTTGTATCTTAAATTAGCCATATCAAAAATATAATTAAGCTAAATTACAGTATATTTATCATAATTTGAATTATTATATAAGATATGTTTAAGTATATTTTTCAAAATATCAGCAATAAAAATAGAAACCGGCTTTCCATTACCCTACTGGTTTTACTGTTAATATCAATTGTGGTAATGCGTTATTTTGATAGTTTTTTAGTAACCGAAGTTTCAGAAAATGGCATTGTAAGTTTTGAACTGGCTAAAGAACTTTCAAAATCTGAACAAATAATAAATGCATGGGATGATCATGCAAAATATGCTGCAGGATTAAGCCTTGGATTTGATTTTTTCTTTTTAATAATTTATGCTTCATTTTTAGCGATGCTGATTTTTCAAATCAACAACCAATTATTCTTAAAATCAAAATATAATTATTTTAAAAATGTCCTTTTTTTACTTCCTTTTATAGCTGCTTTTTTTGATGTTTTAGAAAATATAATGCTTATTAAATTACTGCTTGGTGATCTGCAACAAAAGTGGAGCACAATGGCATATTACTTTGCCTTTATAAAATTTGGGCTATTAATTATTGCTATAAGTTATATTGTGGTTGGTGCAGTAATAATTTTTAAAAAAAGGAAATAGCTTTTAAAAATCTATCAAAAAATAAAAAATCATCGGATGACTATCATTATCCTGTTGATAGTCATCTGATGATTAAATTTAACTATAGTATTTAGGGTTTCACTTCAAGTGTAGCCCTGAATACTATTAGTTTAATGACTTTTTTTCGCAGCTGCCATCAAAGCTTCAATTTCATCTACTTCAATCGGAATATTTTTCATTAAGTTGATCGCATCACCTTCTTCCTGAATCACATAATCATCTTCGATCCTGATTCCCAGATTTTCATCTGGAATATAAATTCCGGGTTCAACTGTAAATACCATACCGGCTTTCATTGGTTCGGTCAAAATACCGTAATCGTGTGTATCGAGTCCCATATGGTGTGAGGTTCCATGCATAAAATATTTTTTATAAGCAGGCCACTTAGGATCTTCTTTTTCAACATCCTCTTTGGTGATCAATCCTAAACCTATCAACTCTTCAGTCATAACTTTACCTACTTCTACATGATAATCTGCCCAGATAACACCCGGTTTTAACATTTTTGCAGCTGCATTTTTAACTCTTAGAACAGCATTGTAGACATCTTTTTGGCGATCGGTGAATTTTCCGTTTACCGGAATACACCTGGTCATATCACTGGCGTAATTTGCATAACTTGCACCAACATCCATTAAAATTACATCTCCTGATTTACACTCCTGGTTATTTTCGATATAATGTAAAACACAAGCGCTAAAACCCGAACCTACAATTGGCGTATAAGCAAATCCATCTGCCCGGTTTCTTAAAAATTCATGAATATAAGCCGCTTCAATTTCGTATTCCCAAACTCCGGGTTTTACATAATCCAGAATTCTCCTGAATCCTTTTTCGGTAATATCGCATGCTTTCTGAATCAGATCAATTTCTTCCTGCTCTTTTACTGAGCGTAATCTTTGTAAAATTGGCTGGCTTCGCAAATAAGTATGTCCCGGATATTTTTTTTGCAACCACTTAACAAATCTTGCTTCCCGGGTTTCGGTTTCAACATTTGCACGGTAATGTTCATTGGTATTGATATAAACATTTTCTGCCTGGGTCATGATCTCGAACAATACTTTGTCCATTTCCTGTAACCAGTAAACAGTTTTTATCCCAGATGTTTCCAAAGCCTTTTCCTTAGTTAGTTTTTCACCTTCCCAAATGGCAATTTTTTCGCTGGTTTCTTTTAAGAATAATATTTCTCGATGCTCCTCTTTCGGACAATCAGGAAAAATTACCAAAACACTTTCTTCCTGATCTACTCCGGATAGATAAAAAATATCGCGGTGTTGAGCAAAAGGCAAAGTGCTATCGGCACTTATCGGATAAATATCATTTGAGTTGAAAATCGCCAAAGAATTGGCTTTCATATTTTTAGTAAACTTCTCTCTGTTCTTTATAAACAGTTTGTTTTCAATAGGTAAGTATTTCATGAGAATTATTTTTTTATTTAATAAGGACAACAAATTTAAGGATTTGTTTACAAATTACGATATCACAAATGTTGTAATATTCATAAATTTTTCGTATTTTTTTAAAAGATTTAATATCTATATAAGATTTATTACTGACATTTTTTTAAATTTACAATAGATAAAACTTTAATCATGGACAACTTCAATTCAATAAACGAAATATTAGATTTTGCAATAGATAATGAAATAAGGGCTGCTGAGTTTTATGAAAATCTGGCAGAGCAAGCTAAAACTAAATCCATGAAAGAAACTTTTAAGAAGTTTTCAAATGAAGAAAGAGGACATGAAGCAAGGCTTAAAAAAGTAAAAAGCGAAGGTAAATTTGAAGCAAAAAAAGAAGAAATAATCGACATGAAAATGAGTGATTATCTGGTAAAAGGTAAGACAAAAGGTAAAATGACCTACCAGGATGCTTTAATTTTAGCTATGAAAAGAGAAAAAGCAGCTTATAGATTGTATAATCGTTTGGCTAAATCGGCACCAACTAAAGAATTAAAAATTATTTTTAAAAAATTAGCAGTTGAAGAAGCCAATCATAAAATGAATTTTGAAGTTGAATATGATGACTATATCAATATTGATAATTAATTGCAATTAATTTAATACCTGACTCGCTTGTTACAAACACAGCGAGTTTTTTTATTTATATTTAGACCTATTTTAAAATATGACTCATGAATAATATTTTCTCATTTCTATTTGCATGTTTGATAGCAACTGTAAGTTTTGCACAAAAATCTATATTACAGAATGTTACATTAGAATCTATCGGTCCGTCGATCATGAGCGGACGTGTGGTAGATCTGGATGTTAATCCAAACAAACCTACTGAATTCTATGTTGCTTATGCATCAGGCGGTTTGTGGCACACCAATAATAACGGAACGACTTTCACCCCTGTAATGGATAATGCACCAACTCAGAATATTGGTGATATTGCCGTTGACTGGAAAAATAGCACAATTTGGGTTGGAACAGGAGAAAATAATTCTTCCAGATCTTCATATGCAGGGATAGGGATTTTAAAAAGTACTGATAAGGGAAAAACATGGAAGAATGTTGGCTTAACCGATTCACATCATATAGGCAGGATACTGATCAACCCAAACAATCCTGATGAAGTTGTCATCGGAGTTACAGGTCATTTATATTCTCCCAACGCTGAACGCGGAATTTATAGAACTTCAGATGGAGGAAAAACATGGAAGAAAAAGCTTTTTATTGATGAAAATACAGGAATAATTGATGTGGTTGCTGTACCGGATAATCATCAGATAATGTATGCCTCAGCTTGGGAAAGAGAAAGAAAAGCCTGGAATTTTGATGGTGACGGTAAAAACTCAGCTATTTATAAAAGTATGGATGGAGGTGATAATTGGATTAAAATTACTGATGGTAGAAATGGCTTCCCTACCGGTGATGGGATTGGCAGGATTGGCCTCAATGCTTTTGATGAAAATACTGTTTATGCGGTTTTAGATAATCAGTTTCGACGAGAAAAAGATAAAGATAAAAAGGAAGGTGATGATTACTTGAAGAAGGATGATTTTAAAAAGATGGATAAAGACTCTTTTTTACAATTGAATAATCAAAAACTGGATAAATATTTAAAATCTAATGGCTTCCCAAAAAAATATTCTTCCAAGACAGTAAAAAAAATGGTCAGGGAAGGTAAGATACAACCTGTTGACCTGGCAAATTATCTGGAAGATGCAAATGCCAATTTATTTGACACGCCTGTAATTGGAGCCGAAGTTTATCGCAGTGATGACGGGGGTAAAACCTGGCAAAAAACCCATAAAGAATTTATCGATGACCTGTTTTATTCATACGGGTATTATTTTGGTGAGATAAGAGTTCATCCAAAAAATAAAGAACAAATTTATTTGCTGGGGGTTCCTATTATTACTTCAAATGATGGAGGTAAAACCTTTAAGTCGATCAATAAAGAAAATGTTCATGCAGATCATCATGCACTCTGGATAAATCCCAATTTAAAAGGACATTTAATCAATGGAAACGATGGAGGTGTAAATATCTCCTATGATAACGGGGAGAGTTGGATCAAAAAAAACCAACCCGAAGTTGGGCAATTTTACACAGTAAATGTAGATAACCAAAAACCATATCATGTCTACGGCGGATTACAGGATAATGGTGTTTGGAGGGGACCTAGCAATAACAAGGAGTCTAAATCATGGCATCAGTCAGGTGAATATCCTTATAAAAGTATTATGGGTGGAGATGGTATGCAGATAGAAATTGACTCAAGAAATGACAGTATTTTGTATACCGGATTTCAATTTGGAAATTATTATCGAATCAATACTAAAACAGGTGGTTCGAAAAAAATACAACCTAAACATGATCTGGGTGAAGAACAGTTAAGATTCAACTGGCAAACACCCATCTTACTTTCAAAACACAATCAGGATATTTTATATTTAGGTAGTAATAAATTGCATCGATCAATGAAAAGAGGTGATGATTTTACCACTATCTCTGATGATCTGACTAAAGGTGTAAAGAAAGGAAATGTACCTTTCGGAACATTATCTTCTGTATCTGAAAGTCCGTTTCAATTTGGCTTACTTTACACCGGAAGTGATGACGGTTTGGTGCATGTTTCAAAAAATGGCGGAGGGGAATGGATCAATATATCTTCCGGTTTACCACCAAACTTATGGGTTAGCAGGGTAATTGCTTCTCAACATAAAGAAGAACGTGTGTATGTAGCTCTTAACGGCTATAGAAATGATGATTTTAAGCCATATGTTTATGTCTCAGAAGATTATGGAAAAACATGGAAAAGTATCAACGGAGATCTGCCTGATTTTCCTGTAAATGTGATCAAGGAAGATCCTTCCGATGAAAACATTTTGTACTTAGGAAATGATAACAGTGCTTATGTCAGTTTCAATAGAGGAGAAAGTTGGGAAGTCCTGGAGTCCGGCATTCCAAAAGTGGCTGTACATGACCTGGTAATACAAAAAGAAGCTAATGACCTGGTCATTGGAACACATGGGCGTTCTATTTATAAAACCAATATCGATGCTATACAACAATATAAAAAAATAAAAGACAAGAATTTAGAAATATTAGATTTAAAAGATGTAAATCACAGTAAAAACTGGGGGGACTCCTGGAATAAGTGGATGGAACCAAATAAACCTAAATTTGTTATTCCTTTTTACAGTCTGCATGAAGGAAATAAAACAATTCGTATCAAAACAAAAAATGGAATTGAAGTGAATCAGTGGAATGTGGAAACAGAAAAGGGATTCAATTTTGAAGAATACGACCTGACTTTCTCTGAAAAAGGGTTAAAATCATATAAAAAGAAGAATAAAGATCAGGATATTAAACAGAAAAAGAACGAAAAATATTATCTGCCTAAAGGTGAATATTTTGTAGAGATTGAAGGAGTGAATAAAAGTTTTGAAATAAAATAATAGTACCGGTAATGAAGAAGCTCTTTTTTATTTCTTTAATTTTCTTCAATATTAACCTGTATTCACAATCCACCTTCAAAAAGTTTTTTGAATTGAGTTCTCCTGAAAAATGGTGGGTTGTTTTTCATCCGTTCAAAGCAAAAAAAGCTTATCATATATCAGAAAAAACATTAAAAATCACCGATTCTATCAGCAATACTGAAATTATTGGAAATGATTTTAATGGAGGAAAACTGGATGCATTCAAACATAGTTTCTGGATGGCATATTTAACCCGGAATATAGGAAAAAGAGCAGCCTTAAAATTAGGAGAAGCCCATGAAAAAGGGAACTATCAATCTTTTAAAAAGAATAAAAAAGAAGATGGTTATGTCCACGACAAAATCTCATCGGAAATGGATATTTACAATAATGAAATTGGAGCGAATATAGCTATACAAAATCCGGAATCAACTTTAACAGATCTGGAAAATTTAATCATAAAAGCAATCAATCAAGGAAAAATGAAGGTCATTAAAAAAGACTCGACGGGGAACTTTTTAACTTGTGAAGGTGTTATAATTCCGGTTGATTCGTTAAAAGGAAAGTGGGAAAATGAAAAATGTTTGATCTATTCAAAATTATGAACTCAGGTTAATATTCATCCCAAAAAAAAGCAGCCTTAAACGGGCTGCTTTTTTTAAATAATAGAATATCTATTATTACTCAGGTTTTTCTTCAAGAATATTAAAGAACTCCTCTAATTGAGGTAAAATTACAATTCTTGTTCTTCTGTTTGTAGCTCTTCCTGCAGCAGTATCATTACTTTCTAAAGGCACATATTCACTTCTACCAGCTGCTACCAAACGATTAGGATTCACACTAAAATCATTTTGTAAAACACGAACTACTGAAGTTGCTCTTGCAGTACTTAGATCCCAGTTATCTTTCATACAGGAAGTCTTGATCGGCACATTATCAGTATACCCTTCTACCTGAACATCCATATTTGGTTTTGATTTTACAACTGTAGCAACTTTACCTAAAACTTCTTTAGCTCTGCTTGAAACTACAGCACTACCTGTTTTAAATAACATTTTGTCGGCTATAGAAATATAAACAACAGTTTTTTCTACATCTATCTGAATGTCCTCATCCTGGATACCGGCAGCTAATTCTTTCTTCAATTGGAAAGCTAAAGCCAAATTGATAGAATCTTTTCTGGTCATAGCATCTCGGATACCATTGATATATTTATCTTTTTCGCTTAATTGGGCAATAACTTCTTTGATGTTATCTGAAGAAGCCTGTGTTAAAACAGTCAGGTTTTCTACTTGTTGAATTGATCTTTCTTTGTCAACTGCAAGTGATTTATTTACTTGTTCTAAATGATTAAGATCAACTTGACATTTTTGAAGATCAGCTTTTGCATCTACTAGATCTTGCTTAGTTACTCCGTATTTATCTTCTAATTCTGAATATTGTTTCTGAGAAACACAAGAAGAAAGAATTACAGATAAAACTACTGCTGTAAAAAATAATTTTTTCATACTGGATAATAAATTTTAATTAAGGCGCTAATATATTAATAATTTCACGTTTTATAATGATTTTAATTCTAAAATCAGTTAACAAAACTAATATATAAACTATCTTTGAACGTTAAAATATTGATAATATTTTTAGGTATGAAAAATTATTTTATCATAAGCTTAATTTTATTGTTTTTTTCTTGTAATAAAAATGATACAGAAAAAGTGGTTAAGCTTGAAGGCCAGGCGTTAGGCACGAGTTTTCACATCACTTATTTAGATAAAAACAGTAGAGATTTTTCAAAACAGATTGACAGTTTGATACATGCGGTTAACAAATCGTTATCTACATATTTAGTAAGTTCGGACATATCAAGGATCAATAAAGGAGATTCTACGGTACTGGTAGATGAAATGTTTCAGGAAGTTTTTCAAAAATCTGATAAAATATTTCGGGAAACCGAAGGAGCTTTTGATCCTACAATTGGAGTTTTAGTAAATGCATGGGGATTTGGGCCCGGAGGTGAAATTGATAATTTGGACTCTTTAAATATCCAAAAATTGATGGAATTTGTAGGTTTTGACAAGGTGAAGATCAAGGAAGGTAAAGTCGTAAAAGATCATATAGAGACTTACTTAGATTTCAATGCCAACGCCAAAGGGTTTGCGGTTGATATGATCGGCAGATTTTTTGAATCCAAAAAAATTCAAAATTATTTGGTCGAAATCGGGGGCGAAATAAGAGCGAAAGGTAAGAACGCTTCAAATAATTATTGGAAAGTTGCTATTGAGAAACCAAATTTTGACGGATCGCGTTCTTTTCAAACATTTCTCACTCTCGAAGATGAATCTATTGCTACATCCGGTAACTATAGAAAATTCAAAACCGACAAAAAAACAGGTAAGAAGTATGCACACACAATCGATACTAAAACAGGCTATCCCACTAAAAGCATTTTATTGAGTGCTTCGGTAATAGCAAAATTAGATTGTGCCGATGTTGACGGGTATGCAACTGCTTTAATGGCAATGGGATTGGGAAGAAGTAAATTTTTTTTAAATGATCATACAGAATTAAAAGCATTTTTGATATACTCAGATACTACAGGACAAATTAACACGTTTAAAACAAACAATTTAGTGCTCCAAAAATAAATACTTTCTTAATGAAGAATAGAGTTTTACTGTTCATTGTCGTACTATTTACTAACACAATTTTCTCCCAGGAAGTTAATCTTGAAAAAATAAATTATAAGAAGATTGAAAAAGAGGTCATAGATAAAGAGTCTGAACTTTTTTATCCAAAACTTATTGAAAAGTTCAATAAAGGGGATACAACAATGACTCTCAAAGAAAAACGTCACTTGTATTATGGTTTCATTACTCAAAAGGAGTATTCAGCGTATAATTCATCCGTTTTTAATGACAGTTTAAGGTCAGTTTTAAATAATAAAATGCTGTTTGTCGATGATTATAAAAGAATTATCAAATATTCTGATCTTATTTTAAAATCCTTTCCCTTTGATATTTCTGTTATGTCTTATAAGTTGTTTGCATATAACAACCTGGAAAATGAAAAGGAATATTTCAAAACATTGGCAAAGGCAAATATTATAATAGATGCAATCTTAAGTACAGGAAACGGAATAAACAAGAAATCACCAATTTATGTTATTAAGGTCTCAAATGAATATGATATCTTAGGTGTTTTGGGATATCAATTTGGTGGTAGCCAAAGTCTTATAGGTAATTGTGATTATCTGGAATTGGCTGAAAACGAAAATAATATTGAGGGTCTCTACTTTGATATAAGCGCCAGTTTAGATTCACTTAAAAATATGTTTAAAAAGTGATTTTCTGATAAATTTCTAATGAAGTTTAAGGCTAAACTCCAGAATTTGCAGCAAAATTTTTGGTATATTGCAAGTTAATTAACTAAACAAGTTTTTTTTAATCATGCAACCCAAATTTGTTAAATATATAAGCTTATTTATTGTCTTTGTTCTTTGTTTTTTAAATCCTGTAATCGCGCAGGATTATTTACCCGAAAAACCTAAAATTCAAACCAGCGTTTATGACTTTGCCAATATGATGTCAGGCTTTGAGGCTAAATCCCTGGAACAAAAATTAATAAAGTACAGTGATTCTACTTCTACGCAAATAGTTGTTATTACGGTTAATTCACTGGAAGGTAATGATATAGCAATGTATGCAACCGAACTGGCACATAAGTGGGGTATTGGACAGGCCGGAAAAGATAACGGTATATTAATAGTTGTTTCCAAAAATGATAGAAAAGTTACTATCAGAACAGGTTACGGCGTCGAACATCTGCTTACCGACGCACTGTCAAGGAGAATTATTGAAAATATCATTACACCACATTTTAAACAAGGTAATTTTTACGGTGGATTAGATAATGGCACATCTGTTATAATAGAGATAATGAGTGGAGAATATGAGGGAGAACCATCTTATAACGGAGAAGAAGAAGGTATTCCTTTCTTCTTTATTATCTTTTTATTTATCATTTTGATGATCATTCTGTCACGTAGAAGCCGGGGAGGAAAGGGTGGAGATAATAACCGGGGAAGAAGAGGCGGCATGTCAATATTAGATGCTATTATACTAAGTAATGCCGGAAGAGGCACTTACCATGGAAGCGGAGGCTTTGGAGGTGGAGGTGCCAGTGGAGGACTTTTCGGAGGCGGCGGAGGCGGCGGCTTCGGCGGTGGCTTTGGCGGTGGCGGCTTTGGAGGTGGAGGTGCCAGTGGAGGATGGTAACCAATATCCTTAACATTTTTCAATATCTTTTTTTACTCTTTACTTTTGTTATCTTTGCAGCTTTAAAATATACTTATGATTAAAATAAAGACCCGTGAAGAGATCGAGTTAATTCGCGAAAGTGCTCTGATTGTTTCTAAAACCTTAGGTGAAGTTGCAAAAGCTATAAAACCGGGAGTAACAACTTTGCAGTTAGATAAAATCGCAGAAGAACATATAAGAGATCTTGGTGCAATTCCCGGATTTTTAGGGTTATATGATTTCCCAAATACACTGTGTATGAGTCCGAATGAACAGGTAGTTCACGGTATTCCTAATGATAAACCATTAGAAGAAGGTGATATTATTTCAGTTGATTGTGGAGCATTGAAAAACGGCTTTTATGGTGATCATGCATATACTTTTGAAATTGGTGAGGTTGCTGAAGAAACGAAAAAACTACTACAGGTTACAAAAGAGAGTTTATACTTAGGTATTCGTGAGTTTAGAATTGGAAATCGGGTAGGCGATGTAGGTTTTGCAATTCAAAATTATACAGAAAGGCATGGTTATGGTGTTGTTAGAGAGTTGGTAGGGCATGGTTTAGGTAAAGAAATGCACGAAGATCCCGAAATGCCAAATTACGGACGAAGAGGAAGAGGAAAAAAGTTTAAGGAAGGAATGGTTGTTGCAATCGAACCTATGATCAATATGGGAACACATCGCATTAAACAATTTAGTGACGGTTGGACAATCAAAACTGCCGATATGAAACCAAGTGCTCATTTTGAACACGATGTTGCTATAGTTAACGGTAAACCTGAATTGCTTTCTACTTTTAAATATGTTTATGATGCTCTGGGAATTGAGAGTAACGAGGAGGAAGAGTTTAGAATGGAAAATTAATTCACAGATTTAATTGTTTAAACATAAACATCTGTTGGTCTCCCCTCTCGAGAGGGGATTAAGGGGTGTGTTACTTTATACTTAGTAATGAAAATATTCAAATTTATCCTTAACACTATTCCCCGGCCCTACTTGATAAAGCTAAGTTACCTGGCAAGACCATTTTTATCTGCCTGGCTAAAAGGTAATACTTTTACAGATCCAATAGATGGAAAAAGTTTTAAAAAATTCTTACCTTACGGATATGGGGAACAACGCCCTAACGTCCTATCCCCTAGCACCCTATCGTTAGAACGTCATCGCTTACTTTGGTTGTATTTAAAAAATGAAACTACTTTTTTTACAAAACCAAAAAAAGTACTTCACATGGCACCGGAGCAATGTTTTCTACCTCTTTTTAAAAAGCAAAAAAACTTAGATTATACCACAGCCGACCTTTATTCTCCAATAGTAGATGTAAAAGCTGATATTTTAGATCTTCCTTTTGAAAACAACAGTTTTGATATAGTATTTTGTAATCATGTTTTAGAGCATATTGAGGACGACATTAAGGCTATGGCCGAACTTTACAGGGTTTTAAAACCCGGAGGAATGGGAATTTTTCAAATCCCTCAGGATCTGAGTTTGGATACAACCTACGAAGACTTTTCAATTACTTCACCCGAAGAGCGTACAAAACATTTTGGACAGTACGATCATGTAAGAGTTTATGGTAAAGATTATTTCAACCGATTAAAAAAAGTTGGTTTTACGGTTGATGAAGTAGATTATTCACAACAACTTCCTGAAGAATTAGTAGAAAAATACAGATTAGTAAAAGGTGAAATATTACCGGTTTGCTTTAAGAGAATTTAAGTTTCTTTAGAACTTCACATGGTGTAGAGCCCTCACTGTAAGCGTAATTCATAAGATTACTGATATCCGCAATTAAAAAAGTTATCTTATGAATTAGCCAGACCAATTTTGAAATTAAAAAAAAGCCGTCAAAAAAGACGGCTTTAAATATTATCACAATTCCAGATTTTACTATCCTCCAAAATCATCGAAACGGATATTCTCATCAGGTAAACCAAAGTCCTCACCCATTTTCTCTACAGCTTTATTCATCATTGGCGGACCACAGAAATACAATTCAATATCTTCCGGTGCTTCGTGTTTTGATAAATAATTATCTATTACTGCCTGATGCACAAATCCTAAGAATCCGTCCCCTTCTCTATCGTCAACATCTTTCATCACTTTCCAGTTATCTTCTTCCATTGGCTCTGAAAGAACAATAAAGAATCTGAAGTTAGGGAAATCTTTCTCCAGGTCTCTGAAGTGATCCACATAGAATAATTCTCGTTTAGACCTACCTCCATACCAGTAAGTTACTTTTCTTCCGGTTTGTAATGTTTTGTATAAATGATACAAGTGAGAACGCATTGGTGCCATACCTGCTCCACCACCTACATACAACATTTCTGCATCTGATTCATTGATAAAAAATTCACCGTAAGGTCCGGAAACAATAACTTCATCACCCGGTTTTCTACTAAATATATAAGAAGAAGCTACTCCAGGATTTACATCCATCCAACCGTTCTTGGCTCTATCCCAAGGCGGAGTTGCAATACGAACGTTAAGCATTACGTTCCTTCCTTCTGCAGGATAAGAGGCCATAGAGTAAGCTCTTTCCACATTCTCAGTATTCTTCATTTTCAATGGCCAAAGATCAAAATTATCCCATTCTAATTTGAACTTATCAGGCTCACCAGGATGTTCTTTTGGATGTGCAGTGATATCCATATCCTTGTAATTAATTTCGCATTTCGGTATCTCAATCTGAATATAACCTCCGGCTTTATAATCCATATCTTCAGGCAATTCAACAACAAACTCCTTAATAAAAGATGCTACATTGTAATTGGAAACAACTTTTGCTTTGAATTTTTTAATTCCAAATATTTCTTCCGGAATAGAGATCTCCATGTCATCTTTAACTTTTACCTGGCATGCTAGTCTAACACCTCCTGCTAATTCTTTACGTGTAAAATGAGGTGTTTCTGTAGGTAATGCTTCACCTCCGCCTGATTGAACATGGCATTCACATTGAATACAGGTTCCACCACCACCACATGCAGATGGTAAGAAAATACCCTCATTTCCTAAAGTTCCTAACAGTGAAGTCCCTGTTTCAACTTCAACTTCTTTTTCTCCGTTGATCAATATTTTTACTTTCCCTGAAGGAAGTAATTTAGCTTTAGCTACCAATAAAATGGTTACTAAAATTAAAACTAATATTAATGAAAATACGATACTTGCTACTATTGGATTCATATTCTTTAAATTGACTGAAGAATCAAGAGTCAAGAATCAAGACATTTTTTAAAAGTCCAGAGTTTCTTGAAAACCTGAAATCATTCTTTATATTTTATTTTATAACTCACTACTTAATACTATCACTACAATTTTATTCCCGAAAAGCTCATAAAAGCAATTGCCATTAAACCGGTTATGATAAAAGTTATTCCTAATCCTCTTAATGGTTTTGGCACATTTGAATAAGCAATTTTCTCTCTAATTGCAGCAATAGCCAGGATTGCTAAAAACCATCCTATCCCTGATCCTAATCCGTAAATTGCAGATTCACCAACAGAACTGAAGTTTTTTTGCTGCATAAATAATGATCCTCCCAAGATAGCACAGTTTACAGCGATAAGAGGTAAGAAAATACCTAAAGCTCCATAAAGTGCAGGTGCAAATCTTTCTACGATCATTTCAACCAATTGTACCATTGATGCAATTACAGCAATAAATAAGATAAAACTTAAAAAGCTTAGATCAATATTTGCGTATTCAGGCCCTAACCAGGTTAATGCTCCTTCTTTCAAAATATAGTTATCAAGTAAATAATTGACAGGTACCGTGATTATCAAAACGAATATTACAGCTGCTCCCATACCTACGGCAGTATCTACCTTTTTTGAAACTGCCAAATACGAACACATTCCAAGAAAATAGGCAAATACCATATTATCTATAAAAATGCTGCGTATAAATAAACTTCCTAATTCTTCCATGATTTATATTTTTTATTTCCGCTTAAAGCGGAATAATATTTATTTAAGAATTGATTTAATTTTCTATTAATTTTCTGTTCTTAGATCTTTGGAACCAGATAATAATACCAACAGTGATCAAGGCCATAGGCGATAATAACATAAAACCGTTATTTTCATATCCTAACTGATATAGACCTGTAGATTCTGCTATGGTTTTCCCTTTATGTCCCAAAATTTCATATCCCATCAATTTTCCTGAACCTAATAATTCACGGAAAAATGCTACAGCTATCAATATCAAACCATAACCTGCGGCATTTCCTATCCCATCTAAAATTGATTTCCACGGTCCGTTTGCTAATGCGAATGCTTCCAATCTACCCATAATGATACAGTTTGTAATGATCAACCCAACAAATACAGATAATTCTTTACTTACATCATAAGCATAAGCTTTTAATACCTGGTCTACCAGAATTACCAATGATGCAACAACCAAAAGTTGTACAATAATCCTGATCCTGGTCGGTATCATATTTCTTAATAACGACACTATTAAGTTACTAAAAACCAACACAAACAATACTGCTATAGACATTACAATGGCAGGTTTTAACTGCACGGTAATCGCCAAAGCAGAACAAATACCTAAAACTTGTACTGTAATTGGGTTATTATCATTTAACGGGTCGGTAAGTAACGCCCTGTTCTTCTTTGAAAATAAGGCTTCTCTTTCTTCAGCCATAATTAATTATTTTTTAGATAAGGAATATAATTTTTTAATCTTTCTTCAACCATATTGTTAACACCGTCAGAAGTGATTGTACCTCCTGAAATTGCGTCAACACCGTGCTTATCTCCAACAGGAGCTCCACCTTTAATTGCTTTTACCGATACAAAATCGCCTCCTTCATTAAAAATAGTTTTTCCAATGTACTGGTCTTCATACCATGATTGATTGATATCAGCACCCAAACCCGGAGTTTCTCCTTTATGATCAAAAGAAGCTCCGATAATTGTATTTTTATCGCTATCCAAGGCAATGTACCCCCAAATAGCATCCCAAAGGCCGGCTCCGTGAAGTGGAATCACATAAAAGGTCTTACCTTCTTTTTCTGCAACATAAACCGGATAACGTTGTTGGTCGTTAGACTTTTTAATTTCCTTGCTTAAGTCAATGGTAAAAGCATCAACACTTTCATCAACTGTTCCATCAGCCTTTAAAGAAAGCTGCTGTTTGATAAATTCTTTAAACTTTGCAGGTGATTCATCTCTTGATGCTTCAACACCAATAGTAGATATAATACTCTGCATTTTCTCTTTCTTTACATTTTCTGCCTGTATTGGTTTTAAAGTTGTTGCTGTAAATGCCAAACCGGCAGCAACAATAATCACCATTACGATTGCAAAAATAAACGTATATGCGTTGCTATTTCTATCCATAATAATTACGCTTTAACTTTTAGTAAACGTTTTTTTCTCTTGCTAATATTCGATTTGATCACATAATGATCGATAGTTGGCGCGAAAACATTCATCAATAGAATTGCCATCATCATACCTTCCGGCAATGTTGGGTTTACAACCCTGATCAATATCGCAAAAACACCAATTAAGAATCCGTAGATCCATTTTCCTTTTGTGGTTTGAGCTGCTGTAACAGGATCGGTTGCCATAAATACAGCTCCGAAAGCAAATCCACCAACTAATAGATGTTGCCACCAGAGGAAATTGAATAACTCATTGGTTTCACTTCCAATTGCATTAAATAATAATCCGGTTAAAGAGGCACCAATAACCGTGGAAAGCATAATTCTCCAACTTGCAATTCCGGTAAATAACAACAATGCAGCTCCGATAAGGATCATTAAAACTGATGTTTCACCTACAGAACCTGGCATATATCCCATAAACATATCCATAACACTTGTACTGGGTATATTATTAGCTCCTAAAGTACCTAAAACTGTTTCTCCCGAAACACCATCGGCAACAGCATCTGCTACCCAGACAGTGTTACCGGACATATATGCTGCATAAGAGAAAAGTGCAAACGCACGGGCAACTAAGGCCGGGTTCAAGATATTCATTCCGGTTCCTCCAAATGCCTCTTTACCAATAACTACTGCAAAAACAACAGAAACTGCCAACATCCAAAGTGGCAGGTCAATAGGCATGATCAAAGGAATCAATAATCCGGTTACAAGATAGCCTTCGTTTACATCATGGCCTCTGAAAATTGCATATGCAAATTCAATTCCTAAACCTAAACCATAAGATATGATCACCATTGGCAAGAATCTTACTGCTCCAAAACTGAAATAAGTCCAAAAGCTTTGTCCTTCACCCATATTTTGGAAACCGATATTCCAGATACCAAAAATAGTTGCGGGAACTAATGCTAAAACCACAACCATCATCACTCTTTTCAGGTCTATTCCATCACGGATATGGGCTCCTTTTTTGGTTGTGTGGTTAGGAACAAATAAAAAGGTTTCGATCCCACCAAAAGCAGGTCCGTATTTTTCGTACTTACCTCCCTTTTCAAAAAGAGGTTTTATATTGTCTAATTTATTTCTTAAAAAATTCATTTAACCTACTTCTTTAATCATTAAATCTAAACCTTGACGGATAATATCCTGAGCTTCAATTTTTGAAGAACTAACGAAATCAATCAATGCAAAATCTTCCGGAGCTACTTCGTAAATTCCTAAATTTTCCATTCTTTCAATATCTCCAGTCATTACAGCTTTTAATAATTGCATCGGATAAATATCCATTGGCATTACCTTTTCCATTTCACCGGTAACAACAAATGCTCTTTCTTCACCGTTGAAATTTGTATCCAAAGTATATTCTTTATTTGGAGTTAAGAACGAAAAGAATGTACGCGACATACTCAATTTATCATTTCCTAAAAATGGCATCCAACCAAAGAAACGATAATGATTACCTTCCGGTAAAACCGAAACCACGTCATCATAATATCCTAAAGAGTCGCTTTCAGGAACTGATTCTCCTGTTAAAGGAGTCCCACTGATAATTCGGTTATTATCTCCTGTTAATTTACCGCTTACGATATCACTTATTTTGGCTCCTTGAATAACCTCATAATATTGAGGTGATTCAACCTGCGAACCTGCAAGTGCAATTACCTTTGAAGCATCATATTTTCCGGTTAAGAACAATTTCCCAATAGTAACAACATCTTGCGGCTGTACTACCCAAACTTTTTCACCTGCATTTACAGGATCAATTTTAGAAATTTGAACACCTATATTTCCCGCGGGATGCTTCCCTGAAACTTTATGTGTTACAACCCCTTTCACATCATTTAGAAATGATGCTTCTATAGGATTTATTGATAAATGTACATCCCCTTCTGTTAATTTCCCCAGCACATCGATACCAGCTTGAAATTCTTTGGCTTTTCCGTTAAGAACATAAACAGAATTTGCCGCAAGAGGTGCTGTTGCATAAGCGGAAATGAATATCGCTTTTGGCGAATCATCAGGATTTGCAATGACATCATATGGCCGTTGTTTAATAGAAGCCCAACAACCACTCTCTAAAAGCATTTCTTTCACTTCCTGAGTTGATAATTTACCTGGTGATTTTACTCCAAAATCCTTGTGTGAATCTTTTGCAGCAGCTGTAATTTTTATGCTTAATATCTTGCGTTTTGCTCCTCGAACAATTTCTTTTATCTCACCACTAACCGGTGAAGTAAATTTAATTTGATCATTCTGTTTTGCATAAAAAACCACATCTCCAACATTCACTTTATCCCCAACTCTTACAGTCATTTTAGGGATGATTCCGTGAAAATTTGATGGTTTAATTGCAAATATTTTAGAACGGGGAACAGAAGATAATTTTTGCTGCGCTTGCCCTTTAAGCTTAATATCTAAGCCTTTTTTAATTCTAATGTCTTTTGACATAATTTGCATTAATTTGAATTAATTTGAATTCGTAAATTCCTTTATCTTAAAGTTTTATTAAACTATGTTAATAAAGGTGCAGTCTATTTTTCTTAAAAATGATGCAAATTTACTAATTAATATATTTACTTTTGAAAATAAAAGTAATTATTTAAATCATATTATACCTAAATTGATAACAATAATTACCTTTTGTTGATTATTTTTAAATTTAAACAATTAACATTTGTTAATATATCTTTAACATGCAAATATTAAAAAAGTCATTCTTGTTTTCAGTGATTTTCATCATGTTTTTTAATTTTCTATGTGCTCAAGGTAACATAATAGTAAAACCACCAAAAAACATCAAATCAATTGTTTTAAAACCAAATAAAGAAAACTCTTATGCACCGGTCATAAGATTGGGCGAAACTATCCGATTTTCATTTGATGATATTGAGGGTGATGAAAAAATGTATTCTTATAAAATTGAACATTGTGATTACAACTGGCAAAAGTCGGGTTTAATATCTTCTGAGTATTTAAGTGGTTTTTCAAATGACAGAATAAGAGATTATGAAAATTCATTCAATACCTTACAACCATATACACATTATGAAGTTAGAATTCCTAACAACACCATGCGAATAATTAAAACAGGTAATTATTTAATTAGCGTAATGGATGAAGAAGATAATTTGATCTTTACAAGAAAATTTATTGTTTATCAAAACATGGTAGATGTAGGTGTTTCGGTTCACCGAAGCAGGGATGTAAGTTATATCAATGAAAAACACGATGTGCAATTTGTAATCAATCATTCAAACATAATCATCAGAGACCCTTACAATGATGTTAAAGTTGTTGTCTATCAAAACATGGACTGGAATTCTGCCATAAAAAATATTAAACCAAAATATGTTAGAAACGGACAACTGCTCTATAATTATGTAAACGAGATTTCTTTTTGGGCCGGAAATGAGTATTTATATTTTGATACAAAAGAAATAAGAAATGCCACAAATAATATACAAAGAACCCGATTGGATGAAATATTTAACACCTATCTGTATTATGATGAAGAACAATACAATAAAGCTTATTCCTTCAATCAGGATGTAAACGGAGGTTTTGTGTTGAGAACCATTGACTCTGAGGATGTTTCCCTGGAAGGAGATTACAGCAAAGTACATTTTTCATTAGAAAGCTTTAAAGAGATCGGTGATAAGAATATTTACGTTTATGGTGCTTTTAACGATTGGGAGCTATCCGAAGAAAACAAAATGGACTATAATCCAAGAACAAAACTCTATGAAGCCACACTTCTTTTAAAACAGGGGTTTTATAACTATACCTATGTTACCGCTAATGCGGAAGAAAACATCGATATAACCGATATTGTAGGCTCCTATTACCAAACCGAAAATGAATACACCGTAATTGTCTATTATAAATCATTTGGAGACAGATATTTTCAGGTAGCCGGAGTTGGCAGTGGGAATTCTGAGAGATTGGGGAATTAGTGGGTAGCTATTGGTTGATTGTTGTTGGTTGATTGTTGTTGGTTATTTTTATTAATTTCCTAAAAATTACAAACAATTTTTAGTACTATTATTTTGAGAAATGCATTATGATTATAATTCATCGGATGACTATAATCTTAG